>JBEKVD010000032.1:0-28820 GCA_049514315.1 Candidatus Limnocylindrales bacterium | reverse complement strand
CGCCGGATCCTCGTCCGCAACCCATGCCGGCAGAGTCTCGGAGAAGAAGCGCAGGTATGCCTCGCGGAGGTCGTCGTTGCCGGGCCGGCTCCAGCCCCAGTCCGTCCAGCCCCGCTCCATCTCGTTGTTGCCGCACCACAGCGCCAGGCAGGGGCGATGCCGCAGCCGGCGCACCTGCTCGCGGACCTCGGACTCGACGTTGGCGCGGAAAGCGGGGTCGGTCAGCGGGTAGACGCTGCAGGCGAACATGAAGTCCTGCCAGACGAGGATGCCGTGGCGATCGCACAGGTCGTAGAACGTCTCGGTCTCGTAGTAGCCTCCGCCCCAGGTCCGGATCATGTTGTGGTTTGCGTCGGCCGCGGCGCCGAGCAGCGCGCCGAGTTGCGCCGCTGTCACCCGGGCCGGGAAGGAGTCAGCCGGTATCCAGCTGGAGCCCTTCGCGAAGATCGGCACGCCGTTTACGACGAAGGTGAACGACTCGCCCCACCGGTCGGGCTCGCGCCGAAGCTCGAGCGTTCGCAGGCCAACCTGGTAGCGCCGGACGTCGAGCGTTCGATCGCCGCAGGCCAGCTCCACGTCGATCCCGTAGAGCGGCTGGCCCCCGAGGCCGTTTGGCCACCAGAGCTCGGGATCGGCGATGTCTATCGTGAGGACCGCGACCGAACGCTCCGCCGGCACGACCGACCGGACGAGATCGACCCGTCCGTCCGGGTGCTCGACACGCATGAAGGCCCCTAGCTCGGCGGAACGACCGGGTGCCCGGTCGAAGTGCACCTCCGCCGCGATCTCCCCCCGACCGCCTTCAAGCCGCTGCGAGAGCCGGACGTCTGCCAGCCGACCGATGCTCCAGCCCTCCATCCGCACCCCCTGCCAGAAGCCGATGTTCGGCAGCTTGGGACCCCAGTCCCAGCCGAAGTGGCACGGCGCCTTGCGCAGGTAGGGCGCGCCGGCGAGCTGGCCGTTGGGGGAGGCGAGGTGCCTGATCGCGTCCAGCTCGGCTCCCTCGCGTACGGCCGATCGGAAGACCACGGCCAGTTCGTTCGGACCCGGCTTGATCATGCCGGTGATTTCCCAGCGCCACGCACGGAACATGCTGTTCGCGCTGCCCAGCAGCTCTCCGTTGAGGCGGACTTCAGCCAGGGTGTCGAGGCCGTCGAAGACGAGGCCGAGGCACTCCTCCGCGGCGAGGCCGGCCTCCGCGACGAAATCGAGCCGGTACTCCCAGTCGCGATCCGCGACCCACGCGACGCGCAGCTCTTCGTCGCCCACGAACGGATCGGGTATGCGTCCCGCGGCCATGAGGTCGAGGTGGACTCCGCCGGGAACCGCGCCGGGCAGCCACTCTTCCGTGCCGCGCTCGCGCATCTGCCAGGTTCCATTGAGCGATTGCTCGATCATGCGTCCTCGCATTGGCCGGGTCCTGCTCGTGGGCGAGGCCACGACATTCTGGCTCGCCGCACCGCTCCGCGGCGGCGCCACCGATTGCGTGAGGAGTCTCCGCCTCGGCGCCCGCCGGGAGCGAAGCCGACGCCCGACTTCGAACCCGTTCAGCTTCGCTTCTTGACGAAGTCCACCAGTTCAGGCAGATAGCAGTGGGCGAGGCATACGACCGTGTCGGCTCCCCCGTAGTAGACGGTCAGCCGGCCGGTGGGTCGGTCGAGCAGGGCCGCACACGGGAACACGACGTTCGGCACGTCGCCGATCTGCTCATACGGGACCTGCGGCGAGATCAGGTAGTCGCGGCTCCGGGCGACGACCTTCCACGGCTGATCCAGGTCCAGCAGGGCGGCGCCCATCGAGTACACGAAGCCGTTGCAGGATGTCAGGACGCCGTGATAGATGAGCAGCCACCCCTCCGGCGTCTCGATCGGGGTAGGTCCGGCGCCGATCTTCGTCGATTCCCACGTCAGGGGCCGCGTGGCCATGACATGCCGGTGACGGCCCCAGTGGATCAGGTCGGGGCTCTCCGACAGGTAGATATCGCCAAAAGGCGTGTGACCGTTGTCGCTGGGCCGCGACAGCAGCAGGTACGAGCCGCCCACTCTGCGGGGAAAGAGGACGCCGTTGCGGTTGAACGGCAGAAACGCGTTGTCGAGCTGATCGAACCTGTCGAAGTCGTACGTGTACCCGACTCCGATGGTCGGGCCGTGGTAGCCGTAGCACCAGGTCACGTAGTAACGATCCTCGAGCCAGGTGACCCGGGGGTCGTAGGCGTGCTCGAAGCGTTCCTGGATCTCGCTCACGCGAGCGTCGGTGGCAGTCCACTCGATCGTTTCTTGCTCCAGCGTCCAGTTGACGCCGTCGCTGCTGCGGCCGGCATGGAGGTTCATCTCGCGCGTCGTGTCGTCGACGCGGAAGACTCCGGCGAAGCCGGGCCCGAAGGGCACCACGGCCGAGTTGAAGATGCTGTTGGAGCGCTCGATCAGGTCTCTCTTGATGATAGGGTTGCGGCTGGACCGCCAAATGACCGCGCCAGATTCGGCCGGGCGGTCTTCCCACGGGATGTTCGGGAGCGCGTCGGCCGGCGCGGCCTCCGCGGCCGGGAGCGACGGTCCGTCGGCGGCGTCCATCGTGGCCCCTTTCACCAGGCCGGCTGCGCATCAGCGCGAAGTGACACGGCATCTTCTTCCTGGGGCGCCGCTGGTTCCACGGCTCGGGTCGTCTCGCGCTCGACCAGTGTAGGCCGGACGAACGTTTGCGTAACGCACTCCTTCCCGAACTCGAGGCGGTGGGCGAGCAATGTAACCGCCAGCCGGCCCATCCCGACTTTGTCCACGGCCATCGTCGTCAGCGCAGGGTGAACAAAACCCGCCAGGTCGATGTCGTCGTAGCCCACGACCGAGAGTCGGTCGGGCACCGCTATGCCCTCCTGCCTGGCTGCCTGGAGCAGAGAGACCGCCACGAGGTCGTTGGCGCAGAAGACGGCGCTGACCTCGGGGTGGTCCTTGAGGTATGCAAGCGCGAACACGGCCGCCGAATCCGGTTCCCAGTACAAAGCGTCGATGAAGTGGGGAGTAAGCCCCGCCGCGGCGAGTGCCTGATCGTAGCCCAGGCGCCTCTGCAGGATGCTGGGGTAGGCCTGCGGCTCGGTTGCCAGGATCGCAATGTTGCGGTGGCCCAGAGAGACGAGATGCTCGACCGCAGTCCGAGCCCCGCCGACGTTGTCCATCACGACGGAATCGAAGGCGTCGTCGTCCGCATATGCGTCCACCAGGATGGCCGGTGGCGCGGTCCGGAGTATCGCAGTGGTAGCCCGCGAGAGGTGCGCGCCGACGACGATCAGGCCGTCGCACGTACGGTTGGTCACGATGCGCGGGAGCTCGATGGGGTACTGGTGCTGGTCGACCGGCATGGTCGCCAGCATCAGGTCCATGTGGTGGCTCCGGCAGCTGGCCTGGATGCCGGCTATGACCGGGGCGTAGAAGCGATTCGCTTCCTGGATGCCGCCGTGCACCGGGTTGATCACCAGGCCGAACGTAATTGGCTTCTGGTGCTGCCGCGACCCGGTCGCCACGGGGCGATAGCCGAGTCTCCTGGCAGCCTCGACGACACGGGTGCGGGTGGCCTCCGAAACGCCGGCCTTGCCTCGCAGAGCCAGCGATACGGCGGCCGGAGAGAGCCCGACGGCAGCCGCAACGTCGGCCAGCGTCGCAGCTCTCTGCTCGTGGCTATTCGTCACGCGAGGACGTCCCTTTAGTGAAGACTTTAGCGCATGATATCAGCCGTCTGTTTCGCGGGTCAACCCTCAGCGCGCCAGTTTCGCCCCCCGGGAGGGCTTTCGAGGTGGGTCGAGGGACCAATCGCGCCGAATATCGAACGTGATTACTGAAGGTTTTAGCACTTTCGAAGATTGACAGACTACTAAACGTGATCTACTGTCCGGGTGTCGATCTCTGACCCCGCTGCAAGGGAGATTCGCGGAGTTAGTGATCTGTGCTAGCCATGTGGGGCGTCCAGCGTGCCTGAGTGTGGTCAGGCCTGAGGCGTTGCTCCTGCGCTCCGCATCGGAAGGGAGGAAAGGGATGCACATGGGTAAATCCAGGGTTCTGGCTCTGCTCGCGGTGGCCAGCATCGTCGCCACGGCGTGCGGTTCGTCTGCCACCCCGGCACCGGCCGCGAACGCGAGCGGCCTCCCCGCAACCGATACAACGGTCTACCCGCGCGCGCAGACCCTCTACACGAGCGGTAAGCAGTGGGGCGCCCCGCCCACCTGGAACCCGCTGGATCCAAACATGGCGATGGGTGTCGTGGGCCTCCAGTACGAGACCCTCTTCCTGTACGATCCGATCAAGGACGTGTACACCCCGTGGCTCGCTTCAGGCGGGTCGTGGGATAGCGCCAAGACGACGTACACGATCAACGTGCGCCAGGGCGTGAACTGGTCCGACGGTTCAGCCTTCACAGCCGCCGACGTGGCCTTCTCGATCAACATCTACCAGAACGCCGCGCTCGGCTCGACTCTATTCACATTCGTGAACACGGTGACGGCGTCCGGCAACAACGTTGTCGTTACGTTCAAGGGAACTCCTTCGTACCAGGAATGGATGTGGTTCCTCTACAACATGCCGATGATTCCCTCGGCGGTCTTCACGAAGTACAACACTCCCGACATCCTCAAGTTCCTGAACCAGAACGGCGTTGGCACCGGCCCGTACACGTACAAGACGGCCGCTCAGGATCGCATGGTCTGGGTCAAGAACCCGAACTGGTGGGCGATCAAGGCCCTCAGCCTCAACGTTCAGCCCACGTACATCGTTGACATCGTCAACAGCTCCAACAACGTCGCCCTCGGTGAACTTCTCTCGGGCGGCCTTGACCTGGACAACAATTACCTGCCGGGCATCGCCCAGATCGTGAACGGCGGGTACAACATCACGACCTACTACGCTGGCCCGCCCTACATGCTGTCGGGCAACACCGCGTGGCTCATTCCGAACACCAAGATCAAGCCCCTCGACGACCCGGCCTTCCGCCGGGCTCTGGCTGAGGCGATCAACCCGCAGAACGTCGTTGTCACGGACTACGGCAACATTGTCGCGGCAGCAGACCCGACTGGCCTCCTGCCGGTGTGGAGCAAGTACATCGATGCGGCCCAGGCCAAGAGCCTCGGCCCCACGTTCAACACGGCTCAGGCAAAGGCCGATCTCGCGGCCGCCGGCTATCAGGCCGGCAGCGACGGGTTCGTGACGAACAAGGACGGCTCGCCGATCAAGCTGACCCTCGAAGTTCCCGATGGCTGGTCTGACTGGATGGAAGCCGAGAACTTGATCGCTACCGACGCCAAGGCCGCCGGGATCAACATCGATCCTCAGCACCCGGCTTACGCAACGGTCGTCAACGATCGCAACGGGACGACCAGCGCGGCGCCGACCTTCGACCTGGTCATCAACAACGACGTTCAGATCGGCAACACGCCCTGGACGTACTACGACTACATCTTCCGCCAGCCTGAGATTGCGGCCGGCCCCGCCCGAAACCGCAACTTCGAGCAATACGATAACCCGACAGCTTGGGCTCTCGTCCAGAAGCTCGACCAGACGCCAACCGATGACGTGGCCGACATGCAGGCGATCTGCTCACAGCTCCAGAAGATCCAGCTGACCGACGAGCCGGTCATACCGCTCTGGTATAACGGCGAGTGGTCGCAGGTCAACAATACCTACTGGACCAACTGGCCTTCCGACAAGGGAGCCCAGGTCCAGCCCGCTACCTGGAACGGCTACTGGCAGATGGGAGCAATCTACATGCTCACCAACATCAAGGCCGTCCCCAAGAGCTAAGGATCGACAGTCACAGCCCCTCCCTGCGGAAGACCCCGGAGGGAGGGGCTATTCTGTGACCGTCAGGGTCAGCGACCGGGAGATCGCGTGCGACGGTACTTCGGGCAGAAGCTATTCATCTACTTGCTGACGTTCTTCGTGGCGGCGACGATCGACTGGATGATCCCACGGTTCATGCCCGGTGATCCCGTCGCCGTGCTGGTGTCCAAGACGAACAGCCTTTCGCCGACAGCGGCCCAGGCGCTGGCCGACTACTACTACAATCTCTTCGGCCTGAAACAGCCACTGCCGGTGCAGTACCTGAACTTTTGGAACTCGCTGCTCCACGGCAACCTCGGACTGAGCATATACGGCAACGGTACGCCCGTGACCGACATGATCATGGCCGCGGTGCCCTACACGCTCGCCCTTCTCATACCAGCGATCCTCTTGAGCTGGTGGGCTGGCAATACCTTCGGGGCCCTGGCAGCTCGCCGCAGGTACCTCGACAACACGGTCCTGCCCGTGGGCTACATCCTGACCGCGACGCCGTACATGTGGCTTGCGATCGTCCTGTCGTTCGTGCTGTCCTTCAGCCTGCGGATCTTCCCGCTTTCCGGTGGCTATGGTTTCAACCTCGAGCCAACGCTCTCCTGGCTGTTCTTCACGGACCTCGTGGCCCATTGGGCGCTGCCGTTCCTGTCGCTCTTCCTCGTCATGTTCGGCGGCTGGGCCATTGGGATGAGAAACCTGATCATCTACGAGCTGGAGTCGGACTACAGTCGCTACCTGGCGGCGCTCGGCGCCCCTCAGGGCCTGATCCGCAAGTACGCCTTCCGCAACGCGATGCTGCCGCAGATCACGGGCCTGGCTCTGCAGCTGGGTGTGATCGTTGCCGGGGCGCTCGTCACTGAGATCGTCTTCTCCTATCCCGGCCTCGGCCACCTCGTCTTCGCGGCCATCCAGAACGAGGACTACTTCCTGCTGCAGGGCATCTTCCTGTTCATCATCATCGGAGTCCTGGCGGCCAACTTCATCGTCGACATCGTCTACGTAATCGTCGATCCGCGGACCCGCGTGGCCATGCGTGGAGGCACGGCATGACGGCGGCGAGTGGCACGATGACGGAGCCGAGTCCGGCGATCGATGAAGCCCAGAAAGCCCCGACTCCTCCGGCCAGGCGCGCTCGCGGCGAATTCCTCTTCTTCACTTTGCGCTCTAAGAAGTTCCTCGTCTCGGTAACAATTCTACTGGTGCTTATCTGCATCGCGGTCTTTGGACCGATAGTCGATTCCACCGATCCGCTGGCCCAGACCGGCCTGCCGATGCGCCATCCCAGCCTGGACCCGAGCAACTGGTTCGGTACGACGTATTTCGGCGAGGATGTCTTCGCCCAGTTCGCCAACGGTTTGCGCGCCTCGTTCTTCGTGGGCCTCCTGGGCGGCGGGCTCGCGGCGCTGATCGGGATGGTCGTCGGTTTCGTGGCCGGCTATCGAGGCGGCTGGATCGATGAGATCCTGAACATGGTCACCAACGTCTTCCTGGTGATCCCGACGCTGGCCGTGCTGCTGGTCATCACCTCCTATCTGCAAGCGCGCGGCGTGCTGTTCGAGGCCATCTTCATCGGCGCCACCTCGTGGCCGTGGGCTGCCCGCGCCATCCGTGCTCAGACGTTTTCGCTGCGGTCCCGGGAGTTCATCGATCTGGCCAAGCTGAGTGGTCGGAGCGGCTGGAAGGTGATCGTCTTCGAGATTGCGCCGAACATGAGCTCCTACTTGTTCTTGACTTACATCCTGCTGTTCGGTGGCGCCATCCTGATCGCAGCCAGTCTGGACTTCATCGGCCTGGGACCGACCGGTGGAATCTCCCTTGGGCTCATGATGTACAACGCCGTCACCTGGGCCGCCCCGCTGCTCGGGATCTGGTGGTGGTTCATCCCGCCCGGCATCGGCATCATTGCCACAGTCGGCTCGCTCTATGTCATGAACGTGGGCCTCGACGAGATCTTCAACCCCAAACTCAGGGAAACCTGACCCGTGAGCCTCCAGGTCAATGACCTCAGGGTCTACTACCGAACTCTGGCCGGCGACGTGAAAGCCCTCGATGGCGCGACCTTCTCAATCGCAGACAAGGAAATCATGGGTCTGGCCGGAGAGTCAGGCTGCGGCAAGTCCACGCTCGGCAACAGCCTGATCCGCCTGGACGGCCGAATGAAGTACATCTCGGGGAGCGTCACTCTCGACAACAACGAACTGCCCATCTGGGACAGCGCGGGCATGAACGAGTTCCGCTTCAGGGACGTCTCGGTGATTCCGCAGTACGCCATGAGCGCCATGAACCCGACTCGGAAGATCGGCAAGATGGTTGCCGAGCTGGTCGAGTCTCGGGGGACCGAGTTCCGCGAGATCAAGGGCGAGCTCCAAAGACGCATCGACCTCGTTGGGCTGGAGCAAGACGTCCTGAAGCGCTACCCGATCGAGCTGTCGGGCGGCATGAAGCAGCGCATGGTAATGGTCATCTCGACCCTTTTCGATCCGTCGCTGCTGATCGCCGACGAGATCACGTCGGCCCTGGATGTCTCGACGCAGAGGGCAGTGGCGGAGACGTTGGTGAGCTTCCGGGATCACGGTTTCGTGAGGAGCATGCTGGTGATCACGCACGACGTCTCGATCCTGTACCAGATCGCCGACTCGATCCTGATCATGTATGCCGGCAAGCTCGCTGAAAGGGCGCCGACCAGCACGATCATCCAGCAGCCGCGGCATCCATACACGCAGATGCTCGTTTCGTCGCTACCCGAGGTTGGGGTGCGCTACGCCGACAAGAAGCTCGCCGGCATCCCCGGCAGCCCGCCCTCGCTCCTGAATCCTCCCACCGGATGCCGGTTCCGGGCCCGCTGCCCGCTGGCATTCGCCAGGTGCGTTGAGGAGCCGCCGTTCGTGGAAGTCGATACCGATCACTCGGTCGCCTGCTGGAAGGCCACTGGAACTGATGCTTAGCCTCAACAGGGTTTCCAAGATCTACAAGGTTGGAACCTTCGGCGGGAAGGACCTGCTCGCGGTCCGAGACGTCAGCTTCGACATCAACCCCGGCGAGGTCGTCTCCCTCATCGGCGAGAGCGGAAGCGGCAAGACGACGGTCGGGAAGATGGTGCTGAAACTGATCAGCATCAGCCGGGGCTCCATCACGCTCGACGGGCTCGACGTCGGTTCCATCGGCGGTTCGGACGTCAAGTCGTACTACAAGCACGTCCAGGGTGTCTTCCAGGACCCCTTCAGCTCGTACAACCCGATCTTCAAGGCAGACCGCGTCTTTGGCATGATCCGCAATGAATACTTCGCGGGCGCGGCCCGCTCCGAGTGGAGCGACAAGGTCGAAGCCGCGCTGCGGGCCGTCACCCTCGATCCGGACCAGGTCCTGAACAAGTACCCCCACCAGCTAAGCGGCGGCCAGCTCCAGCGGCTGCTGGTCGCCCGGGCGCTGCTGCTCGAGCTCAAGGTCCTCGTCGCCGACGAGATCATCAGCATGCTCGACGCCTCGACCCGCATCGACGTCCTGAACCTGCTGGCCGAGCTCAAGGGCCGGGGCATGGGGATCCTGTTCATCACTCACGACCTGTCGCTCGGCAACTACATCAGCGAGAAGACGGTCATCCTGCGCCGGGGCGTCGTCGTCGAGATGGGCGCAACGAACAAGGTCTTCGGCAATCCGACTCACCCGTACACGCGGATGCTGATCTCGTCCGTGCCGCAGCTCCACAAGAAGTGGGCCCAGATCGAGAACGAGCTGCCGCCGGCGATCGCCGGTCGCGGCGGGTGCCTGTTCCACGAGGCTTACCCACTGGCCGGTCGCACGTCGCAGCCCCGGGCCGATGAACCGACCCTTGCGAAGATCGAGGAAGACCACTACGTGGGCTGCTTCGAGCTCGAAAGCGAGAAAGCCAGCCGGATAGCCTGACGCCGCACCGGCCGCCGTGTCAGAAGGCGCCGCTGCCCACGGAATTGGCGCGGATCACCTGGCCGTACCAGCGGGCGCTCGACTTGGGAATCCGACGCGACGTCGGGTAGTCGACATAGACGATCCCGAATCGCTTCGAGTAGCCCGAACCCCATTCGAAGTTGTCGAAGAGGCTCCACAGGAAGTACCCGCGGACGTCGGCGCCGCGCTCTATTGCCTCGCCGACGGCGCGCAGGTGCGCGTCCAGGTATTCGATCCGCTCCGGATCGTCGACCAGCCCTTCCGGGGTGGTGTAGTCCGGGTAGGCGGCACCGTTCTCGGTGATGTAGACGGGGATTCCATAATCCTGCTGGAGCCGGACGAGCAGGTCGCGCATGCCGGACGGCACGACGGGCCACCCCATCGCAGTGATGGGAGTTCCGATAGGGACGACGTCGGCGACATCCATGCCGAAGGAGCCCACGGGATCGAATTGACCAACCAGGCCCGCTACGCGGGCCTCTGTCAGGCGACCCCGCGCGGTGACCGTGCGGGCGCTGTAGGAGTTGACTCCGAGAAAGTCGATCGGGGCCGAGATGAGGTCCAGGTCGCCGGCGCGGACCGGACCATCCGTGCCCAGCCACGTCGAAGAGAACGGGCCGATGTCATCGGGATACTTGCCGCGGACGATGGGGTCGAGGCAAGAGCGGTTGAACTGACCGTCGACGATGCGCGCCGCCACGGCGTCGTCCGGGTGTTCACTCGCCGGATAGGTGCTCATCAGGCTCAGCGCTATGCCGACGTCGGTGCCCTTCGGCAGCCGTGATCGCAGCCTGGCCAATCCCTGACCGTGAGCGAGGAGGAGGTGGTGATGGGCCACCGCCGCCGACCGCAGGTCCGCGATTCCGGGTGCGTGTCGGCCTGACCCGTAGCCCATCCAGGCCGAGACCCAAGGTTCGTTGAGAGTCATCCAGATCTTGACGCGATCGCCGAGGGACGCCGCCACGAGGTCGGCGTAGTCCGCGAATCGAGAAGCGGTGTCGCGGGAGGTCCAGCCGCCGAGATCGCCGAGCGTTTGCGGGAGGTCCCAGTGGTACAAGGTCAGCGCGGGGGCGATTCCGCGCTCGAGCAGCCCGTCGACCAGCCGCTCGTAGAAGTCCATCCCGAGCCTGTTGACCGGCCCGGTCCCGTCGGGTTGGATGCGCGGCCAGGCCACGGAGAATCGATATGCTCGGAGCCCGAGCTCCTTCATCAGGTCGAGGTCATCTTCGAGCCGGTTGTAGTGGTCGCAGGCCTTCTCGCCGGTGTCTCCGTGGAGAACCTTCCCCGGTACCCCACAGAAGACGTCCCAGATCGACGGCTTACGTCCATCCTGGTCGGCGGCGCCCTCGATCTGGTACGAGGACGTCGCGGCACCCCATAGGAAATCCTCCGGGAAGGGCAGCGGCCGGGCGGGCGTGTCCGCCTCGGGTCCGGCGTTGAAGCCCGCGGGTGCCGCTGTGAATGCGTGGGTGTCAGTCATTGGGGCCCCATGTTGACCAGCTCACCTGGGTCTGGCGATCATCTCCGACCCCACAGGCGGGAAATCAGAGAGGTGGCAATCGACAACCTGCGGGGGCTCACCGGCATTTATAGCAGCGCCGTGCAGCCGGCGCTCAACAGGACTGACTCGTCGGTAACGGCCATTCGGTCGCACCTTGGCCTCGAGCTGAGCCTGCGGGGATATCGGAACGGACGGGTCGCCCTCAGTTGGGCTGGCGCAAACACGCCATCAAGCCCTCTCGGCCTACGCTGGGCCCGCATGAGCAGTGCAAGAGAAGCGCGTCAAGCCTCAAGCGAGACTGCCTGGCCGGATGCCGCCGACCGGAGGAGCGCGTCGATCGCTCGTGCCTGACCGAGCGCGTCGGCCCTGCCCAACAGCGGCCTTCCGTGGCCCAGAATCGCGGAGCTGAGGTTCTCCATCTCCAAACGGTAAGTGTCGTCCAGCACGACGGGCTCAGCGCGGCCATTCAGTTCGATTCCGCCGAGCTCGCTGTGCCAGGGGTCGCGCGACACGAGAGTGCCCTTGCTGCCGACCGCCTCGAGCGAGCGCTGGACTGACGTGAAACCCGCAACGATCTCGGCGACCACACCGGACGGGAAGCGCAGCAAGCCCGAGAAGCGCTCGTCCACGCCGGAAGGGCCAAGGGTCTGCTCGCCGAAGACCCGCACCGGTTCTGCTCCGGCGACCAGGCGCGAGCCGCTCACGGGGTAGCAGCCCACGTCCATCAGGGCCCCGCCGTCGAGGCCGGGTTCGAGCCGCGCGTCGCTCGTCTTCGTCATCACGAAGCTGAATGTGGAACGGATCGACTGGAGCTCGCCCACTTCCGGCAGCAGTTCCATGAAGCGGCGCGTCTGGGGCGAGTGACGCCACATGAACGCCTCCATCAGCACCAGGTCCGCAGCCTCCGCGGCATCGAATGCCTCGACGACCTGCTCTGGTTGGCGCGTGTAGGGCTTCTCAACGAGGACGTGTTTGCCGGCCGCGATCGCCAGCATCGTCATGGGGTGGTGAAGCGAATTCGGGACGCCGACATAGACCGCGTCCACCTCCGGGTCGGCCAGCAGTTCCTCGTATGAGCCGTGGATCCGCGCGATGCCGAACCTCGATGCGAACTCCGCCGCCCGATCGCGACTTCTGCTGCCGACCGCGACCACGCTGAAGTTGGCCGCTCGACCGGCATCCTGCATCAACCTGGACGAGATGTCGCCGGGGCCGAGGATGCCCCAGCGGACCTCTTCGGACAACTGCATTCTTCTCCTTCCGTCGTTTGAGACCTCCCGCTCAGGATGACAGAATGATTGACGCCTGCCGACATCGCTCGAGCCGGAGCACGGCTACCCGATCCGGCTCCTCGTTCCGAAGCGCTTCTTCCGGAAGAGCGCGAAATGGGTCCGCGGCCTCGAGTTCCTTGACCGCGACCGGCTCGGCTTCTGGGAGGGCTACGGCTACCACAACAACGCCGATCCGTGGAAGGAAGATCGCTTGAGAAGGTCGCCGCCGTTTGGATGGTACCGGCAGCCACTTGCGACGGTGTTCGGCACCGATTCACAACCGTTCCAACCTTGACCCGGGATGGTTCGCTAATCGACACTCGGCTCTCCGCGACCCAAGAGGGCTTCGCCGCGAAGGAGCAGGCGCCGCCGTCGCCGGCGCGGAGGCCGAAGGACGGGTGCTGACGCAGCCGAGCGAGGACGGCGCAGAGTGAGCCAGACGGGCGGGTCGCGGGCCGGGGGGCTCTACGATCCCAGCTTCGAGCACGACGCATGCGGCTTCGGCTTCGTAGTCGACATTGCCGGCCGCCCTTCTCACGATGTCGTCCGCGACGCCCTGACCGTCCTCGTCAACCTCGAGCATCGCGGCGCCACCGGCTCGGAGAGCAGCACCGGCGACGGCGCGGGCCTGACCATCCAGATCCCACACCGCTTCCTGGCCGACGCCGCCGGCAGGTCCGGCGTTCGTATGCGAGGCAGGGGCGGGTACGGCGTCGGCATGGTGTTCCTGCCCCAGGACAGGGCCGGACGGGTCGAGTGCTTCCGCCTGTTCGAGGGGGTGATCGCCGGCGAAGGTCTGCACCTGCTGGGCTGGCGTGACGTGCCAACCGAGGCTGCAAGCCTTGGCGCAAGTGCCAGGGCGGCCCAACCCCTGATTCGCCAGGTCTTCGTCGATCGCCCGGATCGCCTGGTCGAGGACATGGCCTTCGAGCGCAAGCTCTACGTCGCCCGCCGCCTCGTCGAGAAGGCCGTTTCGCGTTCGGCGATTCCGACGCGCGGAGACTTCTATATCCCGTCCCTCAGCTGCCGGACCATCGTCTACAAGGGCATGCTCAACGCCTCGCAGCTGCGCGTCTTCTACCCGGACCTGGCCGACGAGCGCGTCGAGAGCGCAATCGCCATGGTCCACTCGCGTTTCTCGACCAACACGTTTCCGTCCTGGCCGAGGGCCCATCCGTACCGCTATATCTCGCACAACGGCGAGATCAACACCCTGCGCGGCAACGTCAACTGGATGCACGCCCGCGAGTCACAGTTCAGCTCGACCCTGTTCGGCCCGGAGCTGACGAAGGCTCTCCCGGCGATCGACAACGAAGGGTCGGACTCGGCGATCCTGGATAACGTCCTGGAGCTGCTCCACCTGTCGGGGTGCTCACTGGCCCACGCCCTGATGATGATGGTCCCGGAGCCCTGGCAGCATCACGAGTCGATGGCTCCGGAGAAGCGGGCATTCTACGAATTCCACTCCTGCCTGATGGAGCCGTGGGACGGACCGGCCTCCATTGCCTTCACCGACGGCATCCGGGTCGGCGCCACCCTCGACCGCAACGGGCTTCGCCCGGCCCGCTACTGGATCACCGACGACGGCCGGGTGGTAATGGCTTCCGAGGCCGGGGTGCTCGACATCCCGCCCGAGAGGCTGGTGGCCAAGGGCCGGCTCAAGCCCGGCCAGATGTTCCTCGTCGACACGGCCGAGCAGCGCATCGTCTCCGACGACGAGCTGAAGCGCCGTGTCGCTACCGAGCACCCCTACGAAGAGTGGGTTCGCGAGTGGCTGGTCAGGCTCACCGAGCTGCCACCGCCGGCGCGCGTGATCGAGCCCGACCACGAGACAGTGCTGCGCCGCCAGGAAGTCTTCGGGTACACGGCCGAAGACGTCCGCATCCTGATCAACTCGATGGCCGTCACCGGAACCGAGCCGGTCGGCGCAATGGGCGACGACGTGGCCCTGGCCGTGCTGTCGGAACGGCCCCAGCTGCTGTACTCGTATTTCAAGCAGCTCTTCGCCCAGGTGACCAACCCGCCGATCGACGCCATTCGCGAGGAGCTCATCATGGCTTCCGAGATGGCGATCGGCCCGGAGGGCAACCTCCTCGAGCCCGATGCGCGCTCCGCCCACCAGCTCGAGTTGCCCTCGCCGGTCCTCTCGAACGAGGAGCTGGAGAAGATCCGCGGCCTGTCCACGGGTGATTCCCACGGCTTCAAGACGATCACGCTGCCGATCCTCTTCCGGGTCGCCGAGGGTGGCGCCGGCCTGCGCAAGGCGGTCGAGCAGCTGCTCGACCGCGCTTCGGAGGCTATCTCCGAGGGCCACAACGTCATCATCCTCTCGGACCGCGGGCACGACGCCGACGAAGCTCCGATTCCTGCTCTTCTGGCCGTCTCGGCCGTTCACCATCACCTCGTCCGGGCGGGCACTCGCACCCAGGCCGGCCTGGTCCTCGAGTCCGGCGAGCCGCGCGAGGTGCATCACTTCGCCCTGCTGATCGGCTACGGCGCCAGCGCGATCAACCCGTACCTCGCCTTCGAGACGGTCCACGACCAGGTTCGTCTGGGCATGATCGGTGGCGCGGCCGAGCTCGCCGAGAAGAAGTACCGCAAGGCCATCGCCAAGGGCATCGTCAAGGTGATCTCGAAGATGGGCATCAGCACCATCCAGAGCTACCACGGGGCCCAGGTCTTCGAGGCCATCGGCCTCAACCAGGACTTCGTGGACGATTACTTCACCGGGACTCCCACCCGCATCGGCGGCGTCGGCATCGACGTCATCGCCCGCGAGGTGAAGATGCGCCAGGACCGGGCCTATCCGCCCGGGCGTCCCATCTACCACAAGCAGCTCGGCGTCGGCGGCAACCTCCAGTACCGGGTCGAGGGCGAGCGCCACCTCTTCAACCCGCTCTCGATCTCGCAGCTCCAGCACGCGACGCGGAGCGGCAGCTACGCTGCGTTCAAGGAGTACTCGAAGCTCATCGACGACCAGTCCGCCGGCCTGTGCACTCTGCGCGGCCTGATGGACTTCAAGCCGAATCATCGACATGCCCTCTCGATCGACGAGGTCGAGCCGGTCGAATCGATCGTCAAGCGTTTCAAGACCGGGGCGATGAGCTACGGCTCGATCTCGCGCGAGACCCACGAAACGCTGGCGATCGCCATGAACCGCCTGGGGGCCAGGTCGAACACGGGCGAAGGAGGCGAGGATCCAGCCCGCTTCGAGACCCTGCCCAACGGGGACTCGCTGAAGAGCGCCATCAAGCAGGTCGCCTCGGGCCGCTTCGGCGTCACGAGCGAGTATCTCGTCAGCGCCCGCGAGATCCAGATCAAGATGGCCCAGGGCGCCAAGCCCGGCGAGGGTGGTCAGCTGCCGGGCCACAAGGTCTATCCCTGGATCGCGAAGGTGCGCCACTCGACCCCGGGCGTCGGGCTGATCAGCCCGCCACCCCACCATGACATCTACTCCATCGAGGACCTGGCCGAGCTGATCCACGATCTCAAGAACGCCAACACCGGGGCCCGCATCTCGGTCAAGCTGGTGTCCGAGGTCGGCGTCGGGACCATCGCCGCCGGCGTCGCCAAGGCGCATGCCGACGTCATCCTGATCAGTGGCCACGACGGCGGAACCGGCGCCTCGCCCCTGTCGTCGATCAAGCACGCCGGCCTGCCCTGGGAGCTTGGGTTGGCCGAGACGAACCAGGTTCTCCTGATGAACGATCTGAGGTCGCGCGTCGCGGTCGAGGTCGACGGCCAGTTGAAGACCGGCCGTGACGTCGTGATCGGCGCCCTGCTCGGCGCCGAGGAGTTCGGCTTCGCGACCGCCCCCCTGGTCACCCTCGGCTGCGTGATGATGCGCGCCTGCCACCTGAACACCTGCCCGGTCGGCATCGCCACGCAGGACCCGGAGCTGCGTAAGCGCTTCACCGGCGACCCGCAGCACGTGGTCAACTTCATGACCTGCGTCGCCCAGGAAGTCCGCGAGCACATGGCCCTGCTCGGGTTCAGAACCTTTGAGCAGATGGTCGGCCACTCGGAGCGGCTCGAGATGCGGCGGGCTGTCGACCACTGGAAGGCCCGCAACCTGGACTTCAGCCGGATCCTGTTCCAGCCCCAGGTGCCCAGGACGACGCTTCGGACTTGCCAGATCGGCCAGGAGCACAAGGTAGACGTCTCGCTCGATGCCACCACGCTGATCCCGCTGTGCCGGCCGGCTCTCGACAGAGCCGAGCGCGTCGAGGCCGAGCTGCCGATCCGGAACGTCAACCGAGCCGTCGGCACGACCCTCGGCTCCGAGGTGACGCGCCACTACGGCGGGGCGGGCCTGCCGGAGGACACGATCAACCTCCGCTTCCGCGGCTCCGCCGGGCAGAGCTTCGGGGCGTTCATACCCAGGGGCATCACCCTGACCCTCGAGGGCGACGCCAACGACTACATCGGCAAAGGCCTGTCGGGCGGCAAGATCGTCCTCTACCCGCCCCGAGAATCGACGTTCGTGGCCGAGGACAACGTCATCGCCGGCAATGTCGCGTTCTACGGTGCCACGTCCGGCGAGGCGTACCTCCGCGGCATCGCCGGCGAGCGGTTCTGCGTCCGTAACTCCGGCGTCAGTGCCGTCGTGGAGGGGGTGGGCGACCACGGCTGCGAGTACATGACCGGCGGCCGAGTCGTCGTCATCGGCAGGACCGGTCGCAACTTCGCAGCCGGGATGTCCGGGGGCGTGGCCTACGTCCTCGACGAGAGCGGCGAGGGCGGGGCCGCCGGCGGCGGCTTCGAGCGCGTCTGCAACAAGGAGATGGTCCAGCTCTTCCCGCTGTCCGACCCAGCGGAGGCGGCCGAGGTCCGCCGCCTCCTGGAACGCCACGTCGAGCACACCGCCAGCACGCGGGCGAAGGCGCTCCTCGATGATTGGCCGACGACCGTGAGCCGCTTCGTCCGCGTCGTCCCGAACGACTATCGCCGTGTCATGGAGGCGCAGGCCAGGATGCGCCGGACGGGACTATCCGAGGAGGAAGCCGAGATGGCCGCCTTCGAGGAGAACGTCATGGACGCGCGCCGCGTGGCAGGGAACTGACGATGGGCAAGCCGACCGGTTTCATGGAGTTCGGGCGCGAGCCCGCCCACGTTCGCCCACCGCTCGAGCGGGTCAGGGACTGGAGCGAATCCCACCCCGCCTACGAAGAGGCGACTCTGCGCGACCAGGGCGCCCGGTGCATGGACTGCGGCACGCCCTACTGCCATGCGGGTGCGCTCGTCAACGGATTTGCACTGGGCTGCCCGATCCACAACCTGATACCGGAGTGGAACGACCTCGTCTACCGGGGCCAGTGGCGCGAGGCGAGCATCCGGCTTCACAAGACAAACAACTTCCCCGAGTTCACCGGCCGCGTCTGCCCGGCCCCGTGCGAGGGCTCGTGCACGCTCGGCATCAGCCAGCCACCGGTGGCCATCAAGACCATCGAGAACGAGATCGTTGAACGCGCCTTCCTGGAGGGCTGGGTGGTCCCCGAGCCGCCGCTGTCCCGGACCGGCATGAAGGTTGCGGTCGTCGGCAGCGGCCCGGCGGGCCTGGCGGCCGCCGCTCAGCTCAACAAGGTCGGCCACGCGGTCACGGTCTACGAGCGCAGCGACCGGGTCGGCGGCCTGCTGATGTACGGCATCCCTAACATGAAACTGGACAAGACCATCGTGGAGCGGCGCGTCAGGCTGCTCGAGGCCGAGGGCGTCGGTTTCGTGACGGGTACGGCCGTCGGGGAGGACGTCGCCGTAGCGGAGCTGGTCAACGATTTCGACGCCATCGTCCTGGCCATCGGCTCCACCGTGCCGCGCGACCTGGGCGTCGAGGGGCGCGGACTGGCCGGCGTGCACTTCGCCATGGACTTCCTGGTCGCGAACACCCGGGCCCTGCTCGGCGGTCCGGCCGCGCCCATCTCGGCTGCAGGCAAGAACGTGATCGTCATCGGCGGCGGCGACACCGGCACCGACTGCGTCGGCACGGCGATTCGCCAGGGCGCTATGAGCGTCGTGCAGCTTGAGATCCTGCCCAGGTCGCCAGAATCTCGGGCCGCGGACAACCCGTGGCCGCAGTGGCCCAAGGTCTACAAGCTCGACTACGGCCAGGAAGAGGCCGCCGCCCTGTGGGGCGCCGACCCGCGCCGCTACCAGGTCGACACGCGCCGCCTGGTCGGCGACGAGGCGGGCCGGGTGAAGACGGTCGAAACCGTCGAGGTCGAATGGGTCCACGCGCCCGGCGGCCGGCCGGAGATGCGCGAACGCGCCGGCACGGAGAAGTCGCTCCCCGCAGACCTGGTGCTGATCGCGATGGGTTTTGTCGGCCCCGAGCCGAGTCTACCGGCGGCCTTCGGCTGCAAGCTCGACCACCGCGGCCACATCGTCCACGACGAAGACTTCATGACGACGACGCCGGGCATCTTCACGGCCGGCGACTGCTCGCGCGGTCAATCCCTGGTGGTCTGGGCCATCAACGAAGGCCGTCTCGCGGCCCGCGCGGTCGACCGATACCTGATGTTCGGCGACTCGATCCTGCCCGAGTTCTAGGCGGCGCCGCCAGCCCCCTCGGGTCGTCGATCGGGGGCGGCGATCCGCATCGGGAGCCGGCGCGAGCCCCATCGACCGCACGAGCCCGGCGAGGACGCCGCGGCCGTTGCAGGTGAAGGCGACTGGGGCTGCCGCTGCGCCGGGCGGCCGAGGCGCGGCCGAGGCGCTGGGCGGCCCCGCGTTTGACGCTCGCTTTCGACAGCCCTACCCTCACCGAACTCCTGCCAGGAAGGTCGTCATGAGTCCATCGCGCAACTCCGTTCGATCGCTCGCCCGTCCGATGATGGCTGCCGTCGCCGTACTCGCGCTGCTCCTTACGGCTCCGGCGACCGTCGCTGCCCGGAGCGCGGGAGGCGGCTCGACCGTGGCCTACGACATCTCGTACCCGCAGTGCGGCCACTCATTCCCCACCGGCGCCTCGTTTGGGATCGTCGGGGTGAACGACGGGATCGTCTTCAGTCCCAACCCGTGCCTCGGCCCCGGTGACGGCTCGCCCGAGCTCTCCTGGGCCGGCGGGGTGAAGGCGCAGCTCTACGCCAACACCGGCAACCCCGGACCTGCGCTGTCGTCCCACTGGCCCAACGGCCAGGCTTCACCGGACGCGTGCGACACGACGGCGTCGCCGGGATCCGACACCGCGAATTGCGCCTTCGACTACGGCTACGACGCCGCGGCCGACTCCTACCAGACGGCCGTCCGCGCCTACGTGTCCCTCGGCCTGGCTCATTCGGGCGCCACTCGCACGCCCGCTTCGAACGTTTGGTGGCTCGACGTCGAGACCTCCAACAGCTGGCGGACCAATGTCAGCCTGAACGTGGCTGCTCTCCAGGGTGCGGTCGCGTACCTCGGGTCGGTTGGCCCTGCCGGCATCGGTTTCTACTCGACTTCATACCAGTGGAAGCAGATCACCGGCGGCCCTGCCGCCTTCGCCGGCTATCGGAGTTGGGTGGCAGGGGCCTCGACCGCCCGCCAGGCGGCGAGCAACTGCGTCGGCAAAGGCTTCACCGGCGGCGGCGTCACGATGGCGCAGTACGCAGCCAACGGCTTCGACGCGGACCTCGTCTGCTAGGGCGATCGCGTGGGCGATCGCGGGCGAGGGGCGGTTCCCGGCCGGGATCTGAGGCCCGGCCGCGAGGCCGGCGGTCGCCAGGCGGGACGGACGCGACCAGGTCGGAGGCGCCCCGGCCGCGACTGATTGCATATGTATGCACTAGCCCGTATACTCATGCGACCATGGCTGCCACCAGATCCAGACCCGATGACATCCGCGCGGGAGCCTCCAGCGAGGAGCCGTCGCCGGCCCGGCCCGGCGGCGTGCCTCAGCTGGCGAGCGGGACGTCCCAGTCCGCGTCGGAACGCGGACTGGGACCTGGGCCGTCTCGAAGCGGGCGCGCCGGGGCCATCACGGTCGGCATAGTCGGCGCCACCGGCTACGCCGGCGGGGAGCTCGTCCGGCTCCTGCTGCACCACTCCGGTGTCAGGCTGGCCGGCCTGCAGGGCCGCAACCGCGAGGACCAGCCGATCGCGGCGTCGCACCCTCACCTCGGCGCGACGGGCCTGGTCGTGGGCCGGACAATACCCGAGGCCGACGCGATCTTCACCGCGCTACCGCATGGCGCGGCTGCCGAACTGGCCGCCGCGATCACCGCGCGCGGGTCGGCGCTCCTCGATATCGGCCCGGACTTCCGTCTCCACGACCCGGCCGACTACCCGCGGTGGTACGGGTTCGACCACCCCGCGCCGGAGCTGCTCGCCGCCGCGGTCTACGGCCTGCCGGAGCTGCACCGCGACGAGATCAGGGCCGCGGCCGACCGACCGGCCGCGGTGATCGGCCTGCCGGGCTGCTACCCGACGGTCGCGATCCTGGCACTCGCCCCCCTCGCCCGCGCCGGCTTGATCGGCGACCTCGTGGTCGATGCGATGAGCGGGGTCTCAGGCGCAGGTCGCGAGCTAAGGCAGGACCTGCTCTTCTCAGAGGTCAACGAAAGCGTCCGGGCATACGGTATGTTCACCCACCGCCACACGGCCGAAATGGAGCAGGAGCTCGGACAGCAGGGCGAGCGCGGAGGGCTGGGCAGTCGGGGTGCCAACCCGGGCGTTGCCAGCGTCGACTTCCTGCCGCACCTGATCCCGATGACCCGCGGAATCCTGGCCACCTGCCACGTCAGGCCGACGCGCCCGGTGACCCAGGCCGAGGTCGACGCCATGTACGACGAGGCCTATCGCGACGAGCCGTTCGTCCAGGTCGTCGCCGACCCGCCGTCGACCAGGCATGTCTACGGCAGCAATCTCTGCCGGATATGGGCCAGGGTGGACCCCCGGGGCAGTCGCATCCTCGTCCTCGGCGTGATCGACAACCTGGTCAAGGGCGCCGCCGGCCAGGCGGTCCAGGCCCTGAACGTTCTCTTCGGTCTGCCCGAGACGACCGGTCTCGAGCAGTACCCGATCGCTCCGTAGTACGAATCCGTCCGGCCACCACGCAACGCTCCATTCAGGGATCTCCAGCGCCCGCCCGGCCATCGCCTCAGCGCCCAATCGAAGGGACTCGAACCTGATGCACCCGGATCCAGATCGATCCTCGACCGGGGACGCCACCTGCCCCGACTGCCTTACGGCCCTTCCGAACCGGCTGCCCGCCGTCGAGCAGAGGGTGGCAATGCCGCGCGGATTCCGGGCCGGTGGAGCCGCTGCAGGCATCAAGCCTTCGGGTCGACCCGACCTGGGCGTGATCGCAACTGCGGGCCGGCCCGCAGCCGTCGCCGCCGTCTTCACTCGGAACCAGTTCGCGGCGCCGCCGATCAGGATCTCCAGGGCTCACCTGAACGCGACCGAGATCGGAGGGGGAGGTCGGTTTGGCTGGGCCGACGCGGTCGTCGTCACGGCCGGCTGTGCCAACGCGGCGACGGGAGCCGAGGGCGAGTCCGATCAGACCGAGGTATGCAGGGCCCTGGCGGCTCTCCTGGACACGACCCCGGAGCGAACGCTCGCTCTCTCTACCGGCCTGATCGGCGTGCGACTGCCCGTGGCCAGGGTCACGGCAGGTCTTGCCGGTCTGGTTCCAGAGCTCTCCGAGGCCGACGCAGGCCTCGAGGCTGTCGCTGCGGCCATGATGACAACGGACACGAAGGTGAAGCTGGCTACGACGGCCCTCGAGCTGCCGGGGCCCGACGACCGGCCGGCGAGGGTCACCGTCGCGGCCATCGCCAAGGGTGTGGGCATGATCCATCCTCGAATGGCAACGATGCTGAGCGTCATCCTGACCGACGCAAGCGTCACCCCTGCCGGGCTCTTCGCGTTGCTCTCGCCGATCGTCCAGCGCACCTGGAACCAGCTCACGGTCGACGGCGACACCAGCACCAACGACACCGTCTTCCTGCTCGCTTCGGGCGCGACCGGGGCGGCCGTGACGGCCGGGAGTGACGAGGCCGCCCTTCTCGGCGATGCCGTCGAAGCCGTGGCCCGGTCCCTGGCTCGACAGCAGGCCGCCGACGGCGAGGGCGCCACGACGCTGATCACCTGCCAGGTCAGCGGCGCGGCCGACGACTACGACGCCCGGGCCGTGGCCAGGGCCGTCGTCGGCAGCAGCCTGGTCAAGACCGCGGTGCGCGGCCGCGACCCGAACTGGGGCCGCGTGGCCTGCGCCGCCGGCAACGCCCGCCTGCCCGAAGAGCAGCTCCTCGAGGCGGCCGGCCTCCACCACACCGAAGCCATGCCGCGGGCCGGCCGGGCGCCCGAGCTCGACCCGGACAGGCTCCAGATCGCGATCGCCGGGACGCTCGTGTACCGGGGCGCTCCGCTGCCCTACGACCGCGTCGCCGTCGGCAGGGCGATGGCGGCGCCGGAGGTGCTGATCCGCCTCCACCTTGGGATCGGGGGAGGGGAGGGTGAAGCGTTCGGCTGTGATCTGACCGAGCGGTACGTGACCGAGAACGCGGAGTACACGACTTGAGCGACGTCCTCGTTCTCAAGCTGGGCGGGACGACCCTCGCCGACCAGGCGCACGTCCTCGACGAGGTCGCGGCCGTTGCTCGCAGCCGCCCCGTCGTGCTCGTCCACGGCGGTGGCAGGCGCATCAGCGAGTGGCTCGAACGTCTCGGCGTGCCGAGCCGGTTCGAAGGCGGATTGCGGGTGACCGACGCGGCGGCCCTGGAAGTTGCCGCGGCCGTGCTGCGGGGGGTGGTCAACTCCGAGCTCGTCTCCGGCCTTCGCGACCGAGGCGTGGATGCGGTGGGCTTGAGTGGTGTGGACGGCGGATTCCTGATCGCCGAGCGCGTCCCCGGTCTTGGTCTCGTGGCCCACGTCGTCGGCATTCGACGCGACCTGCTCGATGCGCTGCTCGTGGCCGGCCAGGTAGCCGTTGTGGCGCCCCTCGCGCGCGACGAGAGCGGCGTCGTCTGCAACGTGAACGCCGACGACGCGGCCGCGGGCATCGCCGCGGGACTCGGGGCTCGACAGCTCGTGCTGATGACCGACATGGATGGCGTCCAGGGCGCAGCCGGCGAGAAGCTCGATACCCTGACCGTCGAGCAGGCCAACAGGCTCATCGCCGACGGCCACATCAAGGGGGGAATGGTGCCCAAGATACGGGCCGCCCTGCAGGCGGTCAGCCGGCCCGGAGCCGAAGCCGTCGTCGCCGACTCGTCCGACCCGCACGCCCTGTCACGGGCCCTGGGCGACCCCACCTTCGGAACTCGAATCGGACCCGCCCGCCAGGCCGGCGAGACGGCGGCCGGGACGGCCTGATTCGATGGAGACGACGGTCATGCGCGGTGGCAGCAGTGCCAAGGGGCGCCGCCAGCGTGCCATCCTCGACCTGGTCGCCAGCCTCCCGATCGGTAGCCAGGAGGAGCTCGTCGAACGGCTCCGCGCGGCCGGCTTCGAGGCTACACAGGCGACCGTCAGCCGGGATGCCGCCGAACTGGGCCTGGTCAAGGTTCCGCGTGGCGACCGCCACGTTTACGCCGCGTCCGAGAGCCCGGCCTCGGTCAACCTCTACGACTCCAGGCTCCGTCTTCTGCTCCAGGACATTCCCGTGCGCGTCGAGCGCAGCGGCTTGAGCCTGGTCCTGGTTGCCACTCCGGGCTCGGCCGGAGCCATTGCGCAGGCCATCGATCAATCGAGCCTGAAGGATCAGGTCGGCACGCTCGCCGGCGACGACACTCTCCTCGTTCTCTTCGGGACTGAGGCCGCCCTTGAACGGTGGCTGGTCTGTTTCCAGGGCTATCAACCGGCCGGGGCCACGATGCTGCCGGCCGGCCGGCCATTCGCGGATTTGGAGGCTCCTCGATGAAGAAGGTGGTCCTGGCCTACTCGGGTGGGCTCGACACGTCGGTCGCGGTCGCCTGGTTGCGCGAGCAATACGACGCCGAGGTCGTGACGCTGACGGTGGACCTCGGCGGCGGGGTGCTCAAGGAGGACATCGATCGGCGAGCCATCTCCGCCGGAGCGGTGAAGGCCTACGTTGTCGACGCCAGGGAGCGCTTCGTGCGCGACTTCTGCTGGCCGCACGTCCAGGCGGGCGCCCTTTACCAGGGCGTGTACCCGCTGGCCACGGCCATGGCCCGGCCGCTCATCGCGCAACTGCTGGTCGAGGTGGCCCACAAAGAAGGCGCCGAAGCCGTGGCCCACGGCTGCACCGGCAAGGGCAACGACCAGGTTCGGTTCGACGTCGCGACCCATGCCCTCGACCCGTCGCTCGAGGTAATTGCGCCGATGCGGGTCGGGATGGGGCTGTCCCGCCAGCAGGAGATCGAGTACGCGCAGGCGAGGAACATCGAAATCACGATCTCGAAGGAATCGATCTACTCGATCGACGTGAACCTGTGGGGCCGCTCGATCGAGGCCGGGATCCTGGAGGACCCCTGGACGGAGCCGCGCGACGACGTATACCGCTGGACCGTGGACCCGGCGGAGGCGCCCGATCCGGTCGAGGTCGTCATCGGCTTCGAGGGCGGCGTGCCCGTCTCGCTCGACGGTGAGCGGCTCGACCCGGTCGAGCTCATCGAGAAGCTGCACGCGGTCGCAGGCGCCCATGGCGTCGGCCGGGTCGACCACGTGGAGGACCGCCTCGTCGGCATCAAGAGCCGGGAGATATACGAGGCCCCCGCGGCCACGGTCATCCACCGGGCTCACCGCGCCCTCGAAGGCCTGACGCTAACCAAGGACACGCTCCGCTTCAACCGGATCGTGGCCGACGAACTGGCTCAGCTCACCTACGACGGATTGTGGTTCAGCGCCCTGCACCGCGACCTGCGCGCCTATGCAGCCAGCAGCCAGCGCGTCGTCAGCGGCGACGTCCGCGTTCGGCTCGACCACGGCAACGCGGTCGTCACAGGGCGCCGCAGCCCTCTGTCGCTCTACGACAAAGCCCTGGCTACGTACGATGCGGACGACGCCTTCGACCACGCATCGGCGGTCGGGTTCATCGAGATCTTCGGCCTGCCCCTCAGGACCGAGGCCGCTCGCCACGGCGCCGTCGGCCGGCACCACGGTGCGGCCTGGACCTGGACCGACCCGCTGCTCGACGAGCTGCCGACACGTGTCTACGGCTCCCAGGACGCCGCTGTCCGATAGCCGCGCGGCCCCGGGAAAGCAGCGCCACGGCCGGACCCGTTGACCCGGCGATGACCCACCGGACCGGCCGACGCCCTATGCGGCCGGGGATTCCAGGGGCGTCGTCCGATGGGGCAGGTCGAGGCAGGCGACGCGGCAACCACGGGCGTCGTGGCCGGGCAGGCCCCAGAAGTGGCGCCACGCCGCATCGGGTCCCACCAGCCCGCCGTCGGGCATGGACTCGCGGGCTGTCAGTCGGCAGCCGCAGGCGGCGCAGGTCAGCACGAACGACTCGTCGCGGCGAAGGGCGCGCGGGTGCGGCGTTTCTCCAACCGGCTCGAACTCGTACAGCTTCATCGGTCTCCACGCCCGGAACGCCACGGCGCCGGACCGAGGATAGGGTGCGCGGCGCGCCGAAACGAGGGCACGGCAGTGCCGATTCGGTTACGGAAGGGGACGCCGGGCGACGCTAGAGCCCAAGGCGAGACCTGGCCGCGGCCAGGGCCGCTGCTACGCGTCGTGGAGCCGTGCCGCCGACGACGTCGCAGCCGGCCAGCGCTCCGTCCAGCGAAGCGGCCGCGCGCAGCTCGCCGGGCAACTTGCCATCGCCGACGATCGCGATCGCGATCGAGTCGTTGGACGTGGCCAGGGCCGCGGCGATCGTGGCGTCGTCCAGCGCGTCGAGCGGAACCGCCGATTTCTCCGCTTCGGCGACGAGCGAGCCGACGATGCGGTGAGCGGCGCGGAAAGCCACACCTCGACGAACCAGGGCATCGGCCACGGACGTGGCAGTGGTGTAGCCCTCGCCGGCGGCCACCCGCATGCGATCGCGATCGACCGTCAGCGTGGCGACCATGCCTGCCATGACCAGCAGCGACGCCTCGAGCGTTGCCGCCGCGTCGAACAGTGGCGGCTTGTCCTCCTGCATGTCCTTCTGGTACGCGAGCGGCAGCCCCTTGAGCAGCGTCAGCATTCCCGTCAGGGCGCCGATGACGCGGGCCGTCTTGCCTCGAACCAGCTCGGCCGGATCGGGGTTCTTCTTGTTGGGCATCATCGACGAGCCGGTCGAGAACGAGTCCGATGGTCGGACGAATCCGAACCGCGGGTTCGACCACCAGGTGATCTCCTCGGCCAGCCTCGAAAGATGAACCATGCACAGCGCGAATCCCGCGAGAGCCTCGACCACGAAGTCGCGGTCGCCGACCGCGTCGAGCGAGTTGGCCGTCACGCCGTCGAAGCCGAGCTCCTCGGCCATGGCCTCGCGATCGAGGGGGTAGCCGGCTCCGGCCAGCGCACCGGAACCGAGCGGCGAGAGGTTCGCCCGTCGCCGGCAGTCGGCCAGCCGGGCCCGATCGCGCTCAAGCATCTCGACGTACGCCAGGAGGTGATGGGCGAACAGCACCGGCTGGGCCGGCTGGACATGGGTCGCGCCCGGCAGGATCGCCTCGCCGTCACGGTCGGCCAGGCCGACGAGCGCCGTCTCCATCAGGACGATGGCATCGTCCAGACCGTCGATCGTCCGGCGCAGCCAGAGTCGCATGTCGGTGGCGACCTGGTCGTTCCGCGACCGGCCGGTGTGGAGCCGCCCGGCAACCGGCCCGATCCGCTCCAGCAGAGCCGCCTCGACGTTCATGTGGACGTCCTCGAGGGCCGGATCCCAGGAAAGCTCTCCCCTCTCGATGTCGGACTGCAGGCCCCGGAGCCCGGCCACCAGCGTCTCGACCTCGTCGTCGGCCAGCAGGCCGGCGCGCCCCAACCCGTGGACGTGCGCGATGGAACCGGCAATGTCGTCGATGGCCAGGGCGACGTCGAAATCTATCGAACGCGTGAACTTCGCCATGCGCTCGTCCGACGTGCCTTCGAATCGACCGCCCCACATCCGCACCGGTTCTCCTCCGTGCCGTAGATCGGCATGGTACCGGGCCGCCGCCACATGTGCGGGCCGCCGCCACATGTGCGACCCACCGCCAATGTGCGGCCCAGGCGGAACGTGCGCCCTATACTCGGAAGGCCCCGCCGGTCGCAGTCGACCGGCGACCCGTCTCTCCTGAGGAGCTCACGTCATGGACACCGCCAGGGAACAATCCGTCACGGCCTCCTCTTCGGTGGCCCCCGCCGCCGCACGGGCCCTCGGCCGGACCGCGGGAGAGATCGACGCGCTCGCGGTCGCCGGCGACTATGCGGCCATCTCGCAACCGCATCTCTCGCCTATCCTCGGACGCTACTTCGAGCGCAACTGGAGCCACGGCGAGGGCCACACGCTGTACGACTCGGCCGGGCGCGGCTACCTGGACTTCGCCTGCGGCATCGCCACGACCTCGCTGGGCCACCACCATCCGGCCGTCACGGCGGCGATCAAGGAACAGGCCGACAGGCTGCTCCACGTCTGCAACGCGCTCGGCTACGTCGAACCGGTCGGCCGGCTCGCAGCGATGCTGGCCGACGCCTGCCCCGACCCGCTGGACACGGTCTTCTTCGGAAACTCGGGCGCAGAGGCGGTCGAGGCCGCGCTCAAGCTGGCTCGCCGCGTCACCGGGCGGCCCGGTCTCGTCGCCTTCCGGGGCGCCTTCCACGGCCGAACCTTCGGCGCCGCTTCGGTCACCAGCTCAAGCATCAACTACCGGCTTGGCTACGAACCACTCCTGCCGTCGGTCTACCTGACGCCGTTCCCGAACGTCTACCGCTACTTCGGCGACGACGAGGACGCCGCCACGGCCGGCGCGATGGGCGCGCTTCGAACGCTGCTGGGCCACGAGATCCCGGCGTCGTCGGTGGCCGCGATCATCATCGAGCCGATCCAGGGCGAGGGCGGCTTCAACCCCGCCCCGGCGCAGTTCCTGCGCGAGCTGCGGGCCCTCTGTGACGAGAACGGCATCCTGCTGATCTGCGATGAGATCCAGTCGGGCATGGGCCGCACCGGTCGGATGTGGGCCTTCGAGCACGCCGGCATCGTCCCCGATGTGATCTGCGTCGCCAAGGCCCTTGCCAACGGCCTGCCCCTCGGGGCGATCGTGACCAGCCGGGAGCTCCAGGAGCGATGGGGCGTCGGGGCCCACGGGACTACCTTCGGCGGCAACCCCGTGAGCTGCGCGGCCGGCCTGGCCGTCATGCGCACGATCGAAGAACAGGGCCTGGTCGCGAATGCGGCCTCGCGGGGCGCCGAACTGGAAGCCGGATTGCGGACCCTGATGGCCGAGGACGACCGAATAGGCG
>JBEKVD010000031.1:0-29900 GCA_049514315.1 Candidatus Limnocylindrales bacterium | reverse complement strand
TCTGTCGCGCGGAAGTTGCGGAAGCACCCGGCTGCCGGATCGAAGGCCTCGACGAGGTATCGGAGCGAACGCCGGAGTGACTCCTCGACGGCGGAGGGGCCCAGGAGGTCGGCGTGGTCGAGGTCGACGACGAGGGCCCGGGCCACGTCGTCGGTGCAGGTCCCATGGGTCGGATCGGGCTCGGCACCGCGCGCGTGCTGTCGAATCCCGAAGTCGTCCGTCAGAGATGCGAGGTGCTCACGGACGACTGGGAAAAGGGGCGCCGTCTCAGGCATTGGCCGCGAGGACGGGCACCTCGATGGGAGGTTCGGCCCGCGAGGCGACGGCCGCGAACAGGCCGCGATATGCGGCGCCGACAACCCTCCAGATCATGTGGCGGCTGAAGGCGTAGGCTCGTTGACCGATCTCGCGCCGGTGGCCTTCGTCCCTTAGAAGGCTAACCAGGGCCTCTGCCATGGCCTCCCGAGAGTCCGGCTCGACGATGACCCCGCGGCCATCGGCGAGCACCTCCGACGCATAAGCGAAGGGCGTGGACACGACCGGTCTGCCCGCCGCAAGCGCATACGAGAGCGTACCGGAGACGATCTGGTCGAGATTGGGATAGGGCGTGACGAAGACGTCGGCCGCCTGGAGCCACCGTCCCAGCTCTTTCTGCCCGACGAACCGATTCACGAAGAGGACGTGCTCCCGCAGACCCCGGTCGTTCACCTCCCGCTGCAGCCGATCTCGATAGGCCTCGCCTTCGGTGCGGACGAGGTTTGGGTGGGTCGCCCCGAGGACCACGTAGAGGGCATCCGGCCGGTCCCGTCGAACACTCGCCATGGCTTCGATCACGTGCTCGTAGCCTTTGCCTGGTCCAAGTAGCCCGAAACTGAGGATGACCGAGCGACCCTGAAGCTCGAAGCCCTGCTTGGGGAGGCTGGCATCCACCAGGGGCAGGTCGGGAACGCCGTGTGGTATCACGCGCAGTCGCGATACTTCTGCGCCGTAACCGCCCTGAAGTAACCTCGAGGCCGCCTCGGACATGACCACGACGGCGGCGGTCCGGTCCAGCAGACGCAACATGACGTCACGCTGCGTAGCAGTGGGCCGCCGCAGCACCGTGTGGAGGGTCGCGACCGCTGGCACCCGGAGCCGGTCGATGAAGTCGAGGATGAACTCGCCGTCCTGTCCTCCGAAGAGACCGTACTCGTGCTGGATCGACACGATCGAAACACCTGACGCGGAGACCTGGTCGGCGGCGCGAACGTAGTCCGACCGATCGTCGGCCTCGATGCGACCGGTGACTTCGAGCGGGTAGAGGACCCGGTCGCCCGGCCCGTGGATCGCCACGATCTCACGATCGCCTACCGCAGCCGACAGATCCCGGGTGAACGTGGCGATGCCACAGTGACGCGGCGGATAAGTCGAAACGAAGGCGACGGCAGTCACCGACTCGGTTCCGTTGCCACGACCGTACGGTCGACTTGAATAATGGCGATGACTTCCTCCGTGCGCTTTCTCGCGCTTGCCGGCATCCGGCAAAGCAGGCCAATCAGGCTACCGTCGGGAGAGGCTCCGGCCACCACCAGCTTGCAGTAGAGCACGGGCGCATGCTACTGTCAACTTTAGTTGCGAGTGGACACTGTAGTGGTGGAGGCGGGATGGCGTCGTCGCTGGGAGTCGTGCTAAGGCAGGCTCGGGAAATCCGCGGATTATCGGCGGCAGGCGCGGCTCGGGCAGCAGGAATCTCTGCAGCCTACCTGAGCAGGCTGGAGGACGATGCGGTCAAGAAGCCCTCGCCGCACGTATTGAACCAGCTCAGCGAGGCCCTGGCGGTGCCATACGCCGAGCTCATGCGCTCCAGCGGCTATCGGGTGCCGGGCGTATCTGGAGCGGGCCCCGCCGGCACGGTCAGTGCAGCCCTGTTCGCGGATGTCACGGAAGAGGAGCGCGACGAGTTGCTCGACTACCTGGCCTGGTACCGCGCCCGACGGAGATCGGGCCGGGGTATGGGCGCGACCTGAGGTTTGGCGCCCTCGACGTGGCTCAGCAGCCGCCGGTACTCAACGCCGAGCCGACCCCGGTACCCGGCAATCAATCTGGGGCGGGCGAGCCTGCGCCTCTTCTCCAGAATCGGGGCATGATTGGGCCATGAGAACGCCTGAGTCCGATATTCGAGAGGTTGACTGCGCCATCGTCGGCGGCGGGGCGGCCGGCCTCTCGGCGGCCATCAACCTGGGTCGCATGCGCCGGAGCGTGCTCCTCGTCGACGAGCGAGACCGCTTCCGGTGGCGCCACGTCGCCTACAACTACCTGGGTTTTCCGAACGGGATCCCGGCCGATCAGATTCGCCGGCTGGGCTGGCGCCATGCGGCGAAATATGGGGTCCGGTTGCTGCTCGGTCACGTCGCGACGGCGACGCGCGAAGGCGAGCGGTTCCGGCTGCGGATCGATCGACTGCCCGAGAACGGTGCCCCGGGGGCCAGGCCGGGCCCGAGCATCCCGCGCGACGCTGAGATGGCCGCCATCTTCGGCGAGGTTCCGGAGGGGGGTCCGCTGGAAGTGCGCGCTAGGACGGTGATCCTGGCCAGCGGCGTGATCGGTCACTTCCCGGAGTTCCCCGGCCGTGACGAATGCGTGGGACAGAGCCTCTTCTGGTGCATCCACTGTGAGGGGTACGAATCGATCGACCGCCTCGTGGGCGTCGTGGGTCACGATGAAGACGCCGTCCAGACCGCCCTGGACCTGCTCGAATTCACCGCCCGGGTGACGATCGTGGCCGGTCGCCCGGAGGGCTTCGCGGTTCCGTCTTCGCGACTCGCCGACCTGGCTGCCAACGGCATCGCCGCCCACCCGTTCGGCGTCGCCGAATACGAGAACCGGGCCGGCCAGATGCGGGCCCTCGTTCTCGATGATCCGGAGCAGACCCGGATCCCCGTCGAGCAGGTCTACACCATCCGAAGTTCGCGGGCGCCAAACGAGCTGGCCGTGCAGCTCGGCGTGGAGCTGAACTCGATCGGCCAGGTCATCGTCACGTCGGAGCAGCGCACCAACGTCCCCGGCGTCTTCGCAGCGGGCGACGCCACGAGCCTGCACGACCATCAGTTGAGCGCCGCCGCCCATGAGGGCAACCAGGCCGCCTGCGGCGCGAACTACGTCCTCTATCGACCGGTCCAGCGCGCCTTCGGCGGCGCCGAGGAATGCTGAGGCCGGAGGCCGACGCTCCACGCTGAGAGCCGTCTTCTGTGCGGGCGGGGGCGACCCAGGGCCCGGCGTGGAGGCTACCGCTGAGATCGTCGCCGCGCCGGCATGCCTCAGCCCACATCACCGGTCAGGGCGTTGATCCGGACGGAGACGTACGCGGCGGTCGGCTCGTTCAAGAGCGTGTAGGTCCAGAACGGACCGCTGCCATCGACCAGGCTGAAGTTCAGCCCGAGGCTCGGAAAGTTCGTTTGGGCGAGATCGTATTGGGAAGCCAGCGCCGTTCTGCCACGTCCCACCGCCGTGTCGCTGTCGATGATGGCGTACGGCACCCGCTGGGTGTACTGGCCGACGAATGAGCTCGTTCCGACGCCCGTGATCTCACGGGTCGAGGTGACCTTGCCCCATGGATCTATCTCGACCACCAGCACGGCATCGGGGCTGGGGTGGTCGATGAAAGCGAGGGTCCAGGAGCTTGGCACGCCATCGTTGTTGACGAAGTTGCCGGACGCGCTGACCAGGTACGCCCCACTGCGCCAGGTCGCCTGGGCCGCCGCACGCGCCCTGTGCCACTCCTCGCGGAACGTGTACGAATTCGGGCCGCCGCCCCCCTCGGGTATTGCCCGTCCGGGCGGGATGTCACCGAGGAGCGTCTGGCCGGCCGTGCCCCCTGCCGCCGTCGCAACGGGCGTTCCGCTGTGCTGGGGGCTCGGGATCTGGCCGGCTGTGCTCCCTGCCGCGGTCACCGCGGGGGTGCCGCCGTGCTGGGGGGTCGGGCTCTGGGACGCCGCGCTGCTGCTCATGCATCCTGCCAGCGCCAGCGCGGCGAAGGCCAGTCCGAGGGCTCCGATAGGTATTCCGGGCGCCGGGCGCCGGGCGTCCCTGTGCGTCAACGACAAGCTTCGACCGGTCACGTCATGGGAACTCATCTTCCCATCCCTCCTCGGTGAGCACGTGGCATCTCCCCGGAGGAGGTGACTCTGCGAGCAGGCGCGTGCTCACGCAGACGATGGTGAGCACGCGCGGACCCGACGTCAACTCCTGCGCCGCGCTCGGGGTCGTTCTGTGTCTCTTCGCCGGGCCGAAACGGCGATTCCTGCCATGCTGAGGCCGGGCCGTCGGCTTAGCGTTGCCGCGGCCGGACAAGGAGGCCCAATGACGCTTGAACTCAAACCTCGCAAACGGATCGGGCTGGTTGCCCACGACAACAAGAAACAGGACCTGGTCGAGTGGGCGCGGTACAACCGGGGCATGCTCGCCGCGCACGACCTGGTCGCGACAGGTACGACCGGCATCATGCTCGAGCGCGAGCTGGAGCTGCCGGTGACCTGCCTCCAGTCCGGGCCGCTCGGCGGCGACCTCCAGATCGGCGCGATGATCGCCGACGGCAGCATCGACTTCCTCGTCTTCTTCTGGGACCCGCTCGAACCCCAGCCCCATGACACGGACGTCAAGTCGCTGCTTCGGATCGCGGTCGTGTGGAACATTCCCGTCGCCTGCGACCGGGCCTCGGCCGACTTCATGATCTCGTCGCCGCTGATGACCGGCTCGTACGAGCGAACGGTGCCCGACTACACGGCCCACAACGCCAGGGAGCTTCCCGGCGCGGATGCGCCGGCGGAGACAGGTCCGGCCGGGGTCGATCCGTCGGTGACCGCGCCCCGGTAGCCGCGGGCGCCCGGTTCGGGCCCCAGCGAAGGACGGCCGTTCCGAGCTAAGGTACGAGGCCAGGGTCAGGTTGGCCCGGGCGCGCACTCCACACTCCGAGCACGCGGTGACCAGCACGGGTGGGCTCATGGATCGACAGCTTCTGCTGGGCGACGAGGCCGTTGCCCACGCCGCAATCCAGGCGGGCGTTGCCCTCGGCACGGGCTACCCGGGCACCCCCTCGACGGAAATCCTCGAGACCTTCGACGTGCTCGGCGGGCGGGCCCAATGGGCCCCCAACGAGAAGGTAGCCCTCGAGGTCGCCCTGGGAGCGGCATTCGCGGGCGCCCGCGTCGTGGTCACGATGAAGCACGTGGGCTTGAACGTGGCCGCGGACCCGCTGTTCACCGCGGCGTACACGGGCGTCAGCGGCGCCCTCATCGTCGTCACCGGGGACGAGCCGGGGATGGCCTCCTCGCAGAACGAGCAGGACAACCGCCGCTACGCGATCGCGGCAGGGCTGCCCGCCATTGAACCGGCCGACTCTCAGGAGGCCTACGATTTCTTCCTGGCTGCGGTCGAGATCTCCGAGCGCTGGCACATCCCGGTCCTGTTCCGGATGACCACCCGCGTCTGCCACTCCAAGTCGATCGTCGCGCTCGGCAGGCGGTCGGTGGCCGCGGCTCCGGCGCCGCACTTCGAGCGCGACATAAGGGGCCGGGTGATGATCCCGGCCAATGCGCGGCCGGCCCACCGGCGCCTGCGGGCCAAGCTGGCCGAGATCGCGGCGTGGGGCGAAGAGTGCTCCCTCAACCGCGTTGAGCCCGGCGATCGAAAGCTCGGCATCGTGGTCAGCGGCGTCTCCTGCCTGCATGCTGCCGAGGCCGCCCCGGGCGCCAGCTTCCTGCGGATCGGCCTGGTCAACCCGCTGCCGCTCGAGAAGGCCCGTGCCTTCGTGGCGGGCGTGGCCCGGGCCGTCGTCGTGGAGGAGGGCGATCCGGTGATCACCGACTCGTTGCGCGCTGCCGGCATCGCCGTCGAATCGAAGCCGGAGATGTACCGCTTCGGTGAGCTGGACGTCACGCGCGTGCGCCGCATCCTGGCGGGGGACACCTCCGCCGAGCCGGCACCGGCCCGCGGCAAGCTGCCCGAGTTGTGTCCGGCCTGCCCTTACCACGTGGTGTATTCCTGCCTCAAGAAGCTGGATTGCATCGTCGCCGGCGACATCGGCTGCTACAGCCTCGGTGTGATGCCGCCATACGAGGCCATCGACACGTGCGTGGCCATGGGCGCTTCGATCGGCGTGGGCCTCGGCCTGCGCCACGTCCTGCCGGACGAAGAGGCGCGCCGCGTCGTCTCGGTAATCGGAGATTCCACTTTCGTCCACTCAGGCATCACGGGCCTGGTGGAGATGGCCTACAACCGGCCGCCGACGGGCCACGTGGTCATCGTCCTGGACAACGGCACGACCGCGATGACGGGTCAGCAGGAGCACCCGGCGACCGGCCGCACCCTCGACCACCTGCCCACGACCAAGCTCTCGATCGAGGGTCTGGCGAGCGCCATCGGCATCCCGAGCGTCACCGTCATCGATCCCTACGCCGAACCCGAGGGCTTCGAGCGGCTGCTCGTCGAACGCCTGGCCGCGCCAGATCTTTCGGTCATCATCGCCAGGCGGCCGTGCATCCTCGCAGCGCCGGACATCCGAAGGTGGGAGCATCAGGCGGCAGAGCTTCGGGCCCGTGCAGCCGAAGCGGCCGCGGTCTGCCAGCCGGACGCGTTGGACCGATGAGCGCGGCGGAAGGCCCCGGCAAGGTCGCGGCCGTGACCAACGTCGTACTCGCCGGTCTGGGCGGGCAGGGCGTGATCAAGGCATCGGACATCCTGGCCGACGCCGCCCTCCGAGGCGGACTGGATGTCAAGAAATCCGAGATCCACGGCATGAGCCAGCGCGGCGGCTCCGTCACCTCGGACGTTCGGTTCGGGGCCAGGGTCCTCTCACCGATGGTGCCGCAAGGTGAGGCCGACTACCTGGTCGTCCTCGCCCCGTCGGAGGTCGAGGTCGTGCGGGCGATGCTCCGGCCGGGCGGGGTGCTGCTGGCCCCGGAGCTGATCCCCGACGCTGAGCTGCCGAACAAGCGCAGCCTCAATGTCGCCCTTCTCGGCGCGCTCAGCACGTACCTGGACCTGCCGCCCGAGGCGATGCTCGAGGCCGTAAGGGCGGCGCTGCCCGGGCGACTCCACGCCGTCAACGCCGCCGCGTTCGAGTTGGGCCGGAGAGTCGCCGCGGGGTCGGCCGGCCGGGAGTCATCCGCCGGCCGAGGGGCGCGGGCGCGATAGTCGGTCCGCGCGGGATCGCGGTATCGACCCCGCGGTCCGTCCGCCGGCGAGGCCGGATTGCCGCGGGCTCAGCCGGTGCGGCCGCGCAACAGCGAGACCCGGAAGCCGCGCAATTCGCCGGTCGCCAGGCCGCTGGCAATGGTCGGATCCTCTTCCATGATCCGGCGCGCCGCGGTCTCGTCGGGAGCCTCGATCACTGCCACGCCGGTGTTGATCCTGCCCAGCGTGGGTCCCGCGAGAACGAGCGTCCCGTCGGCGAGGAGCCTCTTCAGCCGTTCGAAATGCTCGCCCCAGACCCTGTCCTCCTCTGCCGTCATGGTCGCCGCGAAATCCTCCCGAGACGGATGGATGAAGTAGATCCATTCGGCCATCTTTCTCCCCGGTGCCGCGCCGCGAATTCCCGACAAGAAGCCTCCCCCCGGGCGGTAGGATGAGCCATACGGAGACGATGCTCCAGGGTTCCGGGTCGGCGTCGCGGGAGGAGAGAGGCATGCGGTATCGGACCTTCGGCCGACTCGGCTGGCAGGTCGGCGAAGTCGGCTATGGCATGTGGGGCATGGGCGGCTGGACCGGCTCCGAAGACAGGGAATCGATCGCCTCGCTGGAGCTCGCCGTCTCGAGGGGCGTGAACTTCTTCGACACCGCCCAAGCCTACGGCGACGGCCGCAGCGAGCAGCTCCTGGCCCGGATCGTGGGCGGGCATCGGGGTAAGCGCATCCTCACGGCCACCAAGGTTCCTCCCAGGAACCGCCAGTGGCCCAGCCGGCCGGACGTGCCCCTCCGGCACGTGTTTCCGCGCGCCTACGTGCGCGAGTGCGTCGACATCAGCCGCTCGAACCTGGGCGTCGACACGATCGACCTGCTCCAGCTGCACGTCTGGGAGGACGAGTGGCTGGCCAGCGGTGAGGTTCAGCAAACGGTGGCGGAGCTGAAGCGCGATGGCTCGATCCGGGCTTTCGGTCTCAGCCTCAACCGCTGGCAACCGTCGAACGGCGTCAGGGCGGTCCGATCGGGCTTCGTCGACTCGGTCCAGGTTATCTACAACGTCTTCGACCAGGCGCCGGAGGACGAGCTCTTCCCGGCCTGCCGCGAGAACCGCGTCGCGGTGATCGCTCGAGTCCCGTTCGACGAGGGCAGCCTGATCGGGAACCTGACCGTTCGGTCTACCTGGCCCGAGGGCGACTGGCGCAACAGCTACTTCGTGCCGGAGAACCTGGCCCGGACCGTGGCCCGCGTCGACGCTCTCAAGCCGCTCGTTCCCGCCGGCATGACCCTGGCCCAGATGGCGCTGCGCTTCATCCTGTCGAACCCCGACGTGAGCACCGTGATCCCGGGCATGCGCAAGGCGCACAACGTCGAAGAGAACACCGCCGCGAGCGACGCCGGTCCGCTCTCACCCGAGCTGCGGGCCAGGCTTCGGGTTCATCGCTGGGACCGCAAGCCCACCGAGTGGAGCCAGTAGGGCCTCAGCCCAGGGCCAGGCGGCGCAGCACGGCCGGCAGGATTCCGCCCTGCCGGTAGTAGTCGAGCTCGATCGGGCCGTCCAGGCGGACGATCGCCTCGAACCGGCGCTCGCTGCCGTCGTCGCCGCGCCCGACCAGGCCGACGCGCGACCGCGGCTCCGGCCCGCCGGCCGGCAGCTCGATCGTGTAGGCCTCGCGGCCCGTCAGGCCGACGCTCGCTGCGCTCTCACCGGGGAGGAACTGCAGCGGCAGGATGCCCATGCCGACCAGGTTCGAGCGGTGGATCCGCTCGAAGCTCTCGGCCAGGACGGCGCGCACGCCGAGCAGCCGCGGCCCCTTGGCCGCCCAGTCGCGCGATGACCCCGATCCGTACTCCTTGCCCGCGATCACGATCAGCGGGACGCCTTCGCCCGCGTAGCGCATCGCGGCGTCGAAGATGGTCGTCGCTTCGCCGTCGGGCAGATGGATCGTGAACGGGCCTTCCCTGCTGGCCAGCGCATTGCGCAGCCGGATGTTGGCGAACGTGCCGCGCATCATGACCTCGTGATGGCCGCGGCGCGCCCCGTAGCTGTTGAACTCGGCCGGCGCAACGCTGTGAACCTGGAGCCACTGACCGGCGGGGGACGAGGCAGCGATCGAACCGGCCGGCGAGATGTGGTCGGTCGTCACGGAGTCGCCGAGGAGCGCCAGGACGCGGGCGTCCGCGATCGCGGACGCCGGCTCCGGCTCGGCTTTCAGGCCCACGAAGAACGGCGGCAGTGCCACGTAGGTCGAGGCGCCATCCCAGCGATAGCGATCGCCGGACGGGACATCGAGGGACCTCCACTCGGGACCGCCCTCGAAGACCGATGCATAGGCCGACCGGAATAGCTCACCGCTCAAGGCCGAGCCCACGGTCGAGCGAATCTCGTCGCCGGACGGCCAGATGTCGCGCAGGAAGACGGGCGTCCCGTCCCGGCCGGTGCCGAGCGGGCTGGTGGTCAGGTCGACGTCCACGGTGCCGGCCAGGGCGAAGGCCACGACCAGCGGCGGCGAGGCCAGGTAGCTTGCCCGAACCAGCGGATGGATTCGGCCCTCGAAGTTGCGGTTGCCCGAAAGCACGGCCGCAACGACGAGATCCTTCTCCTCGATGGCCCGGGCAAGCGGCGCGTCCAGCGGACCGCTGTTGCCGATGCAGGTGGTGCAGCCGTAGCCGGCCAGGGCGAACCCCAGCTTCTCCAGCGGTTCGAGCAGACCCGCGTCCCGCAGGTACGCGGTGACGGCGCGCGAGCCCGGGGCAAGGCTGGTCTTGACGGTCGGAGGGACGGTCAGGCCGCGGGCCACGGCGTTTCGGGCCAGCAGACCGGCGGCCACCATGACGGTCGGGTTCGAGGTATTCGTGCAGCTGGTGATCGCCGCTATCGCAACCGACCCGGTCCCGAATTCGAGGGAACGACCGGCCGCCTCGACTCGGACGGTCGGAAAGGACGCCTCGGCCGCGCCGGCAGCTGAGCCGCCGGAATCGCCCGGCCTCTCCGGCTCTGCCACGATCCCCGCCCCGCCCTGCTGCTCGAGACCCTCGGGAAAGGCCGCTCGAAAGCTGGCTCGGAGGTCGCGCAGGGCCACGCGGTCCTGCGGTCGGCGGGGCCCCGCCAGAGAGGGTTCCACCGACGCCAGGACCAGCGTCAGCAGCGCGTCGAAGTCGGGCGTGAAGCCGGGCAGGCGCCACAGGCCCTGCTCCCTGGCGTACCGCTCGACGAGGGATACCTCCTCGGGCGTCCGGCCGGTCAGGCGCAGGTAGATGAGGGTCTCGTCGTCGATCGGGAACAACGTCGCCGTCGCCCCGAACTCGGGCGACATGTTCGATATCGTGGCCCGGTCGGCCAGCGCCAGCCCGGCCAGCCCGTCGCCGGTGAACTCCACGAACGTCCCGACGACGCCGTAGGAGCGGAGCATCTGGGTCACGACGAGAACCAGGTCCGTGGCCGTGGCGCCCTCCGGCAGCTCGCCGGAGAGCTGGACGCCGACGACTTTCGGCATCGGCTGGTAGAGCGGCTGTCCGAGAAGGACGGCCTCGGCCTCGATCCCGCCGACGCCGTAGCCGAGCACGCCGAGGCCGTTGATCATCGTGGTGTGGGAGTCCGTCCCGACCAGGGTGTCTGGAAAGGCCACCTCGCCCCGCCCATCCGGGTCGGGCCGGCGCGTCACCACGGATGCCAGGTACTCCAGGTTGACCTGGTGGACGATGCCGGTGCCGGGTGGGACGACGCGAAGGTCGTCGAAGGCGGTCTGGGCCCACCGCAGCAGCCGGTAGCGCTCGCCGTTGCGCTCGTACTCTCGCGCCACGTTGTAGGCGAAGGCGTCGGCCGTGCCGTAGCGATCGACCTGGACGGAGTGGTCGATGACCAGGTCGGCCGGCACGAGCGGGTTGACGCGGGCCGGGTCGCCGCCCAGCTCCGCCATGGCGTCCCGCATCGCAGCGAGGTCCACGACCGCCGGCACGCCGGTGAAGTCCTGGAGGATGACCCGGGCCGGCATGAACGGGATCTCGGCCTCGGTGGTGGAGGCGGCGCCCGGTTTCCAGGCGGCCAGGGTCGTCACGTCGCCCTCGCTAACGACGCCGTCGCCGGCATGCCGGACGACGTTCTCGAGCAGGATCTTGAGCGTGACCGGCAGGCGGTCGAGGTCGAGAGCGAGTTTCACGGCTCCGGACCGGGGCAGCGCAGAGAGGCGGTAGAAGTCCGGCATTCCGGGGCCGAGCCGGGTTCGGGTGCCGAAGGGATCGCTGGGGGCCACTGCAGCTCCTTCGCATGCTCGCTGGACGGAAAGCTCATTCCGTCGTTGGGCTCGTGCGCTCCTTGCTCACGCACCATGGGGCGCGCTCGCGCCGGTGCTCGTCGCCGTACAGGACTGCGCTCGTCAGACCGCGCGAGCCAGTGATCGCCAGGACCCCGGCGGGGGTGCGCCTCTGCCGCCAGGGGAACCAACCCTCGGCCGCCGGTCGGCGTCGCCGGTCCGGTGGATCCGGGCTAAACTCGGGCCTGTGGTGGCCGTCCGGACGCGCTCTCGCGCGGCCCGGTGAGACAGCCGCCACATTTCAAGTCCCTTGGAAGGATACCCCCAGTTCGCGGTCGGAAAGGGAAGTCGCGTGAAGCTCTGGCGCGTTGGTGCACGCCACGAACCGGGCAGCGCCGCCGGCGGCGAACCCGAATTCGGCAATGCCGGGCGGGTGGGCGATTCCGACGGGATCTCGGGCCCGCATCTCCACGGCGAGGGTGTCCATTCCCACCCCGCTCCGCATCCCCACGGCGGCCGGTCGTCCGGTCCGCCCGTCGTGGGGATCGTCGGGGCCGGGCCCGTGGGAACGGCCCTGGGAGTGGCCATCAGCCGGGCCGGCTGGCCGGTCACGGCCGTGGCCAGTCGGGACGCCGCCCGACGCGAGAGATTCCGCGACCTTGTTCCCGGGGTCCGGACTTTCGTCGAGCCGGAAGCCATCCTGGACGAGGTCGAGCTGGCCATCCTAGCCGTGCCTGACGACGCGATTGCGGCGGTCGCGGCGCCGATGCGCCTCTACGGCGGGCAGGCGCTCGTTCACACCAGCGGCCTGCTCGGGGCCGAGGTGCTCGAGCCGGCGCTCGGCGCGGGCAGCCACGCCGGGGCCTTTCATCCGCTCGTCTCGTTCACATCGGACGTCGAGCTATCGGTGGCCGGGATGAAGGGCGCAACGATTGCCCTCGAGGGCGACGACGTAATCCTTAGGCTACTCGTCGACCTCGCCGAAGCGATCGGGGGAGTGGCCGTGCGGCTGCCGAAGGGCACCAAGCCGGCCTACCACGCGGCCGCCGTCATGGCTTCCGGCGGGTTCGTCGCCCTGCTCGACGCGATCGTCACTCTCGGAGCCGCAGCCGGGATCGACGAGGGAGGCTCGCTCGCCATCTACGGCCGCCTGATCGAGCAGACCCTCGCCAACGCGCGGGCGATCGGCGTGGGCGCCGCGCTGACCGGGCCGGTTGCGCGAGGCGATGCCGGCACGCTGGCGGCTCACCTCGAAACGCTGGAGCGGCTGGCGCCGGGGACACTCGAGCTGTACCTCGCGGCCGCCCGACGCGAACTCCACATTGTCGAGGAGCGGCGCTCCCTTTCCGCGGAGCGGCTGGAGCAGCTCCGGGCCGCGCTTGCAAAGGCGACCTGACCGGCTACGATTGAGCCAGTTCTATTGGCAGAGTACCCAGACGAGTGGAGCTCTGCGGCCACCGGATCAGCCTGGCGTACTACACGACGGAGCCCGTGCGCGTGCACGTACCGCCGTGGTTCAAGCAGGACACCGTTGGGTGAGTCAAGCGCGCTCCTGTCTAACCCGAGCGCAATGCTGACCGGATACCGGGCCCTGTACGCCATGGCGAGGGCTGATAACCGGTCCTAGAGGCTTACGGAGGGGCAGTCTTCGAGCCTCTGAGCGTGAGACGGGATTCTCCGGGCGTCTCGGGGTGCTTTCGTGGCCCTGGGGCGTGCCAGGGCGGCTCTGGGTCACATCTTGGCCGGATCAGGGCAGTCCACGGGCGCCATAGCCCGGCGTTCTCAGCGGCGCTGGAGCCCGTAAAGTAGGGCGCCGGCCCCCGCGATCACCGCGCCGGCTGCCACGATGTAGAGCCCGATCGACAGCGAATCGACGATGATCCTGATATCGACATCGTAGCCGTTCCTCAGAGCCACGACGTCCTTCGTGACGACCTGGGCAGTGATCACGGCGCCGAACAGGGCCCCGCCCTGGGCCAGCGTTTGGCGCCCTGAGCGAAGGCGCATTGCGATCCCGGCAACCGCCATGGCGATACCGACGACGCAGACGACGAACCCGTCGGCGCCCACGTCCATGCCGCTCATTGGTCCGGTCATGCCCGCGGATCCGAAGCTGCTCCGCACGTTCGCCCACGGCAGGAAGGACCCGAGGACGATCATCAAGGCGCCTGCAAGAATGACGAACCCGGCCCAGCTTCGCCACGTCGGCGGCCAGGGATTCGCCGTCCTGCGAGGCGCGGGCGATCCGGGCTTTCCGGCCGCGAAGAGGTCAAACGAGCAGCTGTTGCAGTACCGGCCCCCGGACCAGACAACCCCGCAGCTGGGGCACTGGAACTCCTTCGTCTCGGCCATCGCTGGCCAGCATAACCGACGTCACGCGGCCTGCTTGCCCTAACAGTTGCCCCCGCCGCTGCCGGCTCCCAGAGGGCCGGTCCCGAGTTCACTCGCTCCGGGCCGATCCTTCGACAGCGAGAGTCACTCGAGCCGGTTTCGGACCGCTCCGAGGACTCGAGCACTAAGGCCGCCGGGCCAAGGCTAGGGGGTTGGCCCGCAAACGCGCCGAGTCCGACGCCCGCCCTATCTCCCTCGAGGCGCGTGTCCGTGTGTCCGTGCCAGTCGAGTGGCCGCGTCGGGACTGATAGTGACAGCGAGACCCGGCCGTGGTGTACCCTACTCGTGACCGTTCCGATCACCCGGTGGCACGGGTACGTTGTTAGGCTGAATATGCAGCACAGCATCGCGGCCAAGTACGTGGCCTGGCCCTCCGCTCGCTTCGTCCGCCCTGCCGGCCGCGAGTGGGAGCGCCGGCTCGGGCTCCGGTCGAGCCTCTCCTTCCAGCCGGCCACCACGCGGCGGACAGTCCTGCGCCCCGGGCCCGGTGGCCTTCAGGCCAGCGGCTGGCACCCCGCAACCGCGCGCGGCGGCACCCCCCGGAGCGGCCTCGTTCGTGCCGCCGTTGCGATCCATTGGGCTGGCGGGCGGCCGCGGGCCGACCGCCGGTCAAGCCTCGCCGCGGCGCCGTGGCGAGGCTGAGCGTCGGCACCGCGACTTCCGCGGGCGGCATCGTCATCCGATACGAGGACTCTCTCCCGCAGCTGGTGATCGGCCGCCGAAGACGGGAAAGGGACGGACAGACCTGGACACTACCCAAGGGCACGCCCATGGCAGGCGAGAATCTCGAGCAGACCGCCCTGCGAGAGGTGTGCGAGGAAACCGGCCTGACCGTCCGAATAACGTCGCCCCTGGACGCCATCAGGTACACCTTCGTCCAGCGTGGCACGCGCATTCACAAGACCGTTCATTACTTCATCATGAAGCCCACCGGCGGCTCGCTGGAGAGTCACGACCGCGAGTTCGAGGAGGTCCGCTGGGTTTCATTCGCCGAGGCCCAGGGCCTGCTTTCGTTCGAAACTGAGCGCGCCCTCGTCGGTCTGGCCGCCGCCCGGCTTCCCGATTCGACCGCTTGAGCTGCCTGTCCCACAAGTCGCGCTCCGGGCCGCCGGGACGCCCAAACACCACGACCGGAGGTCGCTCACGATGGCTCAGTCTCAGAACTCGCCGCTGGTGACGCCCCTCGCGGACCGACACGTGGCCCTGGGGGCACGGATCGTGGAGTTCGCCGGCTGGCTGATGCCGCTCCAGTACGCCGGGATCCTCGAGGAGCACAGGGCGGTCCGCTCGCGGGCGGGGGTGTTCGACCTGTCGCACATGGGCGAGCTCTTCGTCGAGGGCCCGGAGGCGGCGAACGCGCTCTCCTACGCCCTGACGACCGATCCGGCGAACCTCAAGGTGGGCCGGGCGCATTACTCGATGATCTGCTTTCCCGAGGGAGGCGTTCTCGACGACCTGATCGTCTACCGCCTGGGCGACGAGCGATTCATGGTCGTCGCGAACGCCTCGAACGCGGTGGCCGTCAGCGACGCCCTGGCCGCCCGGCTGGCGCGTTTCAGGGTCGTCCTCGACGACCGCTCGCTGGCCACCGCGCTCGTGGCGGTCCAGGGCCCCCGCTCTGCCGGCATCCTGGCCCCGCTCACGGACGTGGCCCTCGACGGGCTCCGCTACTACGCCATCGCCGAAGGGCACGTGGCCGGGATCCCGGCGCTTGTGGCCCGCACGGGATACACGGGCGAGGACGGCTTCGAGGTCTTCACCGACGTCGGGGCCGCGGTGACGGTCTGGGATGCCGTGCTCGACGCGGGCAAAGCCGTCGGCGCCGTGCCGGCCGGGCTGGGGGCCCGCGACACCCTTCGGCTCGAGGCCGGCATGCCCCTCTACGGCAACGAGCTTGGCCGTGACACCACCCCATTCGACGCCGGTCTCAGCCGTGTCGTCGGCCTGGCCAAGGAGGGGGACTTCGTCGGCCGCGCTGCGCTCGAGAAAGCCCGTGCCGAAGGCCCCCGCAAGATGCTCGTGGGGCTCGTCGTTCGGGGCCGCGGCATCGCCCGCCACGGCTACGAACTCTTCGCCGGAGACCGCAAGATCGGCGTGGTCACGAGCGGCACTCAATCTCCCACGCTCGGCGTCCCGATTGCGATGGCATACGTGACGCCATCCGAGGCCGGGCCCGGTACGATAATCGACGTCGACATTCGCGATCAGCGAGTCCCTGCCGAGATCGTTCCGTTGCCCTTCTACAAGAGGCCGGTCTGAAGCCGTCTCGCGATCGCCGGCTATGAGATTGCCAGCCGGCCTGCCGCCCGGGCCGGGAATGCCTGGCGCGGGAGCCGGGCACAGGAGGAAGTGAGGCGATGGTGCCCCAGGATCTTCGCTACACGAAGGAGCACGAGTGGGTCCGCATCGAGGGCGACCTCGCCACCGTGGGGATCACGCCATACGCCGCCGAACAGCTGGGCGACATCGTCTTCGTCGAGCTGCCCGACGTGGGTCGGACGGTGACCCAGTTCTCCGCCGTAGGCGTGATCGAGTCCGTGAAGGCGGTCAGTGATCTGTTCGCGCCGGTGGGCGGCGAGGTGACGGAGACGAATGCCGAGCTCGCGGGAGCGCCCGAGCTGCTCAACAGCGACCCGCTCGGGCGAGGCTGGATGCTGCGGATCAAGGTCGTCGATCATGCCCAGGTCGACCGGCTGCTCGATCAATCGGCCTACGAGGCTCTCATCTCGGAGGCCTGAGGCCCGGGTTGAGACTCTGACACTCGCAGGGAGCTGACTCCATGGCGTACGGCCCGCACACGACAGAAGATCGCGCCCGAATGCTGGCGGCGATCGGCGCCCGTTCGGTCGACGACCTCTTCGCCGATATCCCGCCGCCGTTGCGGTCTTCCGGGCTCAATCTCCCTCCTCCGGAATCGGAGGCCGCACTCTCGGCTCGACTCCGGGCGCTGGCGGATCGCAACCGGGTCGACCTGGTCAGCTTCCTGGGTGCCGGAGCCTACCGCCACTTCAGCCCGGCCGTCGTCGACCAGCTGCTCCTGCGAGGCGAGTTCTACACCGCCTACACGCCGTACCAGCCCGAGATCAGCCAGGGCACGCTCCAGACCATCTACGAATACCAATCGCTCATGGCCGAGCTGACCGGCCTGGACGTCGTCTCGGCGTCGCACTACGACGGGGCGACGGCCACGGCCGAGGGCGCGCTCATGAGCTGCCGCGCCACGCGCCGCGGCCGGGTCCTCGTCAGCCGCGGCGTCCATCCCCACTACAGTGAGACGCTCTGCACCTATTTCGCGGGGGCTTCACTCACCGCCGACGAGATCCCGCTCGTGGCCGACGGTCCGGCGGCGGGAACGACGGACCTCGCGGCGCTGGAGCGCATGCTCGCCGACGCGGACCGTCCGGTCGCCGGAGTGGTGGCCGCCAACCCGAGCTTTCTGGGCCTGATCGAGCCGATGGCAGAGATCGGGCGCCTGGCGCATTCCGCCGGCGCGCTCTTCGTTTCGGTCGTGGAGCCGGTCTCCCTGGCGGTCCTGGCATCGCCGGGTGAATACGACGCCGACATTGCCACCGGCGACGGCCAGCCTCTCGGCATCCCGCTCTCCTACGGCGGCCCCTACCTGGGCATCCTGTCCTGCCGTGAGGCGCTGGTCAGGCAGATCCCGGGTCGGCTCATCGGCATGACGACGGACGTGGACGGTAAGCGGGCCTTCGTGATGACGCTCCGAGCGCGCGAGCAGGACATCCGCCGCGAGAAGGCCTCCAGCAACATCTGCACCAACCAGGCCCTGTGCGCCCTGGCCGCGGCCATCTACCTCGCCGCCATCGGGCCGCACGGCCTGCGGGATGTGGCCGCCCTCGGCGCCGCCCGTGCCTCGGATCTCGAGAGGGCCCTTGCCGTCGCCGGCGCGCCGCGGCTGCATCCCGGGCCCTACCTGAACGAGTTCGCCGTCCGCGTCCCGGGTGCCTCCCGGGTGCATGCCCGCCTCATCGACCGTGGCATCCTGGCCGGATTGCCACTGGCTCGAGCATTCCCGGACGACCCGTCGCTCGCCGACGCGCTTCTCGTCTGCGCCACTGAGGTCACCACGCCCGAGGACATAGCGGCCTTCGCGGCGGCCCTCGGCGAGGAGCTTGCGGGGGCCGCCCGATGACCGCCGCCGGAGATCGCCTGGGACCCACGCTCTTCGAACGCTCCCGGCCGGGCCGCGGCGGCGGCAGGGTGCCGCATCCGCCGAAGGATGCCCTGGCCCGGATCCCGGCCGGCCGGCTCCGGTCCGTTGGGCCGCGGCTGCCCGAGCTTTCAGAGCCCGAGCTGACTCGCCACTACGTCAACCTGAGCCAGCTCAACTACGCCGTGGACACGGGCTTCTATCCGCTCGGCTCGTGCACGATGAAGTTCAACCCCAAGATCGACGAGTGGGCCGCCCGGCTGCCCGGCTTCGCTTCACTCCACCCGCTCGCCCCGGACGATGTCGCCCAGGGTACGCTCCAGCTGCTCTGGGAGCTCGAGGAAGCGCTGGCGGAGATCGGCGGCATGAAGGCGGTCACGCTCCAGCCGGCCGCCGGCGCCCAGGGCGAGCTGACCGGCATCCTCATGGTCAGGGCCTACCACCGGAGCCGGGGCGACACCGACCGGAGCGAGGTCCTGGTCCCGGACTCCGCTCATGGCACCAACCCCGCCACCGCCTCGATGGCCGGCTTCAGGACGGTGTCCATTCCCTCGGCACCCGACGGCGGGGTGGACGTCGACGCGTTCCGCGCCGCCCTGGGACCGCGGACGGCCGTGGTGATGATCACCAATCCATCGACACTCGGGCTCTTCGAGTCACGTTTGTGCGACCTTCTGGACGCCGTTCACGAGGCCGGCGCGCTGGCCTACATGGACGGGGCCAACCTGAACGCGGTCATGGGCCGCTTCAAGCCCGGCGAGGCGGGCTTCGACGTGATGCACATCAACGTTCACAAGACGTTTGGGACGCCGCACGGCGGCGGCGGCCCGGGCGCAGGACCGGTCGGAGCAGGGGAGAGGCTCGCCCCATACCTGCCTGCACCCCGGGTTCTGCGCGAGCCCGATGGCCGTTTCCGGCTCGAGGCGGCCGGCGAGCGGCCCACCAGCATCGGCCGGGTGAAGGCCTTCGCCGGCAACACCGGTGTGCTGCTCCGGGCCTATGCGTACATCAGGGCCCACGGCGGCTCCGGCCTGTGCGAGGTCAGCGAGGACGCCGTCCTGGCGGCCAACTACCTGAAGACCCGGCTGACCGACGTCCTGGACGTTCCCTTCTCGCGGCCGTGCATGCACGAGTTCGTGGCCTCGTCGGCAACCCTCAAGGCTGAGACCGGGATTCGCACCCTGGACGTGGCCAAGAGGCTCATCGACTACGGCTTCCACCCGCCGACCGTGTACTTCCCCTTGACCGTGGAAGAGGCGCTCCTGATCGAGCCGACCGAAACGGAATCGCTCGAGACCCTCGATGCATTCGTGGAGGCACTGAGGTGCATCGTCGATGAGGCCCACGCCGATCCGGAACTTCTTCATTCGGCGCCGCGCAGTTCGCCGGTTCGCCGGCTGGACGAAACGACCGCCGCGCGCCAGCCCAACCTCCGCTGGAAGGCGATGACGGGGGCCCAGACCCCATGTCCGGATTGAACGAGATGCCGGGTGTCACTGTTCTGAGCGAGTCGAAGCTGCCACTCGCGAGGGAGGAGCCGGGGTGCGCAAGCGTCTGATCGGCTTTCTCATCGTGGCGGCCCTGTCAGGGGGCGCCTGCGGATCGGCGACCAGCACGGCGAATTCCCCGGCGGCCCTCTCCCCTCCGGCTGTTTCCGCGCCGACCGTCGCCCTCACGCCGATCGCTTCGGCGACCTCCGTGCCCGTCGCGCTTACCGGCTCAACGTACAGGGCAACCACCGCTGCCGCTACCGGCGGCACGGTCACTCTTGCCGAGTGGCAATTCCCGGACACCGTCAATCCGTATTACGCCAGGGGCGAGACGGACATCGAAGCCTCCGACAGCATGTTCGACGGCCTGCTCACCGTCACGCCGGACCTGCGGTACGCCCCGGATCTCGCGACCAATGTCCCGACCATCCAGAACGGCGGGGTCGTTCCCACCGGCGGCGGCATGGACGTCACCTGGACCCTGCGCGCCGGAATGATGTGGTCGGATGGCCGGCCCATCAACTGCGACGACATCCTGGCGACATGGAAGTGGGTCATGGACCCGGCCAACTCCGGCCTGGCCGGCGGCACGGTCGGTTGGGGGGACGTCACCGGTGTCGACGGCGGCGCCGGCACCAACTGCGTGATGCATTTCGGCAAGGTGTACGAGGGCTATCTCAATCTCGTCTCACCGCTGCTTCCTGCCCATTACATCACCACCGTCCCGGTCAAGGACGCCCCAACGGGGCTCTACCCGCTGGGCAACCTTGCCAGCGGCGTCTACAGCGGCCCGTACATCCCCAGGACCGTCGTGGCCGACACCCAGATCACGATGGTGCCGAACCCGAACTGGCAGACCATCAGCGGCCACGCGCCGTATCTGGCCTCCGTGATCTGGAAGTACTACGGCGGCACCGACACCGAGATCGCCGGCTACAAGGCCGGTGAATTCGACGTCGGCAACGACTTCAACAACGCCACCCCGTCGCTCGCCTCGATCAACCCCGCACAGGTCGTAGCCCATGACTCCCTCACCTACGAGCTCGATGCCTTCAACAACGCCTCGTTCACGGCCAGGTTCGGGGCCGACGGCGCCACGATCATCAATGCCATCAAGCTCGCGACCGACCGCCAGGCCATCGCGAACGGGCCACTGGCGGGCAACGTCACCGTCACCAACAACTTCGTCTCCCCGCTGAGCTGGTACTACCGGGACGTGGGCGGCTCGACCGCAGCCGATCCCACCACCGCGAAGACCCTGCTCGCCAATGCCGGCTGGGTCGCGGGCCCAGACGGTTACCTGACCAAGGGCGGCAAGACCATCGAACTCAACTACTGCACAACCCTCAGCCAGGTCCGCGAGGACACCCTCAAGCTCATTGCCGGGCAGCTCAAGGCGATCGGTATCAAGGTCGATGTCACTGTCAGGCCGTCATCCGATGTCTTCGGCGGCTGGAACGACACCCCGGCCTCCACGCCCTGCAACCTCCAGCACGGCAACTTCGACGTGGCCGAGTTCTCATACGTCTCGCCCGTTGATCCGCTCGTCGGCTACAGCGTCTACTACTCCAGCGAAACGCCGGACAACGCGCCGCACACCGGGGGGAACATCTCGCGCATCGACCTGCCCGCGCTCGACGCCGCCTATGACGCCGTTCGGAGCAGTGCCGACTTTGTCAAGGTTCGCGCCGCCATGTATTCGATCCAGGAGATATACGGTTCCGACCGGAACACGTATGAGCTCCCTCTCTACTTCTCCAGGGATGTCTGGCTCGTGAATCCCAGGCTTCACAACTTCACGGGCAACCCGACTCCCTCCGGCGGCGAATGGAACATCGGCGACTGGTGGGTCGGATAGTGCATCTTCGACCGATGGCTCCGCCGTGAGCCGTCCTCAGGCTCGCGATGAGGTCGCCCGGCATCGGCTCGGCCGCTACGTCTCGGTCCGCCGGCCCACGGGCTGACGGGGGCGGCCCCGCGGCTGCCAGGGGGCGGCCCCGACCGGACCCTGCGGGCAGCAGCGGCGCCCCTGCGGGCCTCAGCGGCCTGGGTCACGGCCGCCGGAGGCACGGGTTTCTCACCGGTCCACGGCCGGCCCAATCGACGCCGGCCCTCGTGGACCCCTCGCTGCGGCGCGCCCGGCCCGACCTGCGAGGCGAGGGCGGCGTCCGTATGCTCCAACCGCGTGCCTTCGAGGCAGCCTCGGAGGTCGGCGGGAGGACGCCGTCGGGCATTGACACGACCGTCATGAGTTACCATAGTGGCTGCCATTGCGCCGGTCGCGATCTGCCCAGATCCACTCCAGCCGATGCATCCAGGAAACCTCCGTACGATTGCTGGAAGCTGGAAGAGACGATCCGACGGCCTAATGCCTATCGGTTAGGGAGTTGAGAACTCTGGGAGGAGCATTGCATGCGTAAACGGCTCATGGGTCTGCTCGCCATCGGGGCAATCGTGGCGAGCGCCTGCTCCAGTTCAACCGCGACACCGACGACCCCACCCGTCACCCAGCCGCCCGCCACGCCAACGGCCGTCCCGACTCCGGCGGCCTCGCCGACGGTGCCCGCCCCCGACCTGACGACCACCACCTATAAGCCCGTGCCCGTGGGCAAGACCGGCGGCAAGCTGATCCTCGGCGACTGGCAGGAGCCTGTCACCGTCTGGTGGGGCGAGTACGACAGCTCGGCTGCTGACGTCGAGGCCTTCGGACCCTCTCTTTGGAGCCTCTGGAACGTCACCGCCGACTATAAGTACTACGGCCAGCTGGCGACTAACGTCCCGACGGTCTCCAACGGCGGCATCAAGCTGACCAGCTCCGGTGGGATGGACCTCACAATCGACCTCCGCCCCGGCGCGATGTGGTCCGACGGCCAGCCCATCACCTGCGACGACGTGGCCTATCAGGTTCAGTGGCAGATGGACCCGGGCCAGGTTGGCAACATCGTGGGCACCGTCGGCTGGGAAGATATCACCGGCGTCGATGGCGGAACCGGGACCAACTGCGTCGTTCACTTCAAGACGCAGTACGAAGGCTACCTCGGCCTGTGGGCGCCGCTTCTGCCCAAGCACTATCTCCAGACCGTCTCGGTCGCTGATGCGCCCACCAAGCTCTACGCTCAGACAAACCTGACGGCCGGTGTGTACAGCGGCCCCTATATCCCGACCAAGTGGGCGGCCGGCGCCGAGATCGACTACGTGCCCAACACCCAGTTCTGGACGACCATCAAGAAGGCCACGCCACCGTTCGACTCCATGGTCTACAAGGTCTACGGGAGCGCGACGGCCGAGGAGGCCGGCTTCAAGAACGGCGAAGTCGACGTAGCCATGGACTTCAACCACAACGACCTGGCGACGCTGGCGACGCTCGGCATTCCGCAGGCCTCGATCGACGCCATCAACGGCACGACCTACGAGCAGAACTCCTGGAACTACGCCGACCTGACCACGAAGTTCGGGGCCGACGGCGCCAAGGCTCTGATGACGGCTGTCCACTACGCCTACAACAAGGACGACATCGTCACCCGAATCCTTGGCGGCTCAGCGTCTCCCACATGCGACAACATCTCGTCTTTGCTCTGGTACTTCAAGCAAGAAACGTGCCCGACGTTCGACGTGGCCAAGGCCAACTCGATCCTTGACACGGCCGGGTTCAAGACCGGCTCCGATGGGATCAGGACTGCTCCCAACGGGACGAAGGTCGAGCTCCTGGGTTGCACCAGCGCATCGCGCACGTATCGAATCAATACCCTTACCCTGCTGGCTACCCAGCTAAAGCAGATCGGGGTCCTGCTCGATGTCCATCCAGTTCCATCGACCGGCGGCGGCATGTTCCCTGGTTGGTCTGAAGCGCCGGCGAACACTCCGTGCAACCTCACGCACGGCAACTACGACGTCGCCGAGTTCGCCTGGCTCTCGAGCCCGGACCCGGATGGCTGGTACCTGCTCTACGATTCCAAGTTCGACCCGAGCCTGGGTGATCACAGCGGACAGAACGAGATCCGCGTGAAGAACCCGACTCTCGACGCTGCCCTGGAAGACCTGAACGGCACTGTGGACACGACCAAGATCCTCGCCGACATGGCCACCTATCAGGACATCTACGTCAACCCGGACAACGCCTTCCCGGAGATTCCGCTCTACTTCTGGAAGACCGTCGTGCTCAAGGGCACCAACATGAACAACGTGATCAACAACGCGACGAGTGCGACCAACACCTGGAATATCGAGGACTGGTGGAAGAGCTAGCTCCGGCAGCCCCCTCCATCTAACCTACGGGTAGAACGATGTGGGATTGCGGCGTTGACGCCGCAGTCCCACATCACACATCTGGGCCGATGACTTGACCAGGTACATCATTCGACGCCTGATCGGCGCCATCCCGACTCTCTTCGTCATCTCCGTAGTGATCTACGGCATCGTGCTGCTGTCTCCGGGCGGTCCGACGGCCCGGTTTGAACAGAACCCCAAGATCACTGCGGCGGCCCTGGAGGCCTTCAAGCATCGGTGGGGCCTGGATCAGCCGTGGTTCGTGCAATACTGCCGCTGGCTCGGCGTCTGCAACCCCGACGGCCAGGGGCTCGGTGTCTTCATCAGCAACCACGGGCTGCCCAACTTCCTGCCCGGGTTCCTGGGCGGCGGTGACAACGGCATCCTCCATCTCGATTTCGGCATCTCCAGCACCAACGGGACGCCGGTAATGGACATAATCGCCGAGCGCTTCCCGAGAACCCTCGTTCTCGCGGGCACATCTCTTGTGCTGTGGATGGTGCTGGCATTCATCACCGGCGTGACGGCCGCGGTAAAGCGCTACACCAAGGTCGATACTACCATCACCGTTTTCAACTACGTCGCCTACTCGTTCCCGACGTTCTGGCTGGGGCTGCTTCTCATCATCATCTTCTCGGCGCAGCTGGGCTGGTTCCCGGCCGGAGGCATGTGGGACTCCCGCAACGGACAGATATTCGCGTCCCAGGCGTGGTGGGACGCCCTGTTCAAAGATCCTCTCTTCACCGTAGGGGACCTCGCCCGGCATCTCGCGCTGCCGGTGGCCACGCTGGTTGCGGTGAGCGTAGCCGGCGACTCGAGGTTCATCCGCGCCGCCATGATCGACTCGCTGCGCCAGGACTTCGTGCGAACGGCGCGGGCCAAGGGAGTATCGGAGCGGAGGGTCGTGTTTCGCCATGCCCTTCGCAATGCCCTGCTGCCGGTCGTGACGAACATCGGCCTGGAGCTCCCGTTCCTGTTCGCGGGTGCGATCGCGACCGAGACCGTGTTCAGCTGGCCCGGAATGGGGGCTCAGTTCATCACATCGATCGGGCAGTACGACTACCCGGTCGTGATGGGCATCTCGGTCATCACGGCCGTCATCGTCGTTGCGTCCAACCTGCTGGCCGACATCGTCTACGCGATCGTCGACCCGAGGATCAGCTATGGCTGAGGTGCACGACCGCCAGGCCCTGATCGTCGATTCTCCGACGGCACTCGAAGAAATCCTGATCGAACACCCGGACTACGACGTTCAGCTCGAATCGCTTAACCAGTGGCAGCTCTCCTGGCGGCGATTCAAGCGGCATCGCATGGCACTCTTCGGGGCCTCGCTGTTCTTCACGATGGTGATTCTGGGCATCCTGGGCCCGATCGTGAAGCCGTTCGACAAGAATTCCCTCGTGCCGCTGGACCAGGTGGTCAACAACGGCCGGCCGCCCATGCTCTTCCCGTACTTCCACCCCTTTGGTGAGACCCAGGAGCTTCAGTACGATGTCTTCACCCTGGTCCTTAACGGCATCGGGCTGTCGCTGCTCATCAGCGTCGGGGCGACGGTAATCTCCACGACCATAGGCACGATCGTGGGCGCGATCTCCGGCTACGTCGGCGGATTCCTTGACACGATCCTCATGAGAACGGTGGACGCGCTCCTGGCGCTGCCCTTGATATACCTCATCCTGATCGCCTCGGAGTTCCTGGGCTCGGGCAACTGGTTCACGGTGATGCTGATCTTCGCCCTGCTCGGATGGCTGCAGACCTCGAGGCTGGTTCGAAGCGTTATCCTGAGCCTTCGCGAGGCGGATTACGTCGACGCAGCCCGTGTCGCTGGCGTCTCTGAGATGAGGATCATCTTCCGGCATCTGCTGCCGAATGCCATGTCCCCGATCATCGTGTCCGCCAGCCTGAGCGTGGCGGGCTTCATCATCACCGAAGCGTTCGTGAGCTTCCTCGGTTTTGGCGTCGACCCGTCGACGCCAACCCTCGGGAACATCCTGAGCGGCGCCCAGAACGCGATCGGCGCCGGCAACTGGTGGTGGGCGGTCTTCCCGGGCGTGGCCATCGTCCTCATCGTCCTCGGTATCAACTTCATGGGCGACGGTCTCCAGGACGCACTCGATCCAAGGGCCAAGGTATGAGACAAAAGCCCGATCCGGCCGACTCTCGGGCCGAGGCGTCGGTCCTCGGCCCTCCGACCGACCCCGAGATCCTGCTCGAGGTCCGCGGCCTTCGCACCTACTTCCACGTCATGGACGGGACAGTCAGGGCCGTGGACGGCGTCGACTTCTCCCTGAAACGCGGCCAGACCCTTGGTATCGTCGGCGAATCGGGTTGTGGCAAGAGCGTGACGGCTCTGACGATCATGCAACTCCTGGACATCCCGCCGGGCGAGGTCGTCGGCGGGCAGATCTGGTTCGACGGTCGCGATCTGCTCAGGTTGGAGCCGGAAGCAATCCGCAAGGTCCGTGGGGCGGACATCGCCATGATCTTCCAGGAGCCTATGACGAGCTTGAACCCGGTCTTCACGATCGGCGACCAGATCTCGGAGGCCATCGTTCTGCATCAGAACGTCGGCCGCAAGGAGGCAATGACGCGCGCGATCGAGTCTCTTCGAGCCGTGGGTATCCCGGCTCCCGAGCGCCGTGTCAAGCAGTACCCGCACGAGATGAGCGGCGGCATCAGGCAGCGCGTCATGATCGCCATGGCCCTGTCCTGCAACCCTAAGCTGCTCATCGCCGACGAACCGACGACGGCCCTGGACGTGACGATCCAGGCCCAGATCCTCGAGCTCATAAAGAAGATCCAGGCCGACACGGGTGCCGCCCTCCTCCTGATCACCCACGATCTGGCGGTCGTCGCCGAGACGGTTCAGAACGTGGCCGTCATGTACGCCGGCCGGGTCGTTGAGTCAGGTCCCGTCGAGGACGTTCTCTTGAGGCCGCGGCATCCCTATACCCAGGGTCTGCTCAACTCGATCCCGGCACTCCACAAGCGCGGCCGCGAGCTCGATGTCATCAAAGGCGTTGTGCCCAACCCATTCCGGATGCCTCCGGGCTGCAAGTTCCAGCCGCGGTGTCCGTACGCGTGGGAACTGTGCAGGCAAAGCGAACCCAGTCTGGTGGCCGTTTCAAGCCGCGGAGTGCTCTCGCGCTGCTTCCTCCAGACGCCCGAAGGTGTCACGAGGCGGGCTGAGTACGATCGGGCAGCCGCCGAGACCGTCCGCGGCGTCATGGGCTGAGGGGACGAAGTATGCAGCAGCCAGATCCCACAATGGCCGGTTCAAACGCCCCGGACGCGGAGCCCCCTATGGGCGCGCCGGTCACGCAACCCGAGCCCCCGCTTCTCGACGTCCGCAACCTCAAGACCTACTACCCCATCTTCGGCGGCATATTGCGCCGGCGGGTCGGCAGCGTCTACGCGGTGGACGACGTCAGCCTGACGATCAACCGGGGCGAGAAGTTCGGCCTGGTGGGCGAGTCCGGCTGCGGCAAGACGACGCTGGGTCGGACGATCCTGCGCCTGGAGAAAGCCACCGCCGGCTCGGTCACGATGGACGGTCAGGACCTGCTGGCAATGCGGGGCAAGGCGCTCAAGGACATGCGGCGGCGCATGCAGCTCATCTTCCAGGACCCCTTCGGCTCGCTGAACCCGCGGATGCCGGTCAGCGACATCATCGGCGAGGGCCTGCTCGCCCAGTCCAACGCGACGAATGGATGGGGCCAGCGGGCCATTCGAGACAAGAGGGTCGGCGACTATCTGGACGCGGTTGGGCTGCGGCGTGATTACTCGAGGCGCTACGCGCACGAGTTCTCCGGCGGCCAGCGGCAACGCATCGGCATCGCCCGGGCGCTCGCGCTGGACCCGGAGTTCGTCGTCTGCGACGAGCCCGTTTCAGCGCTCGACGTGTCGATCCAATCGCAGATCCTGAACCTGCTCTCGGAGCTGCGCTCGCAATTCAACCTGACCTACCTCTTCATCGCCCACAACCTCTCCGTCGTGCAGTACTTCTGCGAGCGCATCGGGGTGATGTATCTCGGCAAGCTCGTCGAGGTGGCAGATACGGACTCTCTCTACGACCACCCACGCCATCCCTATTCGGTCGCACTGCTGTCGGCGATCCCCGTGCCGGACCCGCGCGTTCGCATGAAGAGGCTGATCCTCAGGGGTGACGTGCCTTCGCCCGCCAACCCGCCCTCGGGCTGCCGGTTCCACACGCGCTGCTGGCTGCGGGAAAGACTTGGGAACCCGGAGATCTGTTCGACGGCCGACCCGCCGCTCAAGGATGTGGGCGCTGGCCAGTTCGCGGCCTGCCATTTTGCGGAGCAGGTATCGGCCCAGGCAGCCCAGGAAGCCGCCGCAAGGCAGTCGGTGATCGAGACCGCATCTGCCGCCGACTAGCTCTAGCCTCAAAGAGCCTGGAATCGCCGTAATTAGCGGCCATCATGGGTGCGGAACGAACCGTCGCCCAGGCCCCTGCGTCACGACCCCGCCGACACCACCTGGCGCGTGGACTTGCCGAGATTGCACTCAGAGCAGGCGGTCAGGAGGTTGTCCTCGTCTGTGGCGCCGCCGGCTGCGAGGGGAACCGTATGGTCGAGGTGCAGCACGACGCCGGGCTCTCTGGCGGTGCGACCGCAGTACCGGCAGCGGAAGCCATCTCGCAATAGGACGCTGAACCGGAGCTGAGCGGGGATCGGATCACGGCCCCGGGCCACCCCGCCATGCACTGGCGTCGCCGCCCCGTTCGAGGAGGCATAGCCGAGCCGCCGGACATGACGATCACGCTGCAAGCTCGGAGGACGGTCGGCAGGGCGGCCGGCTGGCACGGCCGGCCGGTTCATGGCCGGACCCAGCCACTTGGGGTGTCGGTCCCGGGCCGCCCCGGCCCGGTGGGTGTTGTAGACAACCACGGCCGAGGTTTGATGCCGCCCGACCGTCATGCGGACCCGCCCGAGCCTCGCCTGTTGCGTCCTTCGGCGGCCCAGACGCGCTCGCAGGTAGGCGCCGATCGACGCCAACCCGAACCAAACGGCTGCGAGGCCGCCGGTCACGACATCCTGCGCCTTTGGATCACCCTGGCTCCCGCTCGGCCCGTTCGATCCAGGCGAGCAGGACCGGACGCCAGCGCCGGCCGTGGAGCGTCTTGATGCGGTGGGCCCAGGTACACAGCAGCACAAGGTTCCCGGCCGTGCTGGAACTCCTGATCCCAAGCCCACCCGAGGCGCGCACGTGGTCGAGCTCGGGCCGGCCAAAGCAGTCGTGCGGAACCCCCAGCTGGGCGAAGACGCAGCCGCCGTCGCGGGCCCACACCTGCGCCCTCACGGTGGCCGGAACCGGGTCGCACCGGCGGCGTCGGCCCTTCGCTGGGAGGGGATAACGGCGAAGCATGGCCTGCCCTCCGGCCGTGGGCGCTGCCGCTCAGGCCGCGGCGGTCTTGGCCGCCCGGCTGAATGGCTGCCCGATGACGTTCTGCGCTGGGCCCTGGTCCCAGCCGAACAGCCGGCGGGCATCGAGGAAGGCCGCCACCGTGGCCCGATCGACGGTGACCGGCAGCAGGCGAGCACCTTCCGGGCGGATGTGGAGGATACCGAAGCGCGACGCCGCGGGCACCGGGTAGGGGGTCGGGTCGCCGGGGAAGCCCATGAACTGGGCCCGGGCGAGGCCGGCGAGCTGGAGCGCGGACTCCGGGTAGACCCCGGCTCCGCTCTTGTAGTCGAGGAGCCAGATCTCGCCGTCGATCTCGACGAAGGCGTCCGCGGTTCCTCCGTACTCGTAGCGCTCGGAGCAGACCATCGCCTCGATCGCGATGAAGCGGGGCGCGAAGGCCTCGAGGAAGTCGCGCCGATAGGCAGCTACATAGGCTCGGACGTCGTCACCGATTGAGACGGGCTCACCGCGGGCGATCGACTCGGCGGCCGCGTGAACCTGTGTTCCAAGCTCGGCTGAGACGTCGCGCTGGTAATCGGGGATCCTCTTGAGCCACTCGATCGCAGCCTGCGTTCCGCCGGTCTCGGCCATGCGTGAGAGCATCGCCAGGTTGCGTACGGCGCAGGCCGCGGTCTCGCGCTTGGCCCAGCCCACCAGAGCCGGCTTGTTCTTGACCCCCAGGATCGTCGTGACCGAGGGATACGGGGGTCCACCATTCCAGCTGTAGCGGTGACGGGCGTCGCGGACGAG
>JBEKVD010000030.1:0-30641 GCA_049514315.1 Candidatus Limnocylindrales bacterium | reverse complement strand
GCGACTACCTCGCGCGCGAGGTCAGCGGCGACGAGAAGGCGATCTGGTGGGAGCGCGCCGTCGAAGCCTGGCCCGATTACGCGAACTACCAGGCCAAGACTGACCGTCAGATCCCGGTGTTCGTGCTCGAACCGATGGAGTAGGGGAAGGTTCCTGCCCGGCTCAATGCGTGCTTGCCGCGGCTGAGTGCGTGCCGGCTGCGGCTGAATGGCGAGTAAGCCTCGGGTGATCGCCTTCTGCTCTCATCTGTCGAGGCCGGCCGCAGCAGAATGAATTGCCGGCGGGAGGCCCGGAGGTTGAGTGGCGACCCCGCGCATCGTCTGGGATGAAGACAAGGAGACGGTAAACCGCCGGAAGCACGACGTCGGCTTCTGGGAGGCGCTTGAAGCCATCCTCGATCCACTCGCCAGGTCCGTCCGCGATGAGACACATTCGGTTGAGGAGGAGCGATGGACGACGGTCGGCATGTCTGGCGTCGGACGCCTTCTCCGAGTGACAACGGCCGAGGCCGGGGCTACGATTCGGATCCTCTCCGCAAGACCGGCCAGCGCCGGGGAACGACGTGACTATGAAGAAGAAGCCTGACCAGTCGGGCGAGGCACCCAGAGAATCAGTGGACCGCGGCCGCTACGCGCGACTCCTCGCGGACGGGTATGTCGTCGAGGTGACTCCCTCGGACGCGACATTGCCGAAGCCGCGGGCCTCCACGCCGAGCCGCCATCTACGGACCGCAACCGGTCCGGCGAAGGGGCCATTGCGCGACGGCTGACCGGCGAGGAACCGCAAATCTCGAAATCGACTTCGGGATGTAGGGTCCAAGACGCCTGATCGGCCCAGGTTTCGCGCTTCGTGGCGCGCCGTGCGGACATACCGCGGGTTGACTTGAGACCCTCAACCTCGGGGTCGATCAGGAGGCAGCCCGGGCGCGGTGCCCGGCCACATCGAGCCCGAGCCCGTACCGAGCCGTGACCACGAGCTGCCGACCGGAACTGACTCGACCGCGCCTGCCATTGGCCCCGTGCCAATCAAGCACGAGGCACTTCTCCGGGATCCCGCGCTCCACCTCGGCGAGGACCGCCGGCCAGGCCTCGTGCGTCGACATAAAGCGGCCGACGATCTTGTTGGAGGGGATCAACCGCAGCGAGTACCCGACGGCGCCATCGATGACGACCCCGAACCCTTCGGGCGGCCTCGGGCGGTTCACGAGCCTCGCTCGGCTGAAGTCAAACTCGACTCGCTCGAGATCAGCGTCGTCGTCGTTCGTATGCATTTCGTTCGCGCTTCGTGGCGCGCCGTGCGGCTGGGATCAGTCTAGATACGCGGTCGGCGCTGATCCGGCGAGCGCAGGTGTTCGGCCGGAAGGCCCAGGCCGGATCGGGCGAGGTACTCGAGCGTGGCGCCGCTCGATACCGCGCCGCGGGATCCGTCCGCCCCGTGCCAATCAAGGACCAGCATTCGAGGCGATCGTCCTGCCTCGACGGCGGCGATCACCACAGGCCAGGCCTCGCGTGTGGACGCGAACCGGCCGAGGATCTTGTTCGATGGGATCAGACGGAGTGAGTACCCGACGGCAGCATCGATGACGATGCCGAACTCTTCGCTGGAGGCCCTGGTGTACCGTCCGGCTTCGCTGCCGGCCCCGGCCTGCCTAGCCGGGGCCGAGGGGGCGCTGGCTTTCGTATGCATTTCGTTCGCGCTTCGTGGCGCGCCGTGCGGAGATGATCCTGGGCGACTCTGTGTCGCGATAGGACGTTACCACGACGAGGCAACGGTGCCGCCAGGACAAGCCGATGGTCAACGTCCGCGGCTCGTCTTCCGAATGGAGATCATCCGGAATCTCGATTCGCCAATCATCGAAATGGACGCTCCTGGCCTCATCGAAATCGATGCCTCGCGTGCGAAGGTTGGCGTCGTTCTTGTCTGGATCCCACCTGTATTCGACCACGCTCCGAAAGTACCGAGCGACCATTCACGGCCGATCACCTGGGCCCGTGGCCGGCGATGGCGAGACCCAGCGCGTCCGCGTCACGCGCGTCCGCGTCACTCTCGTCCAGGCGTGACATCAGAGGTGGCACGCTGCCGGCCCACTCTGCCAACATGGACGACATGGGTGGTGGGTCCTGGAGGGAGTCCAGTGGTGAGCGGCGTGTTCGAACACGGTCTGGTTGATCCGCCCGCGGCGGCCGAGCCGGTCGAGCCCGCGCCCGAGCCCCTGGAGCGCCGTGAGTACGACGCGCCGGCCCTGATGCGGGGGCACCCGCCCGTCCTGCGCGACCCGAACAAGCTGGTCGTCTTTCGGATCGCCTGCCCGGATGGCACCGCCGGCGGCCACGTCTCGTACAGCCGCTGGGCCGAGGCGCCGCTGCCTGGGGCCGTCGACCCCGCCGGCGCCGCCCGCCTTCTCGCGGTCCGGGACGGCTTCTACGACTACGAACCCGTGGCCGAGGCGGGGCCCGCGGTCGAGTGGCACGTCAACTTCGCCGACCCTCGGCTCTTCTGCTTCTACGGCTCCTCGCTCTTCGCCCAGGACGAGATGCAGGTCGCCGAGCATCCTGTGTTCGGCTCGCTGCGTGAGGCCCTGCTCGCGGAACGCCGCTCCACGCTCACGGTCGAGGGCGGCCGGCTGGCGCCGGTGCTGGTCGTGGGCGCCGAACGCCGGGTGCGGATCGCGACCGACCGAAACGCGGCGCAAGGCAGGCCCGACGGCCTGTACGGCAACGCCTTCGCACAGGCCTCTGCCGAGGCGGTCCGCCGGGCCACAACCGCGATCGATCCGCCCACGATCACGAACCTGATCGCGATGGCTGCCCCGACCGGCGGCCACGGCCGGTATCGCCGCGCCGAGATCGAGCTGGTTCTCGCCACGGCCTTCACCGGCTTCCGCGCGGCGGTCACCGAAACGCGGCGCGTCGCCGGCGCCGACGCCCGAGTCATCGTCCACTCCGGCTTCTGGGGCTGCGGCGCGTTCGGAGGCAACCGCGTCCTCATGACTCTGCTCCAGCTCCTCGCAGCCGAAATGGCCGGCCTCGATCGGCTGGTCCTGCATGTCGGCGAGCGTGTTTCGGTGGAGCAGGCGACGGTGGTCCTCCGAGACGCGCTTGCAGCGGACACCTCAACATCCACGGCCGAACTGATCACACTCATAGAGGCAGTCGGCATGGATTGGGGACACCGCGACGGCAACTGATATCTCACCTACTGCGCCCTCGCGACTGGGTGGCCGTCGATGCTCGGGGAATCGAGAAGGGGATGAGTCATGACTGACGAGCGTCTTGGCGACGCCCAACCGACGCCTGACGATCTGGCGCGAGCGCTGGGCACGACCGGTCGGCAGGTCCGGGCGTTCCTGAGAGAGCGCTATCCACGTTCGGAGGATGACCACGGCGCCAGGTGGAACCTCACCGCTGATCAGGTCAGCGAAGTTCGGGCGCGTTTCTCAATGCGTGCGGGCCGCCGACTGGATCCTCCCTCTGCGCAGCGGACGCCAGCACGAACTGTGCGACCAGCGCGCACCGTCTCACGCTCCTACCACGACCAATGGTTCTGGGAGGGCAACGTTCAGCGTGCCATGCGCGCCTATCTACTGGCCGGGGGATGGGAGGTCCCGACGGAGGCAGACACGGCGAGCAAGGAGCCCGGCGACGATATGGTCGCGATTCGCGACGGCGTGACCATGGTTGTCGAGGTCAAGGGTTACCCGTCGGAGGGGTATGCGGATCCGAGACGCTCGGGCGAGGTCAGGCCGACCAGTCCCACGAGCCAGGCGCACCACTGGTTGGCGCAAGCGATCCTCCGGTCCATGAGGACGATCGGCCGGCAACCGCCTGTCACCGTCGCGATGGCCTTCCCCTCGAAGCCACGCTATCAGGGCCTGCTCGAAGAGATCTGGACGGCCATCTCGAGCTTGGGGATCATCGTTTTCCTGGTGAACGAGCACGGGTCAGTTGTGGTCTACAACGGGCCAGATCGGTGATGCCTACAAAGTGAGCGATGGCAACTGACGAAGGAGACCGATGACGCGTTACTGGGTCGTCCGGACTGACAAGGCCAAGACCGACTACATCGCCGGCGAGTTGGTCCAGGGCCGCCTGCGCCAAGGTTGGGGCTGGGCGGACGAACAGGACCTGCGCGTCATCGCCGCCGCGCTGCGTGACGGCCGACCGCTCACGGAAGCGCAGAAGAACACCTGGCGCGGCAATCGTCGGCTGCTCGAGTCCGAGCCGGACGGCGTGCGGCCGGGCGACCTGGTGATCCTGCCGCATCAGCCCAGGCTCGGCTCGTGGTCGCTCGTCCGCGTCGCCGGGCCTTACCGCTGGGAGCATCCGGTCGAGCCGAACAGCTTCGACTTCCCCGACTACGGTCACATCGTGCCGGTCGAGCCGGTCTCTACGCGCCCGATCCACCCGTTCGAGGACGCCGTCTCCGCCCGCCTGCGCCAGAGCATGCGCGTGCTGTCGCGCATGTGGAACATCGACACTCTCGGGCCGGACGTGGATGAGCTGGTCGAGGCCTGCTCGAAGGGCACCGTCGCCCCGCCACCGTCGGTCGATCGGCTGCCCAAGGTCCTCTCGGCCGTCGAGGCCGCCACCTGGGAGGCGCTGCAAAAGCAGTTTCACGGCGCCGAGTTCGAGCGTCCGTGTGTCCTTCTGTTGGAGGCGCTCTACGGCGAAGGCAATGTCGAGCACACCGGCGGTTCCGGCGAGCGCGGCGCCGACGCCATCGTTACCCACGAGGATCCCCTCGGCGTCTCGCACCGCCTCGCCGTCCAGATCAAGATGTGGAGTTGGGACGCCGACTGGACGCGGCCGCTCGAGCAGATCCGCCAGGCTGCCGGCGCCTACGAGGGCATCACCGGCGGCGTCATCCTCTCCACCTCCAAGCGCGTCTCGGAGCGCTTCGAGGAGCATCGTCGAAGGGTTGAAGCGGAGTTGCGCATTCCGATCCGCGTGGTCCTGCGGCAAGAGCTGGTACGGCTGTTCATGGCGCACCTGCCCGAGATCGGGGTGGCGGAGTGACGCAGTCTAGGCAGGCGCCTGGATCTCAGAAGTCCGGCAAGGACGCTCCAGAGAGCCCGATGACTCGATGGTGCACATGCGATCCGGCCCGGGACCTCTCGCCTCCCGTCCGTGGCCCTGCGCAGGTTCGGTTGATCCTGCGACCGACAGAGTGATTTGAGGACGGCGACACACGCACCGTAAGCCAAAGCTCAGGGAGGATGAAGAAAGGCGGCGGTCGCGATCAGTGGCGGCTGCCGTCCGGGTGCCCAGCCTCGGGGATTTGAGTCGCGCGCACGGACAAGGCTGCGCCTGCGCCCTAGGGCTCGGGTCCGCGAGCCTTGGGCTTCCGCTCGACTCTCAGACAGGTATTCGGTCTGAGTTGGAGGCTCGTCACCTACAGGACAACCTCGCTGCGCTCATCGAGCTCGTGGCGGCAGCATCGCACGGCCACGCGCCCAGACCGGCGTACGTGTGCTCGCTGACACAGGCAATAGAAGAGTTCATCGCACGGGAGTGCCCAACTGGTGGATGGGTCCATGAGGCGATCCCAACCGTGGGCTGGCGCCAGTACGAGCATCCTGGCCTTGACAGCGCGGCCGAACGGTGGCGTGATGATTGGGACGGGGTCGACTGGTCCGAATGGACTCGCGGCTCACTGGATGCTCAGACGACGTCGGCGCAAGTACGATGGCGTCTGGCCGCGTTGGCGGATCTGGACTTTGAGTACTGGACTTCCCAGGCTAGATCTCACGAGGAGTGGATCTATCGAAGGGTTATCGGGAGGCCCTGGGCAGAGTCGCGCGAAGACGAGGACGATTTCGGGACAGCGCATTGGTCTTATGAGGATCAACTGCGCGCCCTGAATGCGCTGCACTCGACCCCGGGGATTCCCCCCAGCCCGTCACAGGCATATTCGTCTGGTCGGGCTGAGGAGTTACAGAGACATCCACTGGAAGTGCTAGCCTTGCTGCGCTATGTCTACCGTTGCGAAAGAGGCATGATCGCAGCGGACGCGGCGACCCGGCTCGTACTCGACACGTATCCCACCACGGCATCAACCGCGCTTCAGCGAAGGCTCGAGATGATGGATTCGGTGAAACCAACGGCGCTTCTGGACGAGGTACTGGGGGATGAGGATGAGTTACTCGAGGAGACAGAAGAACCCCTCAGTCTCCCCGAGCCTTTGCTCACCGCGGTAGAGGACGGAGGGCCCGATCCATTGGCCGTGGTACGGCGGCTTCTGCCGGGCGGCGAGGGCACCCGTGGCGTACCACCTATCGTCTACACGCCGACTTGGTTGGATCAACACCTCATGCCGTACCTGCTTGCACTGCCGAATGCGACGCTGGTGGTGCTGTCCGGCAATGCCGGCGACGGGAAGACGGCGTTCATAAGCCGTGTCCTACACGGGAGCGGCAGGACATACATCCCCGGGATGAACGAGCAGGATCTCATCCTTGCCGAGAAGCGGTATCGAGTGGTTCTCGACGGCAGTGAGGACTCCGAGTCACGTACCAACGAGGATCTGCTGTGTGACGTGCTATCTGCCTTCGCAGGGCCGACCAGAGTCGATTCGCCTGAGCGCGGGACTATTATCGCGATCAACAAGGGACGACTCCTCAGGTTTCTCGAGGCAGAACAGGGACAGTTCCCCTATCTGTGGGCTGTGATCAGCGGTGCCTTCCTCGGGAGGTCAGGGCCAGTTGATCATCCATACATCCTCGTGGACCTCAACGAGCGGTCGGTCGTAGCTCCGGACAGTGATCGCTCGATATACGCCGGCGTGGTGGAGAGGCTCGTCAGCTGGGCGGCATGGGACGACGAGTGCGGGCGGTGCGATGCTCGCGAAGAGTGCCCTGTTCGGTTTAACGTTGAGCTGCTTCGGGAGTCAGGCGTTCGCCGACAGGTGAAGGTATGCCAGACGCATTCCACTTTGGTGTCGTGCAGGTGCTCGTGTTCGTGGATGCTCTGCACGAAACTGGCCACTCTGGCCACAGTCAGACCTCCTCTGCCGAACTGCTGCCCCGTCACAAGCGGACGGTCCCAAGGTACCACCGACCTCAGGGCGCCGATACGAGCGTCGCCGCGCCCCGACATTCAATTGGCAGGCGGCCGCCAGCCCTAGTGGGACCGCCCGGTTCGACGCTTTGTCATACGCTGGATCTGGTGCCTCATCGTCTGAACATTCTGCGCGTCGGCTTCTCGGTAGCGCCTCACCCCAGCCGGTGAGCCAGCCGCCAGACCTCGCTCGCAGTGGCCGAGGCGTCCGCTAGCACTGCGATGCGGAACGGCGCGACCCGCTCCTCCTCGACCAGGCGGTGGAGGGTCCTGCGCAGCGCCTCGATGGTGGTGGCCCCGGGTTCGGCGCTGATGATGGTGTACCGCCTTTCGGTCGTCCGGCGCGCGATCGTCTCCTCGCCGCCGTGGTAGAAGCGGGCGGCCAGCTCCGAGTGCTGGCCTTCGCCGAGTCCGTGCAAACCGGCGGTGGCGGCGTCGACAAATGTGGCAAGACGAGACCGAAGGCTGCGGCAAAGTGCCGGTCTGGGCTCCTGAGGTCGTTTCTCAGTTCGCAGCGGTAATTGCCGGATAGACGTTATCGCACTATCATCGTGCTAGATATTATCTATCCCAACGCCAGATAAGGTCGTCACGCTCGGTATCCAATGATCTTCCAGAGGCCCAACCTCAATCCCGATGCCCAGTGGGTGTTGGCGCAGGTCGAGGACCTTCGCCAGCGCCTCAGTGTCCAGGTGCGCGAGCCTGGCCAATGGGTTGGGCTGCTGCGCCGGGTCTCCTTCGCGCGCGCCGTCCAGGGCTCCAACAGTATCGAGGGCTACAACGTGTCTCTCGACGACGCGCTTGCCGCAGCCGAGAACGAATCGCCGATGCAGGCCACGGCGGAGACATGGGCGGCGATCGAGGGCTACCGGGACGCGATGACGTACGTACTGCAGCTGGCGGACGACCGCCATTTCACGCTCGACGAATCGCTCATCCGCAGCCTGCACTACATGATGCTCAAGCACGACCTGAGCAGGAGCCCCGGGCGATGGCGGCCGGGCACGATCTACGTCCGGAACGAGGCCACCGGGCAGGCCGTGTACGAGGGACCCGATGCCGGCCTCATCCCGGGCCTCATGGCCGAACTCGTCGAGTACCTGTTCTACGACGGCGCCGACCGTCCGCCGGCCCTTGTCCGGGCTGCCATGGCGCACCTCAACTTGGTCATGATCCATCCCTTCCGCGATGGCAATGGGCGCATGGCGAGGTGCCTGCAAACGCTCGTTCTGGCGCGCGAGGGGATCCTGTCGCCTCACTTCTGCAGCATCGAGGAGTACCTGGGCCGCAACACTGCCGCCTACTACGACGTTCTGGCCGAGGTGGGCGCAGGTTCGTGGCAGCCGGCGCGTGACGCCTCGCCCTGGATCCGGTTCATCCTCACGGCGCACTATCGGCAGGCGCGCACCCTCCTTCGCCGAACCGAGGAGTCCGAGAGGCGATGGACGCTCTTGCAGCAATTGGCAGAGCGGCTCCGGCTTCCGGAGCGGACCGTCGGCCCGCTCTTCAATGCCTCGATGGGGCTCACCCTGCAGAACGAGAGGTACCGCCTTGCGGCAGACGTCTCCGAACTGGTCGCCAGCCGCGATCTCAAGGCGTTGGTGGATGCCGGTCTCCTGGAGGCTCGGGGTGAGAAGCGTGGCCGCGTATATGTGCGGTCGAAGGATCTGGCCGCCGCGGATGACGAGGTCCGGCGGTCGCACCGCTCGACGATCGTGGAGGACCCGTTCGAGCTGGCTGCCGAAGCCTCGAGACCACCAACCCTGGGGCTTTGACCTTCGCGCGGGATCCGCGGCCGCCTTCAAGGACCGCTCCCGGCACGCAACGCCGAGATCAGCCCCGGCGCCTTACCCCAGTCGGCGTGCGAGCTCCGGCGGCGCGATGACGACGAGTTCGGTCGTCGCACGGGTCAGGCCAACGTAGAGGAGCTCGTCGAGCCGGTCGCCTTCGGTCGGCAGCTCGACGAGGACCACGACCTCGCGCTCCATGCCCTTGAAGCGGCGGATCGTCTCGAACAGGACCTCGTCCGGGTCGTCGGGGACGTCCTCGGGCGCGAGGCCCCTCGAGGTCCCGTCGTCGTGGAGCGCGGCGTTCTCCAGGTATGCGTTGCCGAACCGCCGGTGGCGCCAGACCTCGCTGGCAGCCGCCGGGACCCCCGAGAGCACGGCGATCCGGAACGGCGCGACCCGCTCCTCCTCGACCAGGCGGTGGAGGGTCTTGCGCAGCGCCTCCAGGGTGGTGGCCCCGGGTTCGGCGCTGATGACGGTGTACCGCCGTTCGGCCGTCGGGCGAGCGATCGTCTCCTCGCTCCCGTGGTAGAAGCGGGCGGCCAGCTGCGCGATCGAGCCCGGGTTGCGGTGGTTCTCGAAGAGCTCGTGGCATTCCAGGCCGAGGCCGGCGACGACGTCGGTCCGGATGAGGGCCTGGCCGGGGTCGTGGAAGACCCAGAAGACGGCGTCGGGACCGGCGAGCAGGCGTTGAAGGAGCTCGAACCAGCGGGCCTCGAAGTCCTGGCCCTCGTCGACGATGATCGCGTCGTAGCGCGCGTCCGGGAGGGCGTCGATCGCCCCCTCGAGGGCGGCTTCCAGCGTCTCGTCCCACCATGCCTGGGGGATGGGCACGGGCCGGGTCGGCAGCACTCCCGCCTCGGTGCCCAGGCGCTCGCAGAGCCGGTGGAATGTCGTCACGTCGAGGCCGGCCGGGCGGGGCGCCTCCTCGAGCTCGCGGATCAGGCTCGTCGCCAGGCGCTGGTTGAAGCAGACGAAGAGCGTCCGGTAGCCCTCGCGCGCCAGCCGGCGAGCCTTCTCGGCGGCCAGGATCGACTTCCCGCTGCCCGCGGGTCCCACGATCTCCAGGCGGCGGAGCCTGCGGGTGCGGTTGAGGATGAGTTCCTGCTCGGCGCTGGCTGCCAGCAGCTCGGCCCGATCGTCCTCGATCCGCCCGCGGACCAGGCGGTGGAGCGACCAGGTCGGGGCCAGGATCTCGTCGAGGAGGCGGACGCCGAGGGCTCCGAGCGGGTAGCCCCTCGTCCCGTCGCCGAGCCAGTACGCGCAGGCGCGTTCGACCCAGCGTCGGATCGACTCGGGCGTTTCGAGCGCCTCCCCGTCGAGGACGAGCTCGCGCGGGGCGTCGGCGCCGAGCAGGACGTGGCCGCGCGGCAGGCTCCGGAGGTCCGCGTCGGGCAGGGCGATCGCGTGGCCGGCGCGTGGCTCGGTCCGCGGCGGCCAGTCGGGCAGCGCCTCGAGCTTGCGAACGAGCTGGTGCTTGCCGTCGCTCGCCTGCTTGAACGGGTCGCGGCTGAGCTCGTGCCCGCCGATCCACCAGCGCCCCCCGCCGTCGCGCGACGGGGCGCCCGATTTCACCTCGAGAACGAGGATGCCCATCTCCTCGTGGACGATCACGAGATCCGCCTCGCCGTCCCTGGCCGGCCCGCCCTCGCGCATCGGCCCGAGCCACTCGGCGTTGGCGTAGAGGCGGCACTCGGGGGAGGGAAGCGCAGCGCGGAGTCGCTCGAAGACGACTCGCTCAGCGGCCTTCCCGTGAGAGTCCACCGGACCTCCCAGCGTTGCACCGCGAGATTGCGCCGTGCAACGCTGGGATCATAGGCCCGGCGTGGCTGGACTCCGCTGCTGCTGTTCGGACGGCGCCTCCTCGAAGAGCGCGAGGTAGGGCGTATAGCGGAAGATGCGGTTTCGATGTTGACCGGTCATCTCCTTGAGGATGCCTCGCTCTTCGAATGCCGCGGCCAGCTTGTTCGCAGTGGGCCAGGAGACCTTCAGCGCCCGCACCGCTGCATTCACGTCCAGCATCGGCTGCCGGTACAGGTGGTCCAGCATCTGGATCCCGTTCGCGCCGAGGTCGCTGACCAGCCCCAGGTGCTGCTCGCGGAGAAGAATGATCTTCCCAGCCGTACTCGTTGCCTCGTACGCCGTCTCGGCCACGCCCTGCAGGAAGAACCGGAGCCAGCCTTCCCAATCGCCGTCGAGGCGCACTGCAGTCAACCGGTCGTAATACTCGGTCCGGTGCCGCTTCAGGTAGTGGCTGAGATAGAGCAGTGGCCGGTGGAGAACGCCGCGGCAAACCAGCATGAAGGTGATGAGCAGCCGGCCGACACGGCCATTTCCATCGAGAAACGGGTGGATCGTTTCGAATTGCGCGTGAGCAAGGGCCGCGTGGATGAGCGCCGGAAGGTCGCCCGGCTCGTTGAGGAACTTCTCGAGATCCCCGAGGGCCGACATCAGCTCAGAGGGCGGCGGTGGCACATAGGCGGCATCTGCCAGGAGCGCGCCCCTGGCGCCGATCCAGTTCTGCGAGCGACGGAACTCCCCGGGATCCTTCGCGCTGCCGCGGACGCCCTCGAGGAGTCGTTCGTGGATCTCGCGAACGAGCCGCAGCGAGAGCGGCAGCGTCTCGAGCCTTTCAAGGCCGTAGTTCATGGCGGCGACATGGTTGACGACCTCGGCGACATCATCGGGAAATCGAGTCCGGCTGCCGTCGAGCTCGAATGCGAGGACGTCGTCCAGGCTGCTCTGTGTCCCTTCGATCTGCGAGCTCAGGACAGCCTCTCGCCGGACGTACATGGCCACGAAAAGGTCGGGGTTGGGGAGCGTGCGGCCTACACCATCGAGCCGTCCGATCGCTTGATCCGCCCGAGACAGAAGCGGCACGAGGGTCCCGAGTTGCAGTGGTGGGTCCGGCGGCAACGGAGCAGGCACGAACGCGCTGTAGCCGGTCGGCTGCCGAACGTAGCGGCCGGCCCGAGTCGATGTCGTGCGGAAGCTCTGCACCATGTCCATATTCAATCAGATGGCGCATTCCTTTAGCAAGGACGATCGCCGAGCCCGCATACCAAAGCAAGCCTTGCCATGCCGGCCTGGATCGATGAAGCCAGCCACCTGATGACGCGGACGAGCACGGGCTGGCGCTCCGACCCCGGCTCAGGCCTCGCCCCAGCGGCTCGGGCAGAGGCGGCGCCAATCGCACCACGAGCAGCGCCGGTATTCGGGGGTGGCGGCAAAGTCGCCCGAGCGGATGCGGCCCGCGACCGCCACGAGATGATCCCGGAACGCGTCCAGCTGCTCGTCCGTGCGGGCGGTCGAGAGGGCCAGGTCCGACTCCGCGAAGTACAGGGTCAGGCGCGATGGCGCCGGCAGCCGCTCGCCGGTGGCGGGGTCGGGGATCGCGCCTGCGCGGAGGGCGAGCGCGTACGTCGAGAGCTGTTCGTCCTCGTCCACGTCGCGCTGGCTCTTCGTCCCGCCGGTCTTGTAGTCGGTGACCTCGATCGAGCCGTCCGGCAGGCGATCGATCCGGTCGATGAAGCCCTTGACTTGGATCGGCTCGCCCGCGTCGCCCGGGTCGAGCTCGAAGACGAAGTGCGCCTCGAAGAGGAGCGCCTCGCTCGCGGAGACGAGCTCGCGCTCGTAGAACCGCTGAAGAGTGGGTCCCGATCGGCTGAGGTAGTGCTTCGCCGCCTCCGCGTCGGGAAAGGCCGTCGGCTCGAAGGCCTTCGCGAAGCCGGCCTGGAGCGTCTCGAAGCCGGGGTCGGGAAGCCCGGCCGCCCGAGCGTCGCGGCGAGCGGTCGTATAGGTCTCGAACGCCGCGTGGATCGCGGTGCCGAACTCGAAGAAGCCCTTGCGCTCCTCCGTCGGGATGCGATAGACGTTCGCGAACGCGTAGGCGAGCGGGCATTCCGCGTAGGCGCGGAACTGCGAGTGGCTGAACGACGGCGGCAGCGAGGCGACCTCGAGCAGGCTCGAGCCGGCCGGCGAGTGGCGGCTCACGACCCGGAGCGTGACCGGGTCGAGGCCCGCCTGCCGGTCCTCGTCCGCGAGGCCGGCGGCGTCGCGGGCCACCGTCACGAGCTCGGCCGTGAGGGCGGCGGCAGCCTCGGGATCGGCGCCGCCCCCCGCCTCGAGCGCGCCGATCAGCTCGACCGCCCGGCGCCGCAGCGCATAGCGGCGCTCGAACGCCTCCGGCACGGGCATCAGCCGCTCCAATGATGGGGTGGTCGCGACTGCGACGTCGGTGGCGGTGAGGCCCTCCTGGTCCCCCTCGCCGGGCGCGGACCCGGACGAGCCTTCGCGCCGCTCGACGACCACGGCCCCGTCCTCGGCTATCTCGCCGGCAAACCGGCTCGGCTGCGCCCTCGCCGCCGGCGAATCGAGCGCGGTGAGCAGGAGCCGGCTGCGCGCCCTGGTCATCGCGACGAAGCAGAGGCGGCGCTCCTCCGCGATGGCGAACTCGTCGGGCGGGTGCTGCCGCAGGAGCTCGATCGGGATCAGGAGGTTCTCCTCGCGAGTATCGGGGAACTGGCCCTCCACCAGGCGGGGCACGACGACGACCTCGTACTCGAGGCCCTTGGCCTGGTAGACGGTCATGAGCTGGACGCCGTCGGCCTCGACGTCGCGCGCCCTGTCCGCCTCCAAATCACCGCCGGCTTCCTCGAAGAGGTCGAGGTAGTGGACGAAGTCGAGCAGGCTCGCGCTTGGATGCTCGCGCTGCCAGTCGGCCGTGAAGCGCATCAGCCGGGCGACCGAGAGGAGTGTCCGCTGCGCCTCCGGTGTCCCGATGGCGAGGAGGTCGGCGAGGAGCTTCGTCCGGACGAGGTACTCCTGCAGGATCGTGAACGGGCCGTCGCGGGGACCGCGCGGGACGAGATCCTCGATGCAGCCGAACAGCATATCGAGCTTGGCCCGAAGGGCCGGTGTCGCGGGAAGGGGCGGCTGAACCGGCTCGCCGCGTGAGGGCTCCGGCGCGGCCTGTGCGTCGGCTGCGGCGTGCGCTCCGGGCGCGCCGCGCGCGCCGGCGGTCACCTCGGCGGCCCGGTGAGCGGCGGTCGCGGCCTCGAACACCGGCCGGCGGTCCCAGGCCGCATCGCTCGTCAGCCGAAGGATCTCCGGCGCATCGAAGCGCCAGGGCCCGGCCGTCAGCAGACGTGCGAAGGCCACCGAATCGTTCGGGTTGGCGCAGACACGAAGCGCCGCCTCCAGGTCGCGGATCTCGGGCTGTGCGAACAGGCCCACGCCGCCGATGAGCGTGTACGGGATGTCGGCCCGCCGCAGGTGCTCGGCGATCGCCTCGCGGTGGCGGTGGCGCCGGTACAGGACGGCCAGGTCGCTCCAGCGCTTCGGCCGGTCGGTGCCGTCGCGGTTCGGCAGGCGCGCCGGCAGGGTTTCGAAAGCGGAGCGAAGGCGATCGACGACGACGTCGGCCTCGTGGGCCTCGTCGCGGGCGTACACGATCTCGACCGGGGCGCCCTCGTCGCGGATCGGCCGGAGCGGCTGGCCGCTCTTGAGGCGGGCCCGGTTGTGCTCGATCAGGGTGTTCGCCGCCGCGAGGATGTTCGCGCTCGATCGGCGGTTCTCCAGGAGAGGCAGGGAGCTCACTTCCGCGCGGCCACGCTCGGGCGCCCAGGCCGGGGGCTCGGAGAAGCGATCCTTGAACTGGGCGAAGGCCGCGTAGCTCGCGCCACGGAAACGATAGATCGACTGGTCGTCGTCCCCGACCACCACGACGTTGTCGGGCTTGTCGGGTCCGCGGCCGACCAGCTCGAGAAGCAGGACCTGGGCCATGTTCGCGTCCTGGAACTCGTCGACCAGGACGTGGCGGAACTGGCGCTGGTAGCGCAGCAGCAGGTTCGGCCGGTCGGTCAGGAGCTCGATCGCGCGGATCTGCTGCTCGCCGAAATCGACCAGGCCGCGCTCGTGGAGCGTCCGCTGGTAGAGGGCGTAGACCTGCGCTTCCTCGGTCAGGCGGAGAACCTCGAACGCCGCGGCGTCGCGCAGGTACGTAGCCTTGAGCTCGGCGGCAGTCTCCTGCTGGTCGGGCGTGAGGTGATTCCAGCCGACCGCGTAGCCTGTGCCGGAGGCCTGTCGCCGGGCAACTCGATCGGCCCGCTTCTCGCCGGCCTCGTCCGAATGGTGGATCTCGGCCCGGACCTCCTTGATCGGCCCGAGATCGTTGGCGGCGCGGCGGGCGCGGATGGCCTCGACCGCCGATTCCAGGGCGCCGAACTTCGACTCGAAGGCGTGGCGCTTATTCTCGACGAACGCGGCGTACTCGGCGGGCGTCACGAGTTCGTCCTTGGCCCGGCCGATCATGTCGGCAAAGCCGCGCAGGACCGGACCGGGGTTGAGCGAGACATCGTGGTAGACGAAGTTGCTCATCTGCGGGCGGAGCTCGAACAGGAGCAGCTGCTGGCCGACCTCGTCGAGGACGTGCCCGCCGTCGGTCAGGCCGAGCTCGGCGCGGTGCGCCGCGAGCAGGCGGTTGCCGAAGCTGTGGAAGTTGTGGACCCAGAGGCGGGCAGCTCGCTCGAGGCCGATCGCCCGCTCGATGCGGTGGGCCAGCTCGGCTGCCGCCCGGACGTTGTAGGTCAGAACGAGGACGTTCTCCGGGGCGAGTTCCGGATCGCGGTCGAGCAGGTAGCGGACGCGCTCGACGACGACGGTCGTCTTGCCCGTGCCGGCGCCGGCGAGGACCATGAGCGGCCCATCGCCCCACTCGACCGCCGCCCGCTGCTCCTGCGTGAGCCAGTCGCGGTTGGACTCGGCCGGAGTACGCGGCGCGGCAGTGGGTGCGTGGCGGCCGGGCTCGGCCGGGGCGCGTGGCGCGGCCGTGGCCCGGCCGAGTCCGGGCCCGGCGCGGCGGGCCTCAACCTCTGGCACGTCTCCCATCGTCGCCAAGATTAGTCCGCGCTGAGCGCGACGGCTTCGACCGTCGGCACGGTCCCGTCGCCAAGCTCCCGGAGCTCCAGGCCGCCGCGTGCGGCCGCAGCAAGCGCGGTGTCGTAGGCGGGCGGTCGGTCGACGCCCCACTCCAGCGCGACCAGGACGAGCCCGTCGCGTGAGAGCGTGATGAGAGGACGCACCGTCGCGAGGTCTTCGCGGACGGTCCGTCGAGCCAGCTGGTCATCCACCTCGGGTCTCCTTTCCCCTTCGACCGGGAGCCTGAACCGAGCTTGTGTCAGCTCACATGGCACGAGCCGGCCGACGCACGGGGACCCGGCGCTGTCGACGCGGCTCTCTCGGAGCCCATGCGTCCGTACACTGAGCTTGAGAAATGTCCCCAGGTGGTGACGCCCTGTTCCGGTGCGGCACGGGCCACGTGCACGCTACCAGGGCGCGGGCAGGAGGTGGGAGTCATGGCGACCAATGAAGCGGACTGGGAGCGCTACGGTCGCGCGCTCCATCGGGCGATGGCCGAGGTCCTGGAGGAGCTCCCCGAGGAGGCCCGGCCCAACGCTCTCGAGACGGCCGACTACTGGATCAGCGTCGGGCTCACCATAGGACTTGAGCGTCCTCACCAGGCACGGCGTCTGCTGGAGCTGATCGAGGCCGAGGAGGTCGAGCGGGCCGCCCTTGCGGAGGACGCCGCCGCCTTCCTCACAGAGGCCCTGGCATGAGGCGCCGCGGCCTGGTCTCCAACCTGTATCGCACCGCCCGGCTCGCCAACGACATCTCCGTCCTGGCGTCGGGCAACCCGCACCGCATCGCCCGCCGGGCGAAGAACAAGATCGTCGGGCGGGCCCTCGCTCGAGGCGGCTTCTGGCGCCTGCTGTGGGGACACTGAGCGGGCATAGACTGCGGTCGGCGCGAGTTGCGGCACGCCCCGGCGCCGGCCGATGCGGTACGCCCTGCCTCTGACCCGATCCGCCCTGCCCGATCCGATCCGCCCGCCCTCGGCTCGCTCCGATCCGCCGCGCCCTCGGCCCGTTTCCTGCCATCTGCTAACCGGGGTAGCACGGGGCGACGACAGACAATCGCCCGGCTGCCCGCGCGGGCCCCCGGTTGGCATCGGGAGCGTGGACGGGGCCGTTCCGAGGTCGCCTTCGTGCGCTCGTGAAGCTCCCCCGGCCTCGACACTCACTCTCGTGCTACCGGGGTTTGCAAATGACAGTTCGTGGCCCGCAGCCGCTCCTCACGGAAGCGGGACGACACGGAGACTCTCTCGGGTTTGCGGCCCGCTGCCACTCCCCGCGGAAGCGGGACAACCCGAGGCCGTCTCGGGTTTGTGGCCCGCTGCCACTCCCCGCGGAAGTGGGACGACCCGGAGACTCCCTCGGGCTACGCGCTGAGTCGCTCGGCCAGGTAGGGGATGGCGATCGGGTAGCGGTACTCGATCGCCCCGTGCTTCGCGGGGAAGATCTCGAAGAAGGGCTCGACGGTTCCCGCCGCGACGCACGCCCGGCGGAATGCCTCGGCGCCGAGGTCGAGGAAGTAGTCGTCCCGGTCGCCCGCGTCGATGTAGATCGCCCGCATCGAGCGCAGCGCAGCCGCGCCCTTGGGCGTCCGGGCCATCCGGACCGGGTCCCAGCGCAGCCAGCGTTCCCAGATCTCCGGGATCAACTCTCCCGTGGCCGGATCGAACGGGTAGCGGATCGTGCCGTCCGGGTCGGCCGAGTAGCAGGCCGAATACCCGTGCGTTTCTAGGAGCGAAGCGTCGGCCTCCCTGGTGAAGGCCGGCCGCGACCGGAAGTCCGCCAGCCATCGCTCCATCGAGCCCTCGTAGTCGTCCCGGAGCGCCCGGGCAGCCTCCGCGAACATCGGTCCGTAGCAGGCCTCGAAGAGGGCGTCGCCGGCGTGAGTGGCCAGCCCGCCGAACAGGTCCGGGCGGAGCATCGGCGTGATCATCGCGCCGTAACCGCCGCTCGATTTCCCGGTGATCCCGCGGTGATCTCGGCCGGCCAGCGTGCGATACCTGGCGTCGACGAACGGCACGACCTCGTCGCACAGGTAGGTGTGATACGCCCCGGTTGCGGGCGAGTCGAGGTACTGGCTGCCGCCGTAGGACGTCCAGCAATCGACGAAGACCACGATCGCCGGCGGCGGGGCGCCTTCCCCCGGGCCCTCACCGGCGAACAGGGCGTCGATGTTCTCGGGGGTCGTCGGGCGGAACGCTGCGCGGTTCCGCCACATGTCGATCTGGCCGGTCATGCCCTGGATTAGGTAGATCGACGGGTAGCGACGGCCCGGCTCGGCGTCGTAGCCGGGGGGCAGGTAGACCCAGATCGGGCGGTCGCTCGGATCGCCCGGCAGGTTGCCGACGAGGGCACGGCTCGCGATCGTCAGCTCGTCGATCCGACCGCGGAACGGCCTCGACCAGGGGCGCACGTCGTCCTCCTCGGAGTTGTAGGGTCCCGTCGACCCGGACGGCCGAATTGGACCTCGTGAATCATCGTAGCGCGCCCGTGCGGTCGGCCCCATTCGTGACCGCGGCCTCCGCCCTCAGTGGAGGGCACGCCGCCGCATCCGCGACGTCCACGCCGTCGCCCTCAGGGGAGCGTCACCGAACCTCGTCGACGAAGCCGAGTCTCAGCGCTTCCTCGGAATCCATCCACCAGTCCTTGCGGCCCCAGCTGTCCGTGAAGGTCTCGAGGTCGATCTTGCCCTCGGCACGCTCGACGAAGATATCCGCCACCCGAGCGCACATCTTCTCGAGCATCTTGACCGTGTCCTCCATCTCGCCGACCTTGCCGGACGAGTCGGCCGAGACCTCGTGGACGAGCAGCCAGGACTCGCGCCCGATGACTCGCCAGCTCGCCGCCTGGAGCAGGATCGCCGCCATCGACGCGGCGTAGCCGAGCGCGTGGATCGTGATGTGGTGGCCCTTCCGCCGCATCTCCCCGATGTAGTCGAACAGGGCCATGCCCTGAAGGGCGTCCCCGCCCGGCGACGTGACGATGATTTCCACGCCGCACGTCGGGTCCTCGAGGTCCCACTGGTGGAGCTTGTCCATGACGACGCGGCACGAGACGTGGTTGACGGAGTCCGTGAGGTACCAGGTGTGGTGCGCCTCGAAGCTGGCGCGCGCCTGGGCGGCCTCGCGCTCAGCCCTCTCGACGCTCGTCGTGTAGAGGCGCTCCTTCAGGCGCTCGACGGCGGTCTCGGCACGGAGCTTCTCTTCCTCGGCACGGAGCTTCTCTTCCTCGACCGGGAGCAGAGACCTAACCGCGCCGATCTCCTTCCCGCGCGGTCTCAAAGTGCGCGTGCTTCACCTTGAGCGTCGCGCCGTCCGCGAGCCAGTCGTGGAGGTAATTGGCCCACACCTGATCCATCCACTGGGACCGGAACTCCCACTCCACCGTGCCCGTCTCGATGATCACGACGGCGCGCTGCGAGTCGAGAGGCGGTGGCTCCTTCTCATCCACCGGCCTACTCTACACCCTGCGCCTCGCGATTCTGGAGCACGACGGGCCTTCATCGACCGCCCCGCCTGGCGGCACGCCTGACGAGAACGTAGACGCCGGCTCGGGCACCCGGAGGCCTGACGCCGGATCGGGCGCCCGGAGGCCTGACGCCGGCTCGCCTGGGGCTCCTGGGGCCACGGCTGCGACAGCGGTCGGTGAGGCCGAGTTCGAGCGTGCCGATGGCGGGCCCCGGCCAGAAGGCCGGAGGCTTCTTCGGCGGCTCATGGCGTCGCATGCGGGTCTTCCGCTTCGCAGAGGTGGCTGAGGCCGCAGTACGCGGCCCAGTAGGTCACCCGGCCGCGGAACTCGTCGTACTCGTAGGCGCTCAGGCGCCGGGCGGCGAGTGGTTTGCCGCACCTCGCGCAGCGGTTGCGGTTCTGGCACCGGCAGTGGACCGCGACGACTCGCCGCGCCGGTTCGACGTTCCCTTCGTCTCGCACCCAGAGGTACTCGCCCTTGAGCCGGCGGCACCCGCCTTCGAGGCCATCGCCGACGATGTAGCCGCGACCTCGATGACGTCTGGCCCACGCCTCGAGGCCCGCCTTGCGCTCGAGCAGTTCGGGTGTCGCCGGGATCTCCTCGGCGAGCGCGAGCCGGTCGAGGACCGGGAGCCCCGTCGGCGGAATCGCCGCGGCCCTTGCCCGCCCGTGGGCAGCGATGTAGATGGCCTCGTGGGGCCCCAGGCACAGGCAGGTGTCGAGCCGGTTGGCGGCAACCTGGCGGCGGGCGAGGCGGAAGAGGCGGTCGCGCGGCCAGTCGGCCGGCAGGAGGGCGATGTGGCGCAGGGGCGTGTGCCCGATCCGCGTCACGAGGAACGGGTAGTCGTCGAACCATGGCACGACGGTGAGGGTGGCCGGGCTCCGGCGGGTGCGCGCGGGCCCGGGCGCGTGCGTGGTCATCCTCGTCTCCTATCGCGCCCGGCAGGGGCACCGTGTCCGCCTGAGGGTGACGGACCGGTTGCCGCGCCGTCATCGAGCCGGGACTCTCGGGCGCTCTCGATAGGGGGCACTCATTGGTCCGAGTGCCGGGCGCATTCTACCGCTGCGCGGCCGGGGAGGGCACGCCTGATCGGATAGACTTCGATTTGCTCTTCTGCGCCGCTGGGGATTGCCGTTCTGGTGTCAGGTTCAGCCGTCGCCGTCGCCGTCGTCGTAGTCGTAGCCCTGCCTCGGTCCGAGTTCCGAGCTGTCAAGCAGGAGCTCGGGAAAGCCGGCTACCTGGCGATCGCCGTCGGATCGGCTGCCGAATTGGAGCACGTCCTCGCCGGCCGTGGCGATGTCAAAGTCGCCATCCTCGACGGCGAGACGGATCTCGACCGGGCGCTCGAGATGCACGCGGTCCTGCATGCCGGAGACCGCAACGTCACGGCTCTCGTGCTCGTGTCGACCGCCTCCTTCGGCGAGGGCGGCCTGGGCGAGCGCGGTGATGCCGCCGACGAGTACTTCACCCGCCCATATTCGGCGGAGTCGCTGCGCTGGCGCGTTGAAGCGATGATCATCCGGGCTCGAATAGGGCCGGCAGATTGGTCGAAGGAGGTCCCGCTCGACGCCGCCGGCGCCCCGGTCGTGGGAGCCCCGGTCGTCCCGGCGAATGAGCCGCCTGAGGCGAGACCCGGGCTCGGCAAGGTGCTGGTCGTCTTCACTCCGAAGGGCGGTGTCGGCAAGACGACGATCTCCATCAACCTCGGGGCCGTGTTGCAGATTCGCAAGCGACAGCGCGTCCTTCTGGTGGACTGCGACACGATCACGGGCCACATCCCCTCGTCGCTCGGCCTCGAGCGTCCGTTGCCGCTGGTGGATGTCGTGGGCGCCCACACGGGGCCGGGCGATGGCGAAACCCTGGCGCACATCGCGACCGCCCACGGCAGCGGGATCGGCGTGCTCGTCCTGGCCGCGGTTCCACTGAGTGTCGAGATTCTCGAGCCGATGCGGGTTATCGAGGCCATCGACCAGGTCTTGGAGCTCTACGACTGGATCATTCTCGACCTGCACCCGTCCTACGGACCCATGAACCTGGCCCTCTTCCAGCGGGCCGACCAGATTCTGGTGCCGGTCACGCCGGATATCCCTTCCATCCGAGCTGCGGTCAGGTTTCGTGAAATGGCAGCCGAGCTCGGTTTTCGCGATCGGCTGGCTCTCGTCCTGAACCGCGTCAACCGCGGCGTGGCGGTCTCGGACGTGGAGAAGACCGTCGCCTTGCCGAGCCTGGGCCGTATCCGATCCGCGCGCACGCTATTCACGCGGGCCGCCGAGGAGGGCAAGTCGGCGGTGGAGCGATTCCCGACAGCCGAAGCGGTCGATGATCTCGAGGTGCTGGCAGATCGCTTGATGAATGGGGCCGGACCGCACGTCGGAACGAGACCGGCGAGGGGGTGGCGCAGCCGCCTCGCCCGTTCGATAAGGAGGCTCTTCCGCCGCCGCCCTTCGCAGGCATCCTGAATCGCCGGTGCCTGTCGCGGGAGCGCAGAAGCACGGAGCGCGGAAACGCGTGTCGGCGAGAAGCGGCCGCGCCCTGGGGTCGGCCGGGCCGGACCAGGAAGGTCGGGCCGTCGCGACGATTGAACCCGGGCGTTGGACCGGCCGACGGTCTGGTATCCCGGTCATGGAGTTGAGGTCTGAATCATGTCGAGTGCGCCGGGGCTGGGCCCCATCAATGTCGTCGGCTACCAGCCGGGTGTGTGCAACATCGGGCCCCAGGAGATCGCCAGGCGGCGGAGAGCGGGCCATGCCGGCCTGATCGTGTCGGTGGCGGTCCTCGGGGTGCTGCTGGCCGTCGCCGCTCCGCATTGGATGCGGCTCGTACTGGTCCTGACCGCGGCCGGATCCGCTTCGGGGTACCTCCAGGCCTGGCTGCATTTCTGCGCCGGCTTCGGCTCGTCGGGCGTCTACAACTTCGGGCCGCTGGGCACAGTCGAACGTGTGGCCGATCCGGGGGCGCGTCGTCGCGACCGGCTCAAGTCGCTCGAGATCGGCGCGGCCAGCGTGGCCATCGGCCTGGCGGTGGGCATCGGAGCCGCGCTTCTGCCGATCCGCTGAGCGGATCAGGGTTGGCTGGGGCTCGCCGACCTGGGTTCGGCCGTGCCGCCGGCGGCCGCGACCGCCTCGGCCGTCCGCTCCAGGAACCAGCGGGCCGTGCCCCGGGCAGCGATGCCGAGGAAGGCCTTGTCCAGGACTGCTCCGAACTCTCCGCCGGGCGGGGCGTAGAAACCCTCCAGGCGAAGCTCTCGGTGCGTCACGGTGAGGTGGCCGGCGTATACCGGGAAGAGCGGAGCCAGGGACGCGGATTGCCAGCCGATCTCCAGTTCGAAGCCTTCGGGCGTCTCCCTCGCCGGACCGAGGTCGACGAAGGCCGCCTTCCTGAAGACCAGGCTGGGGGCGTGGTTCCTGATCGGCAGGCTGAGGTCGGTCACATAGCGGCGAAAGCCCGGGCGTGCAGCCGGGACCGGCGTGCCGAGCCAGCCGGCCGCCCGGTCGGATAGCAGGTGGAGGGCCCGCGTCAGGTCGACCGTCGCAGGGCGTACGAGGCGCAAGGGAGTCACGTGGGAGGGGACGCTCGCCATCGGCAGATGGTAAGGCTTCCAGCGTCGATGCTTCACCGGACTTGGTCGTGCCGGAAGGTGACCAACGGCCCGATCGTACCTACCCTGACGGGTCGTCTCAGCGACTGCGGGGCCGGGCCCCGCAGTTCCGGCGGCTCGAAGCGGCCACGCAGCTCCGGCCGTTCGAAGCGGCCCGGCAGTTCAGGCCGGGGCGAAGCGCGGCGCAGTCTCGGCGGCTCGAAGCACGACGCAACTCTGGCCGGCGCGAAGCGCGGCGCAGTTCCGGCGGCTCGAAGCGCGGCGCAGTTCCGGCGGCTCGAAGCGCGGCGCAACTCTGGCCGGCGCGACGCGATCTACCGGGCCGGTGAGCTCTCGGAAACGCCGGACGCCGCCGGCCCGACGGGACAGCTGACTTCGTCGCGGAGCCCCATCAGCCAGGCCAGGCGGTCGCGATGCCGGGTGGCGACACGGTAGACAACGTCGGCTGCCGCCGCGGTCGGGGGCAGAGCGGCCCACGGGCGGAGAAGCCAGCCACCGGGAAGCGCATCGAGGATCGCGAGGGCGGCGCCTCCGCCCGAGACGACTCGGCCGCTCGACTCATCGAGGACGTGAACGGCGTCGCCGAGGTGGCCTTCGGCTGCCAGCCGCTCGAGCTGGGGTCTGCCGCTGGCCGCGGCCCGCTGGAGCGGCATGAACTCGAAACGATCCTCGTGGTCCCAGCGGCGCAGCTGCCGGACTGTTTCCCGGCAGACACCGCAGTCGCGGTCGTAGATGACCGTAAGCGCGCCTTTGGCGAAAGCGAGTTCCTCGTCTAGGGGAGCCTGGCGCGACCTGGTTTCGATCACCATGGCGCCGAATGGTACAGCGACCGGGTGCAACTCGTGCGGCCGTGCGTTCGGCCTCGTGCAACTTGTGCGGCCGCCGTGCGTTTGGCCTCGTGCAACCTGTGCGCCCGCCGTGCGTTCGGCCTCGTGCGACCCGGCCGCCTGCGACCCGTGCGCAGGGGCCGACCCGGCGCCGCTGTATTCTCGCAAGACATGAGCGTCTCTCCTTCCAATCGCCAAGCAGGGGGTCGTCTCGCCCGCAATGCGGCCACACGGGCGGAGCCGCGAACGATCGGCTCCGCGGGTGCCCGCGACCCACTCGCGCGTGAGGTCAAGCTGCTCGGCTCGCTGCTCGGCCAGGTGATCGCGGAGCAGGGCGGCCCGGCGCTGCTGGAGCTGGTCGAGCGGATCCGGCTGCGCTCGATCGCCTTTCGCGAGACGGGAGACGAGGCTGTCGAGAGCGCGCTGGCGGCCGAGCTCGACTCGCTGGACGTCGCCCGGGCCGAGGCGTTGACGAACGCGTTCAGCCTCTACTTCCAGCTGGTCAACCTGGCCGAAGAGCGCGACATGGTGCGCCGGTTGCGTCGCGATCAGCGGGCCTCCGGGGCCGCCCAGGAGGGAACTCCGGACGCTGCCGTCGAATGGCTGGTCGAGCGCGGCTGGTCGGGCGATCGCGTGACCGCCCTGTTCGATCGGATGCGCATCTCGCCGGTCCTGACCGCCCACCCGACCGAGGCCCGTCGCCGAACGATGCTGAGGGCGCTGCGGCGCTGCTACGGGCTGCTCGAGCAGCTCGACGACCCCCGCCTGGGCCCAACGGACGATGCCGAGATCCGACGGCGACTGCGCGAAGAGATCAGCATCCTGTGGCGTTCGTCGGCGATCCGGCAGCTGGCGCCGAGCCCGATGGACGAGGTGCGGACCGCGCTGACCTTCTTCGACGAGACCCTGTTCCGGGTCGTCCCGCGCGTCTACCGTGCGTTCGATCGGGCACTGGATCGGGTTGGGCCGGTGTTCTCTCGGCCGGCCGGGGATGCTCCCGAAAACGGCCGGGCCGGGGATGCTTCCGGAAAAGGCCGAACCGGGGCGGAGGACGGCGCTTTTGCGAGTGACGCGGGCCGAACGGGCACCAGGCCGCCGCGCGTCGCCGCGTTCCTGCGCTGGGGCTCCTGGATCGGTGGCGACCGGGACGGCAATCCGACGGTCACGGCCGAGCTGACCCGCCGGGTGCCGCGAGTCCACGCCGACCACCTGTTTCGCGGCTACGAGGCCGTGGCGACACGGCTTCTGGCCACGATCGCGGCATATGTGCCCCGCGAGGATGTCCAACCCGCACTGGAGAGGCGGCTGGCACGCGATGCCGAGGAACTGCCCGAAACGATGCGCGACCTGGCTGCCCGCTACCCCGACGAACCGTATCGTCGGCGACTCGGTGCCATCGCGGAGCGGCTGCGCCGGACGCGGGTCTACCTCGCCGAGGAGGGCGGCCCGATCGCCGGCCGGTACGACTCGCCGGATCAGCTCCTTGTCGAGCTCGATGAGATGCAGCGATGCCTGGTCGCCGATCGACTGCCCCGCGCCGCGTACGGTGAGGTCCAGGACTTCCGCTGGCAGGTTGAAACGTTCGGTTTCCACCTGGCATCGCTGGAGCTGCGCCAGCATTCGGACGTGCACGCGGCCGCTCTTGCCGTCCTGCGCGACCGGCGGCGCGAGGACCGGGCGGTCGGTGGTGCGCTCGGCGAGGACAGTGTCGGAGCCGGGACGGCCAGGGGCGCTGGTGTCGGAGCCGGGACGGTCAGGAGCGGGGGTGCCGGAGCCGGCGCGGGCGGCACGGCGCGTGAGGACCTTTCAATCGAGCTCGTGCCCGGGGTGACCGTCGGCGAGGTGCTCTCGACGTTCAGGGCGGCAGCCGCGATCCAGCGCCGCTTCGGCGAGGAGGCCTGCCACCGCTACGTCGTCAGCTTCACCCGGACGCAAGAGGACGTCCAGAACGTCCTGGACCTGGCCGAGATCGCGGCCGACCCGGGGATTCCGGCGGTCGCGACGGGAGGTCTCGCCCCGGGCAGGCTCGGGCTCGACGTCGTGCCCCTGTTCGAGTCCGGCGAAGCCCTGGCGAACTGCGGCGAGCTGCTCGAGGCGCTCCTGGCCAATCCTCCGTATCGGCGGCACCTGGCATCGCGCGGCGACCGCCAGGAAGTGATGCTCGGCTATTCCGACTCGAACAAGGAGTCGGGCTTCCTGGCCGCGGTCTGGATGCTCTATCGGGCCCAGGCCCGCCTGGCCGAGGTTGCGCGGCGCCACGGTATCGAGCTGACCCTGTTCCACGGCCGCGGCGGGGCCATCGGCCGCGGTGGCGGCCCGACCAACCGCGCGATCCTGGCCCAGGCCCCGCGCTCGATTGACTGTCGCTTCAAGATGACCGAGCAGGGCGAGACGGTCGCGGCCAACTACGCCAACCTGGCCATCGCCGAGAATCACCTCGGGCTCGTCGGCAGCGCGGTCGTGGTGGCCTCGACGCCGGAGCACGACGAGTGCGTGGACGAGGTCGATCGGCGCGGGGAGGCGGCGATGGACGAGCTGGCGGGCCTGACGCGCCGGGCGTACCGCTCCCTCGTGTACGAGGATCCGGGTTTCGAGCCGTTCTTCCGCGCGGTTACGCCGGTGGCCGAACTCTCGACGATGGCATTGGGCTCGAGACCGGCGAGGCGTGCGGAAGCCGGCGAACGAGCAGGGCGCATCCCGGCGGGCGGCCTGCCGGCCGGGCAGCCGTCCTGGATCGACTCGCTGCGGGCGATTCCCTGGGTCTTCGCGTGGTCCCAGGCGCGCATCGGCCTGCCGGCCTGGTACGGCTTGGGCTCGGCCCTGGAGGGTTTCGAAGAGGCCCACGGCGAGGGCTCGCTGGCCCTGATCGGGGAGCTCTACCGCGATTGGCCGTTCCTGGCCAGTGCCTTCGACAACGCCGAGCTGATCCTCGGCCGCTCGGAGCCGAAGATTGCGCGCTTGTATGCGGAGCTGGCCGGCGACGAGGAGGGCGCTCGGCTGTGGCGCCGGATCATGGAGGAGTACGAGCTGTCGATACGGCTGCTGTCAAAGGTGACCGGCCGAACCGAACTGCTGGCCGCCGATCCGCTGGTAGGCCGGTCGATCAGACTCCGCCGCCCGTACATCGATCCGCTGTCCCATATCCAGGTACGCTTCCTGGCCAGGCTGCGCTCGCTGCCGGCCGACGATCCGGATCGCGAGCGCTTCCGCCGCCTGGTCTATCTCACCGTCAACGGCGTGGCGGCCGGCCTTCAGAACACCGGCTAGCCCTGCAAGGAGGAACGCGATGCCAGCGCCGCGACGAGGAGGGACGCGACCTCGGACCGACGGGGCCGGGGAGGGGCGGAGTGGGGGACCTGCGGGCGCGTCGGGCGAGTCGGGCGGGGCCGCGGGCTCAACCGTGCCAGCCGGTTCGTCGGCGTCCGGCCCGCCCGCCGGTTCGTCGGGCTCGACCGTGCCCGCCAATTCGTCGGCGTCCGGCCTGCCGGCCTCGAAGGCCGGGCCTGCTGGATCCACATCGGACGAGCCGAACGTCCCCTCGCTCCTGCCCTCGGAGGATGCGGCGATCTTCGGGCTGACCCTGGATGCGCTGGCGCGGCGCTGGGTTCGGGCCATCGACTCCGCGCCGATCGGCGCCGAGGCGATGCGCGGCGCCGATCGAAGGGCCCAGGCGATGGGCGTGTCCAGCTACTGGCTGATGGAAAACGCGGGTTGCGCCGTGGCCGCGGCCGTCAAAGCCCTGGCGGTCCAGACCGACCGCTGGGGGAAGGGGCCGATCCTGATCCTGTGCGGTCCGGGCAACAACGGCGGCGACGGTTTCGTGGCAGCGCGGTACCTGTCGCGCCAGGGCGCCCGGGTGGTGGCCGTGCTCGTCGGGACGGAGGGGCGGCCGGTGGGCAAGGACTCCTCGCGGAACTGGGACCGACTCGAAGGTGAGGAACACGTCGAGCGGATTCACACCCCGGTCCCTCGAGACGTGGCCATCCTGGCCCAGGGAGTCGTGAAGGCCGGTCTGGTCGTGGACGCGCTTCTCGGAACGGGTGTCCAGGGCGCACTGCGCGACCCGATACGGAGCGCCGTCGAGTTGATCGACCGGGCCCGGAGGGCCGGCATCCCAATCCTGTCGGTCGACACTCCCACGGCCGTCGACCTGACCAGCGGCGACCTGTCCGATCCGGTGGTCAGCGCACACGTCACCGTCACGTTCCACCGGCCGAAGACCGGGCTCCTGACCCGGCGCGGGTCGGCCGTCGCGGGCCGCGTGCTCGTGGCCCCGATCGGCATCCCGCCGGGAGTCGACCGAGGCTGATCGTCGGAGCCCCGGCCCCCGCCTGGGCCGCCGCGACGATATCCTTCTCCCCACCAGAGGTCCGGCGTCAACCACCCGCAGCGCGAGGCCCTAAACCCCATGGCCGCAGGCTCCAGCTCCGACTTCGACCTGATCGTCCTTGGCGCCGGCACGGGCGGATACACGGCCGCCTTCCGGGCCGCCCAGCTTGGAATGAGCGTCGCCCTCGTGGATCAGGGCAAGATAGGGGGCACGTGCCTTCACGTCGGCTGCGTCCCGACCAAAGCGCTCCTCGAATCGGCCGAGTTGTTCGCGCGCCTCAAGAAGGCAAAGGAGTTCGGCATCCTGCTCGAGGAGCAGCCCCGGTTCGACTTCGAGGCGATCGCGAAGCGCCGGGACGGGATCGTGAAGCGGATGTGGACGGGTTTGCGCGGCCTCGTCGACAAGAACGGGGCGACCTGGATCGGCGGACGCGCCCGTTTCGACGGGCCGACGACCATTCGTGTTTCCCTGAACGGCGAGGACGGGTTGCCCGGCGGTGGCGAGCGGGTGATCACGGGCGGCGACGTAATCATTGCGACCGGCAGCCGTGTCAAGAGCCTCCCCGGTCTGGTGCCGGACGGGCGACGCATCATCACATCCGACGACGTGACGACGAAAGCCGATCTGCCGAAGTCGATCGCCATCGTCGGCGCCGGCGCGGTCGGGAGCGAGTTCGCGTCGCTCTACCACGACCTGGGCGTCTCCGTGACGCTGCTGGAATACCTGCCCGCCATAGTCCCGCTGGAAGACCGTGACGTGAGCCAGGCCCTCGAGCGCAGCTTCGCCCGCCGCGGCATGAAGGTGATGACGAAGGCCCGCTTCGACACCGAGGCGGTCAAGGTCACCGACGATGGCGTAACGCTGATGGTTGGGCCCGAAGGCGGCGCAGCCGGCGAACTCCGGGTCGAGCAGCTGCTGGTCGCCACCGGTCGGGCGCCGAACACAGAGGACCTGGGCCTCGAGAAGACCAGGGTCGAGCTCGAGCGCGGCTTTATCAAGGTCGACGGCTGGATGCGTACTGCCCAGGCGCACGTCTATGCCATCGGCGACGTCATCGGTGGGCTGATGCTCGCGCACGTGGCCGCTCACGAAGGCATTGTGGCCGTCCATGAGATCGCCGGCGACGGACCCGAGGCCATCGACTACGACCACCAGCCCCGGGCTACCTACACGCGCCCCCAGGTCGCGTCGATCGGCCTGACCGAAGGGCAATGCCTGGATCGCGGGCTGGCGATCAAGAAGGGCGTTTTCAACTTCGCCGCGGACGCCAAGGCCGTGATCGTCGGCGAGACCGAGGGCTTTGCCAAGGTGATCGCCGACGCGGCAACGGACGCAGTTCTTGGCGTACACCTGATCGGGCCCGCCGTGACCGAGCTGATCGCAGAGGCGGCCCTGGGGATGACGCTCGAAGCCACGGCCTGGGAGATCGGCGCCGCCACGCATCCACACCCCACGCTGGCGGAGGTGATCGGCGAGGCTGCCATGGCGGTCGCGGGCCGGCAGATCAACGCTTAGGGCGTGCCCGGGATTCGGCCGCCGGTTGGCAAGAACGAGCCGTGCCGATCCCCGTCACGCCGGCTTCTTGTGATGCTCCGCCCAGTCGAGGACCGTGTCGGCGACCTCCTCCCAGCCCGTGGCGGCGATGAGCCAGTGGGTTCGGTCGGGAAACTCCATGAGTTCCGTGACGGCCTCCGACCTGCGGTACTTGCGGTAGTTCCAGCGAATCGTCGAGGCATCCACGGCCCGGTCGAGCGAGCCCGCGGTGATGAGCAGTGGCGCGCGGGCCCCGTTGCGGAAGTTGACCTTCGTCGAGCGACCCAATAGCAGCTGCCAGTAGAGGCGGCCCGGCGTAGGCACGACCTGCGTTTCGTAGGCGCTGAGCTGTTCGTCGGCGGCGGACGTGTGGCAGAAGCTCCAGGCGAAGCGCCGGAACGACATCGTCCGGACCTTGCGCCAGGTGCCCCAGCCCAGGATGGCCGGCAGCCCGGACCACGTGCCCCGTGGTCCGGCGAGCACACCGCGCGGCGGGGCCGGGTCTATTGCCACTCCGACCGAGCCGAGGCCCCGGTCGAGGAGCAAATGGACGACGAGGCCGCCCATCGAATGACCGATGAGGATCGGCGGCTCGGGAAGCCCCGCCACGATCCGGGCGTAGTGGTCGGCCAGCTCGCCGAAGCCGATGTGAGCGAGCTCGGGCGCGGGGGCGCGGCGCAGGTCGGCCACGGGACGGTCGTCGTAGGGCCACGCCGGGGCCACGACCGTGTAGCCTCGGTCCCGGTAGCGTGAGATGAATCCGCTCCAGCATCCCGGCGTCATCCACGCGCCATGGACCAGCACAATTGTCCCAGCCATCGATTCCTCAGTTGGTCGAGTGCGGTCACGGTGCGTTGTCGGCACGAGCCTGCCTGAACGCCAGCCGTCTGGTTCGGGAGTCTGTCACCGTCATGATGGTCGGCTCCGATCGATCGGCGGCTGAGGGGTCCGCGGCGGGCTACTGTGCGGAACGGCGAGACCGCCGCCTTTCCCGGCCCACCTGCTCAACATCGCCGTGCCGGGCCACGCACACGCCCACTTCCTCAACCTCGCCGTGCCGGGCCACGCACACGCCCACTTCCTCAACCTCGCCGTGCCGGGCCACGCACACGCCCACTTCCTCAACCTCGCC
>JBEKVD010000029.1:0-31739 GCA_049514315.1 Candidatus Limnocylindrales bacterium | reverse complement strand
GATGAATGCCCTCGGCCATTGCATGCGCAAGGCCCTGAGCATCGTCTGGGGGGGTCTGGCGCAACGGTCAGGACTTCGACCCGAACTGGGGCGTCGAGGCTTGACAAGAACCTATGGGATCTGACGGCGGCTGCAGGTCGCCGCGGCGGTCCGCGCGAACCGGTCGGGATCCGGCAAGGAAGCGGCCCCTCGGGAGGGGGGCCGAGGGGCCGCGGAAAGTCAAACCTGGTTTGCCATGCCCGCTCAGCGAGCGGAGGATCAGATCGCGGCCACAACGCCGCCGATTCGACCGGTGATCACAGCCGCAGCTTCGCGAGCGCCGTCCACGATCTCGTGCACCCGGCTCGGTGTGATTCTATTACCAGAGGCGCGGACTTCGAGCGCGGCCACAACAGAGGCGCGCTGGTCGAAGACCGGCACGGCGATTGCGTTGACCGTCGTCTCGTGCTCCCCGAAGGCGGTGGCGAAGCCACGCTTCCGCACGCGCGCAAGCTCCTCGAGGAGGAGATCGACTCGAACGATGGTGTGCGGCGTGTACGGGGTGAACCCGATCCTGGACAGGCGGATGACCTCGCGCTCGGGCTGGTTCGCCAGCAGCACCTTGCCCGGCGCAGTTGCGTGGAGCGGCGAGGTCCGGCCGGTCCTGTCGCGGCCCATGCCGGAGGCGTCCGAGTAGGCGATCGTCAGGACGGTGTCGCCCTCGAGAACCTCGAGCGTCGTCGTCTCGCGAACCAATCGAGCCAGCGTCTCCAGCTCGGACATAGCGATCGACCGCAGGTCGAGCGACTTCTCCGCATGACCGCCGAGACGAACGACGGCAAGCCCGAGCCTGTACTTGCCGGAGTCATCGTCCTGCTCGACCAGGCCGCGCTTCTGGAGGGTGGCGAGCAGCCGCGACGCTGTCGACTTGTGGAGTCCGAGGCGGCGCGCGAGCTCGGTGACCCCTGCCTCTCCTTGTGTCTCGCCGAGAGCAATCAGGAGCGACGCAGCGCGGTCGACCGACCGCACCGCATTCCCGTCGAGCATCGTTTTCTCCTTAGAGGGCGTCTGCCGGTTGGAAGCGACCATGCTTCCCTTCTGGATCGAGATCAGCTGCCGCCGGGCGCCCGGGCCGGAGCAGCGGCTTTGGTCATGAGTTGCGCCTCCCGCCCACGCCGGGGTCCTCGGTCGCGCTGCCTGCCCGAACGGGTCGCTGCTAGGGCAGAACGTCCGTGAACGTCCCGAGAGGCGCAACATTCGAGGGAATGTTTACATAGTTACTCGGAATTAGTCAAGGGGTTCCGTGGGTTCGCCGCGAAGGGCAAATCATCAAGATCCAGCTGCGTCGCCATCCCGAGACATGAGTACGGTCCGATATAGTTGCCGCGGCACCCAGGCGCCGCCGGGTGCCGCGATGACCGTCCAGGAATCGAGCGTCAATCGTTCCGAAGCAGGCCACGCGGGTCCGGGTCGACCGGGTATCTCGCATGGCATTCAGACCCGCCGATCGAGCCTCCGATGGGTTCGCGGCCCGGAGTCACCATGCATAGCGATCGCGCCGAGCCGATCAACATCTCGCCTCCCGGAGCGACGCAGGGCGCCGCGGAGATCGGCCCCGGCCGGGACCTGGCCACCGTCCGCGCCGAGTTCCCCGCTCTCCGCCGCCGGCATGGCGGCCGCCCCTACAGCTACCTCGACGGCCCCGGTGGAACGCAGGTCCCCCGCCGAACGATCGATGCCATGGCCGGCTACCTGGAGCGGTCGAACGCGAATCACGGCGGGGCATTCCCGACCAGCGAAGAAAGCGATGCGGTCCTGGCCGATGCGCATTGCGCTGCGGCCGATTTCCTCAGCGCCGCGGGACCGGACCAAATCGCCTTCGGCCAGAATATGACGACGCTGACCTTCGCCGTGAGCCGGGCAATCGGGCGGACCCTGCGAGCGGGCGACGAGGTCGTGGTCACTCGCCTGGATCACGACGCCAACGTCGCGCCGTGGGTCGCCCTCGAAGAGGAACGAGGGGTCACAGCTCGGTGGGTGGATATCCGAACGGACGACTGCACGCTGGATCTCGAGGGGCTTGGGCGCGTCCTGGGGCCGCGGACGCGGTTGGTCGCAGTCGGCCTGGCGTCCAACGCGGTCGGGACGATCAACCCGATTCCGCGCGTCGTGGAGATGGCCCATGCGGTCGGGGCCTGGACGTACGTCGATGCAGTCCATGCGGCGCCCCACCTGCCGATCGACGTGGCCGCACTCGACACGGACTTTCTCGTCTGCTCGCCCTACAAGTTCTTCGGGCCCCACCTCGGGCTGCTGTACGGCAAACGGGAGCGCCTGGAAGAGCTCCGCGCCTACAAGGTGCGCCCCGCCTCTAACGAGCCGCCGGGCAAGTGGGAGACCGGCACGCTGCCGGGCGAGGCGCTGGCCGGACTCCTCGGGACGTTCGGGTACCTGGAATGGCTGTGCCGCCAATTCGGCGGCGCGCCGGAGGCGGCCACACGGCGCGAGGCGCTTGCGGCGGCGATGCGGACGATCCGCGCCACCGAACGCGGGCTCGCCCTGCGGGCGCTGATCGCGCTGGGTGCCGTCCCGGGACTTGAGCTGCGCGGGATCGTCGACCCTGCCCGCATCGACGAGCGGGTGCCAACGTTCGCCTTCACGCTGGGCGGCCGGGCCCCGCGCGAGGTCGCCGCCGAGCTCGGCCGGCGCGGCATCGCCGTCTGGGACGGCGACTACTATGCCTACGAACTGATGCGCGCCCTGCGCCTCTCCCAGTCGGGCGGGATGGTTCGGGTCGGCCTGGTCCACTACAACGACCCGGCCGAGATCGACCGCCTGGCGGAGGCCCTCGAGGACATAGCCAGGTCGGCCGGCGGAGCCGGCCACTCGATCGCGATGGAGGGACCATGACCGACCACGGACCGACCGCCGAGGGGCTATTCGAAGCTATCCGCAACGGCAACGACCTGGCCGTCGACACCGCGATCAGCGCCGACATGGAGTTGCTGCGGGCTCGCGACGGACTTGGCCGGTCGCCGATCCTGGCAGCCGCCTCCGCCGGCTATCCCGAGATGGCCCGGCGCATCGCTGCGCTCCTGGCCGCCACGCCCGGGGGCCTGGACATCTTCGCTGCGGCCACGATCGGCGATGTCGAAGCGGTGCGCGCGATGCTCACCGATGATCGGGCCTCCGTCGACGATCGCGGACCGGACGGGCTGACGGCCCTTCACCTGGCCGCAGGCTTCGGGTACCTGGAGCTGGCGCGGTTGCTGCTCGGCCGCGCCGCCGATCCCAACGCCGTCTCTCACAACGACGCGCGAGAAACACCGCTCCACGCCGCAGTCTCCGCGAGGCATCGCGACACGGCCGGCCTCCTCATGGCCCTGGGTGCCTCGCCGAACGTCGTCGATGGCGCGGGCCGCACTCCCTTGCACGCCGCCGTACGCAACGGCGACGAGGCGATCGTCGACATGCTCCTGCTCCGTGGCGCCGACCCGACCAGGGCTGGCGACGACGGCCGCACGGCCATCGAACTGGCGAAGGCGACCGGCAAGGGCGCCATGGCCAAGCGTCTCCGGGCGGCAACGAAGCGCTGACGCGCCGGCCGTGCCGGGGCGACGCGGCCGAGCCCTATCCGGCTATACCCAGCCAGCCGGGCAGCTCCTTGGCAAGCGTCGCCAGAAGCAGCGCGCCGTGGCCGAGCACGGCATCATGGAAGGCCCGGAGGTCGAAGGCCGGCCCCAGCGCCGATGATGCCTCGGCCCGCAGCCGCTCGATCTCCCGCCGGCCGACCATGTAGGTCAGGGCCTGTCCCGGCCAGCAAATGTAGCGGTCGGTCTCGATCGCCGCGTCGGTGGCGGACAGCCCGGCGTCGAGGAGCTGATCGATGGCCCGCTGCCGGGGCCAGCAAAAGGCGTGGATCCCGGTGTCGACGACGAGCCGGGCCGCTCGCCAGGCCTGGCCGTCGAGCATCCCAAACCGCTCGGACGCATTGAGATAAAGGCCCATCTCGTCGGCCAGCCGCTCCGAGTACAGGCCCCAGCCCTCCACGTGTGCCATCCCCGCCATCCGCGACCCCATCCGCCGGAACGCGTTGAGGCTCGGGTGCTCGGTCTGGAGCGCGATCTGGAAATGGTGGCCGGGGACGGCTTCATGGAAGCTGGTGTTGGCCAGGCCGACGTAGCTTCGGCTGGGCAGATCGTAGGTGTTCACGTAGTAGATGCCGGGCCGGCTGCCATCCATCGCCGGCGAGTAGTAGTAGGCGGCCGGCGCGTCGGCCTCCTTGTACGCCTCGACGGGACGAACCTCGCAGCCGGCATGGGGCAGACTGCCGAAGTAGCCGGGGGCCGCGGCCAGAGCGCGCTCGATCTGGCCGCGGGCGCGGTTGAGCAGCTCGTCGACGGACCGCGGAATCGCCGCCGGATCGGCCCTGAGGGCGGCCCGCGCCGCCTTCGTATCGTCACCGAAACCAAGTTCGTGGGCGATGACGAGGCGCTCCTCCTCGATCGCGGCCAGCTCTTCGAGGCCGATCCGATGCAGTTCTCCGGCGTCGACGTCGAGCGAGGTCCAGGCCCGAATCTGGGTTCGATACAGCCGATCCCCATCGGGCGCCGAACACAGCCCGGTCTGCTCGCGCGAGGCGTCCCGGTACTTGCCGGACAAAGCCTCGAGGAAGGCCCGGTCGGCCGGGCGGACGTACTCACCGATCGCTTCGACCACACGCGCCCGGTCGGTCGGCTTCTGGACCTTCAACGCGGTCGCGATCGGCGACTCCTCGTCGGGGATCGCCTGGAGCCGCTCCAGCTGGCTGATGACGCGCTCGGTGACGATGCGGGCGGCTGTCAGGCCTTCGGCCAGGCCTTCCCGAACGAGTTCGGCGTTGGCCGCCATGAAACGGGGGTAGGCGGCAAGGCGGGCCATGAAGGCTTCGAAGTGCTCGGGTATCTCGGTGGACTGGAATGCAGCCAGCGATGGAAGGACAGTCTGCGGGCCTTCCGCCTGATCGACGACCTTGAGCCGATCGATGCGCTGGCCCTGCTGCTCGAGCTCGATCTCGCAGATGACCCGGAGGATGTCGAGAGTGATGCGCTCCTCGACGGGGAGGCCCGACGAGCCGGCTTTCCGGGCCTCGATGGCGGCGACTTCGTCGAGCGTTTCACGCATGAGAGCCTGCGACCGCTGCCGGCCTTCGGGCCCGGGGTCGTCGAGCCGATCCATTCCCTTCTCGTAGCCGAGCACCGTAGCTGTGATCGGCGAGAGATCCAGGAGGCCGTCCCAGAAACGATCTGCCAGCGCGTTCACCGCGTCGGCTGCGTTGACCACGTCGACCACGACACCCTCCGGCGATTGCGGCAGCGGCCGGCCGGGATGCGATCGCCCGGCGGTAGCTGTTGACGTTAGGTTAGCGCGAAGTCCGACTCCTCCTGCGCCGCCCTCCGCCGGCTCGAACCGCGCGGATTGGGGCAACGATGAGCGCGGTGGCCGGTGGCCGTGGAAACGGGTTTGCAGGGCACGAAGGAGCCAGCACGGGACCCAGCGCAGGAGTCAGCACGGAATGCGCCGGCCCGCCGGCGGTCACCCGCCGAACAGCGGCAGCTGTTGCCCTGCCGAGTCGGCCGCGGCATCGAGACCGAGGTACGGCTCGAGGTCGGCCAGCGTGGCCTCGCGCCGAGCCGCGAACTCGGCCAGGTGATTCCACTTGAGAAAGTGCCAGTTCCGCTCTTCGACGGCCCTGCGCAGCAGCGGCGAGCGCGCGAGCTTGACCTTCGCCAGTTCGGCCCGTTCCGGCGGGATGACGAGGAAGCGAACGACCCTGTCGTCGATCGGGTAGCGGGCGTGACGCACGAGAATCGGATCCCCCAGCATCGCCGTCCACTCGACCTCGAACAGAAAGGTCGCCTTGCGGCGCACGTACCAGGCGCAGTCGACCCTGTCGAGCTCGCCTTCGGGGGCCCAGGCGATCAGCGGCAGATGGACCTCGCGCTCGGCCTGATCGAGCCAGGCGGCGAGCGGCCGGCCGTCGACTCGCCGGGCCTGGAGACGGCGGCCGATCCAGACTCTCATGCCGAGGCGATGGCCCAGGTCGGCAAGCGTGGCGACTACCCTGTCGTGATCGACGGTCCGGGCCTCGAGCTGCTCGAAGCCGACGACGGCTTCCGGCGTGCTCGTCGGCGCGACGTAGCTGGCCAGGCAGGCCTCGATGAGCCCGCCATCGGGGGCGTCTCGATCCTTGAACAGGGCCGCGGTTCGGTCCAGGGCCGCTCGTTCGGTGAGGCGCCCGGCCGACGAGAGGAGCGAGAAGACGGCCCACTCCACCCTGTCGGCGAGCGGCTGAGAGGCGACTCCCCGATCCTCTTCGGAGGCGAGCCAGTAAAGCCCGGTCTCGATCTGCCGGATGCGGCGGTTGCTGGGACGGTCGAGCTCGCCGCGGATGATACGGATCAGCCGCTCCACTGAGACGGGTTGCGAATCTTCGTCCGCCGGATCGGTGGCTGCCCGGCCGGAAGACCCAAGACCGCTCCGCACGCCGGTCTGGGCGCCGTTTGCGGCAGACCCGGCGCGCGCCGCGGCCGTGGACCGCCCCGCCAAGCCCGCGGCCGGTCCGGCCGAGGCAGCCGCCGCCGCGCTCCCGGCCGGTCCGCCCGCGGTGCCGGGCCGCCCGGCGTAGGCCTCGACCCATGCCGCCCAACCGTCCTCGGCTCTCTCGGGTCGCAATTCCCGGGCCAGCCTGGCGAGCTCGCCGGATCTGTCGAGGCCGATCAGGATGTCGCCCAGGAGCTGCTCGAACGACGCCGGCTCGCCACGGGCCTTCAGCAGGTCGACGGCCGTCTCGGTGACAGTGGCCGCCGCCACTCCGGCGCGGAACGGGCCCTCGCCGAGCCTCTCCGGACCGGCGAAGATGCCACGGCTGAGAACGGTGCCGGGGTCGCCGGCTCCCCCGCTGATGGGCGGCAGCGGCCGATTGGCGCGAGTTCGAGGCCCCGGCGACAGGACGCCGGTCGGCGGCACGTAGATGACTATGCCGGAGCTGTCCTCGCCGCCACGATGAAGCCGGGCATCGACGATTCGGCAGCCCGCCGCCGCTCCGCCAAGTGCGGCGGCAACCAGCGTGATCGGCTCGTCGTCATCGAGCAGGAACACTGCCCGGCCGGTCTGGGCCAGGGCAGGAGTGGCGATGGCAAGGGTCCGACCGACTGAGCGAGCGAGGTCCATCGCCTCGTCGATCGGCGTCGGCTTCGCGGCCTGCCCGAACAGCGCCTCGTACGGCAGCATCGAGACCGCCGCCGATCCGAAGATCCAGCCGGTGCCGTGATACGAGGCGGCGAGTCGTTCCGGGGTCCATCTCATCGGCGCCTGGCCCAGCAGGAGGCGAACTCTCGAGGGCGAGCCGGAATGCGCCATCCGCTCACCGTGGAGCCCGAGCCGGCGCAGCGCGGCCGGGGTGCATTCGCTCACCGTGACGTTTGAGGTGCCGATCTCCAGCGCCGCCATGTCCGGCGCGAGCCGAGCAAAGGCGGACCGGGGTGTTCCGGCCTCGAGTCGCCCCACGAAAGCCTTGACCAGCTTCAGGCCACCCTCAAACGCCAGCCATGGGTTCAGTTCGCGCCACTCGTTGACGGCCGGCATCTTGAGGACGCCGTTCGCTATTCGCAGGGGCGCGGGCTTGCCGCGGGAGACGTTGAGACGGCTCGCCAGGATCACAGCGTGCAGCAGTGCGAGCCGCAGCGTTGCGGTGAGGGCCCCGGCACGATCCTCGGCGTCGATCCGGGCGAGGATCGCATGCAGCGCAAGAAGCTGGCGGGGCGTGTGCAGGTCGATCAACTGGTCCACGAGCGGATGCGTCGGCCGTGGCGCCGGGAAGCGCCGGCGCATCGACTCGCGGACCTCGCCGGAGCCCAGGACGGACTCGGCAAGATGCACATCGCCGTGCGTTGGATCGGCGGCTCGCAGCTCGGGCCCGCCCAGCTGTTCGTGGCACTGGGCGCAGCGATACTCGCGGGCGATGGCCCGGAGCGATTCCGCCGCGCCGAACGACAGGTCCGGCAGAGCGCCGATGGCGACCGGAACGGCGGCCGTCTTGCCTCGGCTTCTTACGCGGGGCCCGGGAATCTTGACCGCGACCGTCGGGGCTCGAGCGGGGACGGGCTTCCACACCATCGACTCGAGGACCACCGGCCGGTCGCAGCGCGGGCATGTGCTGGCGTAGAGGGCCTCGATCGTCCGACGGATGGTCGAGCCGGCGAGAGGCGCGTTCGCAATGGCCCCGGCTGCGATATCGATCTGGCGCAGATCCGGCGGACGCAGCACGACGTCGGCGAGCAGCCGGGTGAGGGGCCACGTCTCGAAGTCGGCGGCCCGGCGCTGCTCGGCGACGGCGGCCCGGGCAACCCAGCCACCCCGGCCGTTCAGGTCCAGGACGACCTCGCCGGGTTTGGTCCAGGCTTCGATCGCGGCCACGAGCTCGGTCGCGGACGCGGGCGGGGCAAGACGCTCAAAAACGGGCAGGGACGGAACGCTCGCGAGCCGTGGCTCGAGGTTAGTGGCGGCACGCCCGACCATGCCGCAATTGTGCCAGACGAGCCCGCTGGCAAGCGAGGGGTGGCCGCGTCGGCGTGGCGATCGAACCGACGCCGGGCCCCCGTCGAACCTACGCAGGGACCCCGTCGAACCGACGCTGACCCTGTCGAACCGACGCCGTGCCGCCGCCCGACGCCGCGACGGCCCGACGACCCCGAGAGGAGCCGCCGGCAGGCGCAGTCGCCCGCTCGAAGGCCTACGGCTCCTCGAGCTCTTCGGCCTCCTCTTCGAACGCCTCGTCGCCCGTGACCTCGGCCGGCAGGACGCGATCGAGATCCTCGATCTCCTCGTCCTCATCGTCCTCCTCGAGCTCCTCCTCCATGAACTCCTCCTCGCGGAGAAGCGTTCCCTTCGTGTAGGGGCGGAGATCGGAGGAGCGGGCCGCGGTCGGGAAGCTGACCTTGCCGTAGTTGCGGGGGTCCTGGAAGATCTCGCGGATGACGATGCGGACGTCGCGGTCGCCCAGCGACGTGACCCCGGCCGAGTACTTGTTGCCGTCCCCGAGCAACTTGAGCAGGCGTGCGGCTACGCGCGGCTCAACGATGCCGATGCGCGTTCCATTGGCCTCCGCGAAGAGGCGATTGCCATCGGGAATCAGCTCCACCGAATCGCCCGGGTTGACGTGGGCGAGGGTCCGCGGCGCAGCCAGGTCCGTCAACATCGCAAAACCGGTCTTGCCGGTTTCCTCGACAAATATGGCGACGGGCGCCTTCTCGGCCTTCTCCGCTGCCACGGTCTTCTCGCCGGCCTCGCTCATGAGGACGCGGAGCCGTTCGATGTTCCGCTCGGCGATCCGGTTCGTCGGGTCGAGGGCGAGCGCGATCTGGTAGTGCTCGCGCGCCTCGCCGAGCTCTCCGAGTTCCCAGAGTGCCTTGGCAAGGCGGTTCTCGGCCTCGGCATCCGCGCCGAACTCCAGGATCTTGCGGTTCGTCTCGGCTGCCTCAGCCCAGCGGCCTTCGACCGCGCAGGCGATCGCCGCCTCCGCCAGCTGACGCTTGATCCGAACGGTATTGCCGCCGGTGCCCTTATCGATTTCGGGGAAAGCCAAGGAGATGCGTCCTTTCGTCAACTTCGCCGAGCCGCCCGGCCACTGCCTCGACGACCGCCGCCGGAACGTGCCCGGCCGGCCGATGGTTTCTAGCACCCGGCCGCCCGCCTGTCAACGCGAGGGGCTTCCCGGTCCCATCACCTCCCTGCCAGACCCCAGGCGACGACGGCCAGCGCGGCGATGCCCAGCACGGCCAGGTCCTGCAGCAGCCGCCTGTTCTCGAGAACGGGCTCGGGTGACTCGCGCAGGCTCGTCACGGCATACGCGACGAGGGTCAACAGTGCGGGAATGAACAGCCGTGGCAACGCCAGCGACCTGAGGGCGGCCGCGGCGACGGCCACCGGCAGGGCGTACTGGCCGAAGGCAACGACCCGCACGAGGCGGTCGAACCGGCTCGGCGACGTCAGGGCTGCCAGCCGGTAGCCGACGGCACCCGCGATCGCGGCATTCAAGGCCACGAACTCGACCAGGTGGGCCGTGGTCATCGGTTCGCGGTCGAGGGCGAGGCCGCCCGGCACCAGACCGCCGGCGGCCGCGAAGGCGAGGAAGGCCAGCCCGAGCGCGGCCGATCGGACCGCCAGCGGCCGGGGGTGCGGCGGCAGCTCGCGCGTATCAACCACCACGGGCTCGGCCACGATCCGGGCCAGGCCGAACTCGGCGCGCCGCCTGGGGCGCAGCCGGACGGCAGGTGGAGCGAAGGCCCGTGCCGCGGCCCCAACGCCGGGCTCGGCGCCGAGATCCCCGGCCACGGCCAGCGCCTCGGGCGCGGTTTCGAGCCGGACCAGCCAGGCCACTCCCGCCCAGCCGGCCGCGAAGACGAAGGCGAGCCACGGAACCGGCGCGACGATCCGTGCAATCCCCGCAATCGAGAGCGCGGCCACCGCGGGGAGGACCATCGGGATGAGCGGCATGCGCCAGGGTCGCCCCTCGCCGACGATCCAGCCAGTTCCGGCGGCGGCAGCGGCGGCGATCAGTGCGGTAGCGAGCACGGCGGGAGCGGCATCCAGCCAGTGGATCAGGACGGCCACCGACGCCACCGCCAGCCCGAGCTCGCGAGCCACATTGCGTTGCCCCATCAGCGAATGGTACGAAACCGGGCTCAATCGCGGCGGACTACGAACCCGCGGGTGCTTGCGCTGCGATCGCGCCGACCCGGCGGGGCTTACCGGAGAGCCACTCGAGCACCTCCGCCCGGGATCGCGTGTTCATCACCCGGTCCGCCGTCAGCCAGGCCCGGCGGGCCATCGCGACACCCCAGCGGAGGTTGTCCAGCTCCTCGACTCGATGGGCGTCGGAATCAATCGTGAAGATGCAGCCGAACTCGGAGGCTCGACGCGCTCGAACGTCCGAGAGATCCAGGCGCTCGTCGGAACCGTTGAGCTCGAGGGCAGTGCCGGTTCGCGCCGCTTCCTTGAAGATCACGTCCCAGTCCAGGTCGAGGTCGTCGCGGGAGCCGATGTACCGGCCGGCGGGGTGAGCGATGACGTCCACGTTGGGGTTTCGAATCGCCGCCAGCGTCCGGGCGGTCAGCTGCTCCCTGGACTGCCGGCGGGCCACGTGGACGGACGCTACGACCAGGTCGTAGCGGGCCAGCAGCTCATCCGGGTAGTCGAGAGTCGCGTCCGCACGAATCTCCAGCTCGCAGCCGTGCAGCAGCCGAAATCCTTCGGGGGGCGTCTCGGGCGGAGCCGTTCCGGCCGCCTCCTCGGCTTCGAACCGGCGGTTCAACCCCCCCACGATGGCCCGCTGCATCTCGACCCGGTCCAGCGAGAGCCCGTGCGCAATCGCCAGGCTGACGCTGTGATCGCTCAGGACCAGGTACGAGTAGCCGCGCCGGCGGGCGCCATCGGCCATCTGCTCGATCGTGTGCACGCCGTCCGACCAGTCCGAGTGGCTGTGGCAGTCGCCGCGCAGGTCGGCCCGCGCAACGAGGGCGGGCAACGTCCCCGCCAGGCCCGCCTCGACCTCGCCCCGATCCTCGCGCAACTCCGGCTCGATGAAGGGCAGGCCCAGGAAGCCGTACGCAGCCGCCTCGGTCGAGAAGGTCCGCAGCTCGGCCGCGGCGCCGGTCAGTGGTTCGCCGTCATCGCCGAGCCGGAGGAAGCCCTTCTCGGACAGGCTCCAGCCGATGTCGCGGGCCATGCCCCGCAGCCGGACGTTGTGCTCCTTCGAGCCGGTGAAGTGGATCAGGTAAGTGCCTGCCTCGACTGGCGGCATGATCATCAGGTCAACCTGCGGACCCCGAAGGAGCCGAACGACCGCCTTGTGCGGGCCCTTCGCGAGGACGGACTCGACCGAACCGAGCGACGCGAAGCGATCGACCAGCTCCGCCGGACGGTTCGTTTCGGCAAGCAGGTCGAGATCGCCGATCGTCTCGCGGCGGCGCCGGAACGACCCGGCCGGCTGGATCGACCGCAGCCCGGGCACACTCGCGAGCTCCGCCAGCAGCGTCTCGACGATCGCCTCAGCCGCGCCCAGGCGCATTCGTTCCTGCCGGGTTTCGAGCGCTGCGATGCCGGCCAGCACCTCCTGCTCGGTCTTCGCGGACATGCCCTTCAGGCTCCGCAGGGCACCCGACACGGCCGCAGTCCGGAGGTCGTCGACCGTTTCGATGCCGAGCTCATCGTGCAGCTGCCTCACGGTCCGCGGGCCTACGCCGGGGATCTCGAGCAGCGCCACGAGGCTCGGCGGCACTTCCTCGCGAAGGGAGTCGTAGAACGCGAGGCGACCGGTTCGGGTCAGCTCCTCGATCTTCTTCGCGATTGCGTCTCCGACGCCCGGGATGCGTGGCGGCCGGCCTTCCCGGTACGCGCGCGAAACCTCCGTCGGCGAATGAGCGATCGCATCGGCGGCCCTGTGGTAAGCCACGGTCTTGAAGACCAGCTCGCCCTTGACCTCGAGCATGTCGCCGATCTCGTGGAAGATGCGGGCCAGCTCGCCGTTGGAGAGGAGCGGTGGCGTCTCGGGCGCGTCCATCGACCGAATGGTAGCGGTGGGCGCGGGCGGTGGGCGCGGGCGGTGGGCGCGGGCGGTGCGGATCGCTGTCCGTCCGTGCGCTGCGCCGCACGGCCGGCGAGCTACGCCGCGAGCTCCTCCGCTCGACGGGAGCTATCCCGCGCGCGACTTCCCGTGCCGCGTGCTGGTCGGAGCCGGTGCCTGTTGAGGTGCGCCGGGCTGCCTGGCTTCGACGACCCGATCGCGGCCGGTTCGCTTGGCCTCGTAGAGAGCCCGGTCGGCTCGTTCCACGATGTCGTCGACCGGCTCGCCGGCGTGCTGCCCGGAAGCCACTCCCACCGAAACTGTGACCCGTTCCGTGACGCCGACGTCGAGCAGATCAAGCTCGCGCACGGACTGGCGGATTCGCTCGCCGATCCCCAGAGCGACGCCCGGCGCGGGGTTGCGGAGCAGGACGAGGAATTCCTCGCCCCCGAAACGAACGGGCACGTCCTCCTCGCGGACGGAGAACTGGATGGCGTTCGCAATCGCGCGCAGGACCACGTCGCCAACCTGGTGGCCATGCTGGTCATTCAGCTGCTTGAAGCGATCGACGTCAACGGACAGGATCGCCACCCGGTCTGTGGCTCGCCGGCGGCTGGCGAGGAGCCTGCAGTATTCGTCGAAGTAGCGGCGGTTGGGCAGCTGGGTCAACTGGTCGGTTCGAGCCTCGGACTCGGCGGCCTGATGCAGGTAGACGCGGGCCAGGGCCGCAGATGCCTCCGCGGCCGCGCTGTACAGCAGCCGCTCGGCCGCCTCGGGCCAGGCATCGTCCGTCCGGCGCGACAACACGATGGCGCCGGCGATCGCTCGGGTCGTCAGGAGCGGCGCGGCCAGCGTGTTGCGAAGCCCGTAGGAGTCGCGGAGCCGGTACGCGATCCGCTCGGCTACCTCCCGCGCCCTCGCTTCATCGCCCGCGCTGCCGAGGGACCGCGGCCGCGATCCGTCGCTCGGCCCGAGCGAGGCCGGGCTCCCATTCGCGACATCGACCCGATTGGCTCGAGAGTCGCGATCGGATTGCACTACCGACGCCGGCTCGCGCACCCGGCGCGCTGCAATCGGCTCGAGCTGGCGGAGCGGCATCACCGAGTTCGAAGTTGGGGTGCCCGGGAGCATCGACACGAACGTGACGTCCAGGACGGTGGCGCCGGGCCGCATTCGCACCACCGCAACGTGGTCGGCCTCCGTGGCCGCCCCGAGCTCGTGGACGATCGCCTCGACCACGGCGTCGGGCGACACGGAGCGCGACAGGGCCCGCATGATCCGGCTGAAGCTCTCCGCCTCGGAGTTGCGCCGCTGCCCTTCGATGTCTGCGGCGCGGGCGTTGATCACTGCGGCTGCGGCCAGGCCGGTCACCGCGATCGCAAGAGCCAGTTCCGCCATGTCGCCGCGAGTCAGCAAGAAGTCCGCCAGTCCCAGGCCCAGGAGAACAGCGGCCGCGATCCCGAGCAGGACCCAGGTCAGGATGACGCGCGGGCCCGATGCATTTCGGTTGCGGCCAGGTTCCTGGCGAACGGGTGAGCTCATGCTCGAAGGATGCGCCGGGCCGACCCGGCATGCGGCAATTCGGCGGGTACTTGCGAACCACCGGCGACGGGTATTTTCGTACGACGGGCCAAAGCGCTCACCGTCGCTTTGGCTTCGGCAGCCTGGCCGCGGCGTCGCCGCACCGGCTCAGCGGCTGTCGCCCCGGCCTTACGCCTCGCGTGGCGGCTTCGACGCTTCGGCCTCGTGGACATCTACAGCTTCGTTGACCCACCGGTCGGGCGCGGGCTACACTCCACCGTGGTTCGAGGGAGATGTCCCTGTGCGCCCCACGAATCGTCAAGACCCGCTTCGGAGGATCCCTCCCTCAGTGGAGACCGGACCCAGTACCAGCGGCGCCGTCCGCGCAGACAGCGCCCACGCCGCCGACATCTTTCATCTGGTCCACCCAACCTCCCGGCGGTAGGCACCACCCGGCGCACGCCACCTGAGAGGCGGGACGGACCCGCCATCGAGGTGGCACATGCTCTATCTGAGCCAGGCAATCGGCCGGCCTGTGCGCGACCAGCACGGCGAGCCGATCGGCAAGGTCGCCGACCTGATCGTCGCCATCGGCGGCAAGTACCCGCCGGTGACGGGAATCGTCGTCCGGACGAACGGCCGCGAGATCTTCCTGCAGTGGCAATCGGTGACCTCGCTCGACGCCGGCGGCGCGACCCTGCGAACGTCCGCCATCGACATCACGAAGTTCCAGCAGCGGCCCAACGAGATCCGCCTGAAGCTGGACCTGATGGACCGCCAGATCGTTGACATCGACGGCCGAAAGGTAGTCCGGGTCAACGACCTGTGTCTCGACGAGGTCGAGGGCGCGCTGCATCTCGTGGCGGTCGACGTGGGTCCGTCGGGGCTGCTGCGTCGTCTCGGCCTCGAAGGGCCGTGGCAGACTGTCGCCCGCGGCCTGCATCGCGAGGTGCCGGAGCGCTACATCGACTGGGAGGACGTGGATCCGGTCGAGCGGACGATCGCCAGCGTCAAGCTGCGCGTTCCCCACCAGCGCCTGGCCGAGCTTCACCCCGCCGACCTGGCCACGATCATCGACCAGCTCAGCCGCAACGACCGCGTCGGCGTGATTGCCTCCCTCGACGACGAGGCGGCGGCCGACGCCATCGGCGAGATGGAGCCCGAAACCCAGGTCGACATCCTCGAGGACCTGGAGCCGGCCCGGGCCGCCGACATCCTCGAGGAGATGGATCCGGACGAAGCCGCCGACCTGGTGGCCGACCTGTCGGAGGAGAGCCGCGAAGAGATCCTGGGCCTCATGGAGAAGGACGAAGCCGAAGAGGTCCAGGAGTTGATGACATACGCCGAGGACACGGCGGGCGGCATCATGACGACGGAGTTCGTCGCCGTGTCGACCGACCTCACGGCCGCTCAGACGATCGATCGGCTGCGCCAGCTCGAGCCCACCGCCGAGACCATCTACTACGTCTACGTCACCGACCCCGACGGCCGGCTGGTGGGTGTCCTGTCGCTGCGCGACCTGATCGTGGCCAAGCCGGACACGCCGATCTCCACGTTCATGTACGAGGAGCCGGTGGCGGTTCGCACCGACGCAGGCCAGGATGAGGTGACCGAGGTCGTGGCCAGGTACAACCTGCTGGCCGTGCCGGTCGTCGATGCCGAGGGCCGTCTCGAAGGCATCGTCACCGTCGACGACGCCATCGACACGCTCCTGCCGCAGCCATCCAAGCGCCGGCTTCCGCACCTGTTCGGCCGCCCCGGGGCGGCCGATCGGTGAAGACACCCGCCCTGACGCTCACCCCTCGGGCCGTCAATCGGGTCCGTTTCGCGGCCATCCTCGGCGTCCTGGGGCCGGGTCTCGTGAGCGGCTTCGCCGACAACGATGCCGGCGGCATCTCCACCTATTCCGTGGTCGGCGTCCGGTTCGGCTACGACCTGCTGTGGGTGCTGCTGGCCAGCCAGATCGTGCTGTTCTTCACCCAGGAAGTCGGGGCGCGCCTGGGACTCGCCAGCGGCCAGGGACTCGCCGGGCTGGTCCGGGAGCGGTACGGCGTGCGCTGGGCGACGTTCATGATCAGCGCGATGCTCGTGGCCAACGTCGGCTCGATCATCTCCGAGTTCGCCGGCTGCAGCGCCGCCCTGGGACTCTTCGGCTGGCCCAACTGGGCGAGCGCGCTTCTGGCCGCGGCGGTCGTCATCCTGCTGCTCACCCGGGGCAGCTACGGCAAGGTCCAGTACCTCTTCGTGGCCGTCGGAATCTGCGTCTCCATGGCCTACTTCATATCGGCCCTGCTCGCCCACCCCGATTGGGGCCGGGCCGTCTCATCGCTCGTGATTCCCCGCCTCGCCTCCTCGCCCGCCTACTGGGTCGCGGTCGTAGCCACGGTCGGAACCACGATCACACCGTGGGGCCAGGCCTTCATCCAGTCGTACGTGGCCGACAAGCGACTCGGACCGGAGGACCTCATCGGCGAGCGCCTGGACGTGGGGTTGGGCGCGTTCCTGACGAACCTGATCGCGGCATTCATCGTGGTCGCCTGTGCGGCCGCGCTGTGGGCTCACAGCGAGACCAACGCCACGGACGTGGCCACGATCGCCCTCGCTCTCAAGCCGCTGGCCGGGCCAGCCACGACCGTGCTCTTCGCGGTCGGCCTGCTGGCGGCATCGTTCCTGGGCCTGGGCGTGGTCCCGCTCACCAGCGCCTACTCGGCCTGCGAGGCGTTCGGCTGGGAGACCGGCGTCGACTGGCGCTGGCGCGAGGCGCCGGCCTTCTACGGCCTGATGGTCTTCTTCGTCGCGAGCGCAGCCCTCGTGGTTCTGATCGTGCCGTCCAGCAGCCTGGTCCAGGTGATGTTCACGGCCCAGGTCGTCAACTGCCTGCTGCTGCCGTTCGTTCTGGTGTTCGTGATGCTCCTGTCGGCCGACAGGAAGCTCATGGGCCCGCTGGTCAGCGGACGGTTTCTGCTGTCGGTCGGGTGGATCGGCACGGCGCTCCTGATCGTCCTGTCCGTGGCCCTGGTGGGGACGTCGGTCCTGGGTTTCTGAGCCCGGCCCGGCGCCGCTGCCGGGCGGCGATGATCGGCGCCGGACGGCCTGACGCCGACGTGGCCGTTGCGCGCCGTCACGCCGGTGCGATGCCCACGTGGCCGTTGCGCACCGTCAGGTCTGAACGCCCAGCTCCGCCCAGACTTCAGCCATCGCGGCCGCAGCGGCCCGGGAATCGTGCCCCGCAACGGAGGCCGGGCCGGCCGCACCCAGACGGGCGCGCAGGTCCGGGTCCTCGAGCCGAGCCAGGGCCGCGGCCAGCGCCGACGGGTCGCCCGGCGGGACGAGCAACCCGTTTTCGCCGTCGCGCACGACCTCCGTCAGGCCGCCCACTGCCGAGGCTACCACCGGGGTGCCACAGGCAAGGGCCTCCACCGCGGCCAGCCCCAACCCCTCGCGCCGCGAGGGGACCGCCACGACGTCTGCGGCGCGAAGCCACTTCGGCACGTCCTCGGGAGCGACAACACCGGGCCAGCGGACGCGAGGGTGCTCCGCCCGCAGGCGAACGGAAAGCGGCCCCGACCCGATTGCCACGCCCTGCCAGCCCTCCGCGATCTCGAGGCCGTCGGCAAAGACGTCGGCGCCCTTGTAGTCCGAGAGGTGCCCCACGAACAGGACGGTCGGGCCTTCCGGCAGACCAAGCGCAAGGCGCTGCTCCTGTCTTGGCCCGGCAACCGGGCTGAACAGCGTCATGTCCACGCCGGGGCTGACGACCCGGGCCGAAGCCCCCAGCCGCGCCACATCCCGGGCGGTACCCGCGGAGTTGGCGACTACGATCGCCGCCCCGCCGGCAACCCACCTGATAAGCGACCTGGCGACCCGGCCTCGACGGACTTCGGCCGAGACGTCGCTCCCGTGCGCATAGGCCACCATGGGCCGGCGGCGCAGCCTCGCGACAAGCAGCCCGATCACACCGGCCGCGTACAGCGGGTGCGCTTCCACCCCGTCGAACGGGCCGCGGGCGGTAAGCGCTCGCCAGGCTATCTGCAGATGACGCAGCGCGGCACCGCGGCGATAGCTCGATGGCCCGGCCACTACCACCTCGACCCCGCGCGCCCGCAGCGAAGCTACTCGCCGGGCCACGAACGGCCCGTCCTGAGGACGATCGGGCGTCGGATACATGTTGGTGACGAGCAGCAGCCGGGTCGGCCGTCCTGGAGCCGTCACGCCCGGGTGAGTGAGTCGCCGATCACGCCCTCCTCCCTTCCTCGACGACCCCGTCGAGCACCCTCGCCAGCCGCGCGGCGAGATTAGCCCGATCGTAGCGACCCTCCGGATCGGCGGGCGCCGGCGCCGGAGTACGATCCAGGAGCCTCTCGAGGGCATCGGCCACGCTGGCCGGCTCGACGTCGGCGACGATGCCGGCTGCGAGTCCCTCGACCAGGTCACGCCCTTCGCCGGACGGCATGACCGCCAGGATCGGCCGATCGAACGCCAGATACTCCAGCAGCTTCCCGCCGACGAACAGGTCGGCGCCGGGGACATCCGGCATCAGCTGCAACAGCGCATCCGCCCCTGCCATTCGGGCTAGAGTTCTGCTCCGCGGCATGAATCCCTCGAAACCAACGATGCCGCCGAGTCGCTCCGGCCTCTCGAACTCGGCGGAGAGTCGAGCGTTGGCCTCGTTGACGGTGCCGACGAAGTCGACCCGGAGCCGGGCGCGGAGATCCGGCCTGCGAGCGAGCAGGCGATCGACACCCAGCAGGAAGATCTCGAGCTCCTGCGCGCGGTACAGGCTGCCCGCGTAGAGAAGGTGGAACCCGCCGGGCCGCGGAGGGTCCGCCGGGGCGATGCCGACGAGGTCCGCCCGATCGTAACCATTCGGAATGGTCACGAACCGACCGGCCACCTCCGAATACCGGGTCGCGTACAGCTCCATCAGGCGGGCCGTCGCGAAAACGGTCCGATCGGCCAGATGGACGAATCGCCGCTCGATGCGGCCTCGCAGCAGGGCGTGAAGGGCTGGCAGGGGCGGCGCGAAGGCGTTGCCGGACCACGGATCGCGGAAATCGGCTACCCACGGGAGGCCCGTCCGGGTCGCGATCAGCGCCGCTGCGAGGTGGCTGGAGAACGGCCCGGCAGACGAGTAGACGACGTCGACCGGCGATCTCCGATGCGCTTCGAGGCCACGAAATACCGCGAAGGGCGCCCACGTCACCTCGGGATCCGGGAAGAAGATGAGGCGCTCCATCCACGCCCAAAGCCGGGCGAAACCCCGGTAGTCGCGGGCGCGCGGCGCCGGCCCGGCGCGGGGTGGGCCGGCGGCGGCCGGCTCAATCAAGCCGTTCGTCTCGGACGGTCCCGTCGGGCTATTCGGCACGAGCGACGATGCCCGTCTCACGACGCGTCCGAGCGCCCGACGCAGCTTGACCGGCTCGGGCGAGAAAGCCCGCTCGACGACCAGGTCCGGAGAGAGTCTGCGCTCCGCCTCGTCGTCGCGCGGAAGCGCGCCGGGGTTGCGGGCGGTCAGGACCACCGGCTCCCAACCGGACTGCGGCAGGTAGGTGACGTACTTCAGCGTCCGCTGCACGCCCACCCCGCCGACCGGCGGGAAGAAGTAGGTGACGACGAGGACTCGGCCCGGCATCAGCGCTTCCCCCCCACCACGAACCCGAGGCGTCCTGCCAGCGCCCGGCCCAGCAAGCGTCTCCCGGTTTCGACCAGCAGCCCGACCTCGGCACTACCGGGCACGAACAGCGCGAGGGGTGACTGGCCGGAGAGCCGGCTGGCGAAGACGACGGCCATGCCGGCCTGGAACGTGTAGGAGATGAGCGACGAGAGCGACGCACCCACGATTCCGAACCTGGGGATGAAGATCACGTTCAGGATGACGTTGAGGACCAGGGACGTGACCGTGCCGATTGCCACCAGCCCGGGATGGCCCCTGCCGTTGACGTAGCTGGTCATGACCTTGGCCACGCTCAGCGAGACGACCCCCGGCAGGAGCACGACGAAGGCGGTCAGGCAGTCCACGAACTTGGGCAGGATCAAGTGGATGCCGACGAAGGCCGCTGGGATCAGACACAGCGCAACGGCGACGGTGAGCAGCGTCGTCAAACGGCCGACGCGGCCGACCAGGCGGTTCGATTCCTCGGCTGTCGAGCCGGCCACGCGAGGCAGGAAGATCGTCGTAACCGAGTCGGGGATGTAGAAGACCAGCTCGTCCATGGTCACGGCCATGCTGTAGAGGCCAAGGGCGGCCGATGCATTGAGCATCAGGGCCTGGATGATGTACGTGTCGGCCCGGTAGTGGAAGAAGCCGGTGAGGCTCGACGGGTAGAGACGGGCTCCATAGCTGGCCAGCTCCCCCAGCGAGGCCGGTGTGCCGCCCGGGCTGGCGCCGCCGAGTCGAGTGGCCGCGATCATGACTGCGGCGGCCATGAGAACGCCGACCAACACCGAGCCGGCGACGGCGCCGTTCACCCCGAAACGAAGCGCGCCGACCAGGACCACGACCGCCGCGAGAGACACTGCGGCCAGCACGATCTGGATCAGGTTGTAGACCCGCACCGCCTGCCGCCCGTAGAGGATGGACCCGCCGAACGAGGCGAGGATCCCGAACGGAACGGTCAGGAGCACCACTTTCACCAGGTTCTCGGGGGCGGCGCGAAGGATCGACGATTCGAGGACGGGCAGGCTGAACCAGACGACTCCGACCAGCACCACCGAAAGGACCGCCGTGAACAGGTAAGCGGCCCGGATCAGGCTCTTCAGCGACGCCCCGCAGCCGGCGAAGTAGTTGGCCGCGCCGGGCAGGCCGAACATGCCCACGGCGGCCAGCATCCCGGGCAGCGTCACGACCGCAACGTAAGCACCCTTGCCGTCGGGCCCCAGTAGCCGCGACAGCAGGATCGACGTCGCGAACGCGATCACGAAGAGCGTGACCTGGGTGGCGAGGACGCTGCCGACGCGCCTGGCAAAGACACCGATGATGGCTGGCTTGTGGACCGCGGTCGCGGAGGTCTGAGCCTGCGAGGCCCCGACCGGACCGCCCGGCGCCTCTCCGATCGTCTCGGGAGCCGATCCGCTCTCGCTCATCATCGCCCTGCCAGGTCCAGGTACAGCCGCTCCATCAGCTCCATGTTGCGCTGCTGGTCGGCCCGATCCAGGACCCTCTGGCGGGCTCGATTCGACCGATCGGCCTCCAGGGCACGGTCGCGCTTCAGCACCGCAAGGATGGCTCCGGCCGTGGCCCCGGCGTCTCCCACGGGCACGAGGGCGTCCGGCCCGATCTCCTCTCGCCACTCGCGGGCGCTCGGCAGATCCGTCGCCACGACCGGCTTCCCCACCGCCAGCGCCTCGGCCAGCGTCGTCGGGCCACCGTCGCTCTCGGGGATCGACACGATCACGTCCGCGAGGCGGTACAGGTCGGGCATCTCCGCGTCGTCGATCGCGTCTGCGATGAGCAACCGGTCGGCCACGCCGAGCCGGGCCGCCCTCGCCTCGAGCGCCTCCACCTCAGCTGCCCGGGCCAGGTGTCGGGTCATGACCGCAACCACGTCGGTCGGGAGGCTGGCCAGTGCCTCGACGACCACTCCCTGGCGGTAGACGGGGGCGATCGACCGGTTCGAGAGGAGGACCCGACGACCCTCCAGCCCGAGCCTGGCCCGAAGTGCCGCCGGCTCGGGGCCCGGCGAGAATCGGTCGGTGTCCACGCCGAAGTGGACGTACCTGGTCCGTTCCGGCCGTGCACCGGCAGCGATGGCCAGCCTCACGAGGTGTTCCGAGCCGCCCGTCACGAGATCGGCGGCTCGCAACGCGAGACGAGCCTGGAGACGGCGCCGTCGGCTGGTGCGCACGGCGGCCTGCACATCCGTGCCCCAGACCGTCACCACGTAGGGATGGAAACCCGAGAGCCACGCGGCCGCGGCGTAGCGGGTGACGTAGTGGGCGTGGAGGAGGTCCGGACGGATCGACCCGATGAGGCGTCGCAGCGCCCTCGCGGTCCGCAGCGCCGACAAACCGCGGACGGGCATGGGCGGCCACGCTTCGAAGCGATGGACCTTGATGCCCTCGTCCTGCGCCACTTCGACCCTGTCGCCGGCGGGCACGAGGAGGTGGATCTCGTGGCCTCGCTCCAGGAAGAAGCGCATCCAGCGGCGCGTGTGCCGGCTGTTCGGATCACCCAGATAGGCGATGCGAAGGGGCTTCCCGGGGCTGGAGGCGCGGGCCGAGGGCGCCGGACCGGCCGATGCGGGGCGCTCGGCGGCGGCGTGGCCGGCGATCTGCGGCGGTGGGGTCGTCGTGTCCAGGATGAGCTCCAGGCGTCCCGCCACCGCGCCATCAAGTCGCGACCGACCGGGATCGGGCGGGTTGGGCGAGTATAGCGCCGGACCGAGCGGCGATCGACCGGCTGCCATGGCCAGGCCATGAGCTCCCGGCCGGATCGCTCCGGCATCCAGGGCCCTCACCCGAAGGGTCGCCTGCGGCTACTATCTCTGCGGAGAACCCGTCTCGGGAGGCAACTACCCTGGCTCAGATCGCGGCGGTCACCGGCAGCGAGGGTTTCATCGGCTCGCATCTCGTCGAGGCGCTCGTTCAGCGGGGCTACCGCGTGCGGGCGATGGTTCTCTACAACTCCTTCAACTCCTGGGGCTGGCTCGACGCCCTTTCGCCCGACATCCTGGCAAACGTCGACGTCCTGCTCGGCGACGTGCGCGATCCGGCCTCGGTCCGCGAACTCGCCGAGGGCGCGGACGTGCTGTACCACCTGGCCGCCCTGATCGCGATCCCCTACTCCTACCGCTCGCCGCGTTCCTACGTCGACACCAACGTCGTCGGCACGCTGAACGTCCTGGAGACGACCCGCCAGCTCGGCACGCCGCGGATCGTCCACACCTCCACGAGCGAGGTGTACGGCACGGCCCGAGCGGTGCCGATCGCGGAGGACCACCCGCTTCAGGGCCAATCGCCGTACTCGGCCTCGAAGATCGGCGCCGACAAGCTGGCCGAGAGCTTCCACCTCTCGTTCGATCTGCCGGTGACAACCCTGCGGCCCTTCAACACCTTTGGGCCGCGCCAGTCGAATCGAGCCGTCATCCCGACGATCCTGTCCCAGCTCGGCGGCGGTGCCACGGAGATCCACCTGGGGGAGACGCGCTCGACGCGCGACTTCACCTTCGTCGCCGACACGGTGCGAGCCTTCGTGGCGGTCGGCGAAGCTCCCGCGGATGCGGTCGTGGGCCACGTCCTGAACGCGGGGACGGGGGTTGAGATTTCGATCGGCGACCTGGCCGGGCTGATCTGCCGCGTCACCGGTAAGAAGGCGCGGGTCACCCAGGACGCCGCGCGTCTCCGGCCCGTCAACTCTGAGGTCATGCGCCTGGTCTGCGACAGCACGCGGCTGCGCGGGGCGACCGGCTGGCGCCCGGAGGTCGAGCTGGCGGATGGCATCGCTCAGACAGCCGAATGGCTCGCTCGGCCCGCCAACCTGGCCCGCTACAAGTGGACCGGCTACACCATATGAGCGCTCCGCACGCGGTCATCCTGGCCGGCGGCAAGGGCACCCGGTTGCGGCCCTACACGACCACGATCCCCAAGCCGCTGGTCCCAATCGGCGATGAGTCGGCGATCCTGGAGATCGTCCTGCGCCAGCTGGCCCACGACGGATTTCGGCGGGTCACGATCGCGATCGGGCACCTGGGCGAGCTGATCCGGGCCTACGTCGGCAGCGGCGCGCAGTGGGGCCTCAAGGTCGACTACGCCACCGAGGACAAGCCGCTGAGCACGATGGGGCCCGTGGTGGCAATCCTGGATCGTCTGCCGGAGCGGTTCCTCGTCCTCAACGGCGACATCCTCACCGACCTGCGCTACTCCGATCTGCTCTCAGCCCACGAGAGTTCGGCGGCACCGATGACCATCGCCACGTACCGGCGCCAGGTCGAAGTCGACTTCGGCGTCCTATCCGTCGATGCGGGCCTTGTCGTGGGCTTCAGCGAGAAGCCCAGGCTCGACTACCAGGTCAGCATGGGTGTCTACGCCCTCTCGCGCTCGACGCTGGCCTCGTATCCGAAGGGCGAGGCCCTCGGGTTCGACCGCCTGGTCCTCGACCTGCTGGCCGCCGGAAGGCCGCCGGCCGCCTACGAGTTCGACGGATTCTGGCTCGACATCGGACGTCCCGAGGACTACGACCGGGCCAACGCCGAGTTCTCGGGCCTGCGGTCGCACCTGCTGCCGGAACCCTGAGTGGCCGTCACCCTGGTTTGTGGCGGCAGCGGCTTCATAGGCCGCCGGGTCTGCGAAGCCGTCCGGCTCCAGCCCGGGAGGGAGCTGGTCGGCGTCGGATTAGGACCGCCGCCCGAGGGCTTCGAAGATCGATGGCTCGATCTCGACCTGCTGGACGGCGATCGGGGCGTCGCCCGGCAGCTGCGCGAGCTCACGCCGGCGGCCGTCGTGAATTGCACCGGCGCGACCCAGGGCTCCGCCTTCGAGCTGCTGCGGTCGAACGCCCTGGTCACCGCCCGTCTGCTCGAGATCTTCGAGCGTCCGGCGGCGCCGCTGAGGTTCGTCCAGATCGGCTCCGCCGCCGAATACGGGCCGGGCCCGTCCGGGAGGGCGGTCCGAGAGACGGCCGCGGCGCGTCCGGTGAACGCCTACGGCATCTCCAAGCTGGCGGCGACCGGGCTCGTCGTTGCCGCGACCGAGTCCAGAGCCGTAGATGGCGTGGTGCTGAGGGTCTTCAACGCCGTCGGCCCGGCGATGCCGCCGAGCACGCTGGTCGGGGCGGCCCTCGGGGCCCTCCGGCGGGCGCAGTCGACGCACGCCGGGGTCGTGGAGTTGGGCCCGCTCGATGCCGTCCGCGACTTCGTCGATACCCGGGACGTGGCGGCGGCGGCAGCGGCAGCCTGCGTCGCGGAGAAGTTGACCGCCCGGATCATCAACGTCGGCTCGGGCACGGCCCACACGGCCAGGGAGATGGTAGAAGCCCTCGCCGCGCGGTTCGGCTTCGACGGTCGCATCGAGGAGGGCGGTACGGGCTCACCCCGATCGGCCGAGGTTCCATGGCAGGTCGCCGACGTGTCGCTGGCGACCCGGGTCCTGGGCTGGCGGGCGGGCTACGACCTCAACTCGAGCGTAGACCTGATCGTGCGCGAGGCCCAAGGTCAGCTTTGAGTCGCCGGCCCGGCGCCGGGTGCGCGGGCCGAGGGGGCCCGGCCGGGGGCCGTCAGGGCCGGCGGAGCAAGTCGCGGTACAGGGCCTCGGCCGCCGCCATGCTTCGGTCGTGATCGGCCCGTTCCTCGATCATCTGCCGGCCCCGGCGGGCCAAATCCAGGCTCTCGGCCTGCGGGCGAGTCAGGGCGACGTCGATGGCCCTGACCGTGGCCGCGACATCGCCGACGGGCACGAGCGACCCCGGATCGAGATCGCCCAGCCACTCTCGCACGCTCGGCAGATCCGTGGCCACGACGGGCCTGCCGACGGAGAGGGCCTCGAGGAGCGTCACCGGGGTGCCATCGCTCGCGGGAACGGACACCACCACGTCGGCCAGCCGGTATATGTCGGCCATCTCGCCGTGGGCCACGCGCGGCACGATCACCAGTCGGTCGGACAGGCCCAGGTCGGCGGCCCGACGTCGCAGCGCGGCCACCTCCGACTCGTGGGCCAGGTGATCCGTCATGACCACGGACAGGTCGGCCGGCAAGCTTGCCACCGCGTCGAGGACGACATCGTGGTGGTACAGCGGCATGATGCTCCGGGGCGAGAAGACCACGCGCCTGCCGACCAGGCCGAGCCGCGCGCGCATGGCCGCCGGATCGGGCCCGGGCGAGAAGCGCTCCGTGTCGACGCCGAACTGGACCAGGTGCGTTCGCTCGGGGCGGGCACCCGCGGCCACCGCAGCCCGAACGAGCTGCTCCGAGTCGCCCGTGACCAGCCCGGCCGGAGCCAGCGACCAACGAGCGTACAGGCGACCGCGGCGCGTGGACCGTGCCGTGATGAGGATGTCGGTCCCCCACAACGTGATGGCGTACGGCCGGAAGCCGGACATTCGGGCGTGCCAGCCGTGAACGGTCAGGTAGTGGGCGTGAAGGACGTCGGGTTCGATTCGCCCCAGTACGCCGGCCAGCGAGCGCCGGGCTCGAAAGGCCCCGAGGAGTCGGGGCCGGCTCGACGTGTAGGGCCTGAACCGTTCCACCGTGATCGTGTCCGGCAGTCCCGCGTCAACGGCCATTCCCTCGGGCACGAGCATCGTCACCCGGTGGCCGTGAGCGGCGAACCAGCCGACCCAGCGGCGGGTGTGGATGCTGTTCGGATCCCCCAGGAAGGCCAGCGAGAGCGGCCGTTCCCCCTGCGGCGGGCCGGCGTCCACCGGCCCGGGCTGGCGAGGTTGCGTCGTGGTCATCGGCGCGATTGTAAGTGCAGGCTTAGTCCCGGCGACGGATCGAGCCGGGGACGGCCGGTCGAGAGGCCCTGGCGGCTCGGCCCAGCCTGCCCGGCGTGCCCGTCCAGGGCGACCCTGCCGGCCCGTCCCAGCCTGCCCTGGCGGCCCGGAGGGTCCGTCCCGGCCCGTGCCGGCGCGCCCGTCCAGGCGGCCCTGCCGGCCGGAACGCTGGGGTATCATCGGCTGGCCCATTCCGTCCTGAGGTGCCGCCAGCGTATGCCGGATCTCCTCCAGCGGGCCCTCGGCTTCATCGGCGCCGTCCTGACGGCGCCGATCCTGGCAGCACTCGCCATAGCCGTGAAGGTCGAGGACCCGGGACCGGCCATCTACGCGGCCACGAGAGTCGGCGAGGCGGGCCGGCTCTTCACGTGCTTCAAGCTGCGGACGATGTCGGCCCGGCCGAGCGGGGGCTCCGCCATCACCTCGGCCTCGGATCCGCGCATCACCAGGATGGGCCGCCTGCTGCGGCGGTCACACCTGGACGAGCTGCCTCAACTCTGGAACGTGGCTCGCGGTGAGATGCGATTCGTGGGGCCACGGCCCGAGGATCCACGCTTCGTGGACATGACCCAACCGCTGCACCGGCTCGTCTTCACCGCCCGACCGGGGATCACGGGACTGACCCAGCTGGTCAACGCCGACGAGGAGGCCCACATAGCCCCAGGCGATCCGGAGCGGACCTACCGCGAGGAGGTCCTGCCCGGCAAGCTCGCCATCGACGCCGCCTATCTGCGCCGCCGATCCCCCGGGCTCGACCTCTGGATCCTCGCTCACACGCCGGCTGCGGTCATGGGCCGGACGGTTCGCCTGCCGGCGTCCGTGCGGGCCGAGATCGAGGGAGCAGCGGCTGTCAGTGCGGCCGAGCCGGCCGATGCGTGACTTCGTGCCCCGCGGGCGACATCTCTTCGCCTACGACATCCTGGCCACGCTGGTCGCCATCGTAGCCGGCTTCGGACTGCAGTTCGACGCGCTCGACGTGGGGCCGAAGATCTCGCCGTTCCTGCCCGTGGCCTGGCTACCGCTCGTCCTCATGCCCCCGACCTACGCCATCTTCGGCATCTACCGCCGGGAGTGGCGCTACGCCTCGGTCCAGGAGATGTTCTCGCTCGCCCTGGCAGTGCTCGTCGGCACGGTCGTGACCGTGGGAGTCTTCCTCGTCCTTGCCTATGCGGGCGTCGCCGGGACCGCGGGATTCCCGAAGTCGATCTTCGCCACAGAGGGGCTGCTGAGCCTGGCCCTCGTCGGCGGCGGACGGTTCGCCCTGCGGGCCTACCTCGAACGGCGGGGGATCTCGGGCGGGACGGACGAAGAGCTCGGTATCGTCCCGACGATCGTCTACGGCGCCGGCGAGACCGGAGCCACGGTCGCTCGCGTAGCGGCCCGCGACCCGGCCGCTCACCTCGACGTCGTCGGCTTCATCGACGACGACCCGGCCAAGCATGGCTCGCGACTCATGGGCAAGCCGGTGTTCGGCGGCCCCGACAGGCTCCCCGCCGCCGTCCGCACCACGCACGCCCGCCAGCTGCTCGTGGCCATGCCGACGGCTTCCGGAACGGCCGTCAGACGGGCCTTCGAGCGCGGCCAGGAGCTGGGGCTGGAGGTCCGGACGGTCCCCCACCCCCGCGAGCTCCTGGGCGGCGAGTCGCTCACCGGTCGCGTCCGCAAGGTCAGTGTCGAGGACCTGCTGCGCCGCGAGCCGGTGGAGATCGACACCGACGCGGTCGCCGGCTACCTCAACGGCATGAGCGTCCTCGTGACCGGTGGCGGCGGCTCGATCGGGGGCGAGCTGGTCCGCCAGATCATGGCCGTCGGCCCGCGGCTCATCACCGTCGTCGACAACCACGAGGAGAACCTGTGGTCGATCGAGCGCGAGCTCGCCGAGCGCGTCGCGAGCAACCCGGGCGTCGTGTTCGAGGCCGTCCTGGCCGACATCCGCTCGCCGGAGGCCGTCGACGCCGTGATCGGCCGGGCCCGACCCGAGGTCGTCTTCCACGCCGCAGCGCTGAAGCACGTCCCGATCGTCGAGCTCTCGCCCGCGGAAGGATTCATGACCAACGTCGTCGGCTCGCGCAACGTCATCTCCGCCTGCGAGCGGCTGGGCGTCAAGCGGCTCGTGCTCATCTCGACGGACAAGGCCGTGGAACCGGTCGGGGCGATGGGCGCCACCAAGCGCCTGGCCGAGCTGCTGACCGTCGCCAGTGCCCGCCGCACCGGCCGGCCCTACGTGGCCGTTCGCTTCGGCAACGTCCTGGGCTCGAGCGGAAGCGTCATCCCGACCTTCCAGCGTCAGCTGGAGCAGGGCCGTCCCATCACCATCACCCACCCCGACGCGACGCGCTACTTCATGACGATCCCGGAGGCCGTCAGCCTGATCCTGCAGGCCGGAGCCACGGCCGACAGCGGCGACATCTACGTCCTGGACATGGGCGAGGCGGTCAGGATCGTGGACCTGGCTCGGGACCTCATTCGGCTCTCCGGGCTGGACTCGGCGCGCGTGCCGATCGTGTACACCGGCCTGCGTGCCGGAGAGCGGCTTCACGAGGCCCTCTTCTACGACCACGAAACGACCGAGCAAACCGGCCACCCTTCCATCCTTCGCGTCCGCTCGGACGCCGTCGGCCCGGTCGGTGAGCCGCTGGAAGCGCTCCTGGCGCGGCTCGATCCGGCCGCGCGCCGCCACGACGACGACGCGGTTCGCGAGCTGCTGCGGGACGTTTCGGCGCTGGGCGGCCGCCGGGGCGGGCACTCGCCGAGCCCGGCGTCTCTCCCCGGAAAGGGACTCGATTCGTGATCCACAAGCCAGGGAGCCACGCCAGTCCGCCTCACGGCCCCATCCCCTTCCATCGGCCGTCGATCGGCGGCGCCGAGCGGGACGCCGTCATCGAGGTCCTCGACTCACGCTGGCTGACCACCGGCCAGAAGTGCATCGCCTTCGAGGAGGCCGTCCGCGCCAGGGTCGGCTCGGCCCACGCCGTCGCCGTCAACTCGGCCACGGCCGCACTGCATCTTGCCCTCGAGGCCATCGGCATCCGGGGCGGGGACGAGGTCGTCGTTCCCACCTACACCTTCGCCAGCTGCGGCGAGGTGGTCCGCTACATGGACGCGCGGCCGCGCCTGGCAGACGTCGATCCGGTCACCCTGATGGTTACGGCAGCGACCATCGAGCCGCTGCTGCGACCCGAGACGAAGGCGATCATGGTCGTCCACTACGGCGGCCGGCTGGCCCGGATGGAGCCGATCCTGGAGCTGGCCCGCGGCCGCGGACTGGCGGTCGTCGAGGATGCCGCCCATGCCCTCCCCTGCAGCCGCGGCGGCCGCCAGGCCGGGGCCTGGGGCGACGTCGGCGCCCTCTCCTTCTACGCCACCAAGACGGTCACCACCGGCGAGGGCGGGATGCTCGTAACGGACTCCGATGCGATCGCCGACCGGGCGCGCTCGATGCGACTCCACGGCCTGACTCGCGACGCCTGGAAGCGCTACTCAGGCGGCGGCAGCTGGTACTACGAGATCGAGGAAGTGGGCTTCAAGTACAACCTGACGGACCTGGCCGCGGCCATCGGGCTGGTCCAGCTCGAGCGTGCCGAGGCGATGCGAGTCGAGCGCGAGCGGGTCGCACGGCGCTACGGCCAGGCGGTTCGAGCGGCCGGCGTGGCCGATCTGGTCGAGTTGCCGGAAGATCCCGCCGCCGACGAGGTCCACGCCTGGCACCTGTACCCGCTTCGGCTGCACCTGGACCGTCTCTCCATCGGGCGGGCCGCGGTGATCGACCGCCTGGGCGAAGCCGGCATCGCCGTCTCCGTCCACTTCATCCCGCTCCATATGCATCCCTACTACCGCCGCACCTACGACTACGAGACGGCCGACCTGCCGGTCGCGGCGCGGGAGTACGAGCGGGAGATCTCCCTGCCGATATACCCGGACCTCGGCGACGACGAGGTCGACTACATCGTCGAGTGCCTGGCGGAGATTCTCACGGCCTCCTGAGCGGCGGCGTGCGCGCCTCTGGTCAGGACTCCGCGGCCAGGCCGAGTGTGTCGAGCACGGTCCGCGCCCGGGCATCCCACGTGTGGTCGGGGGCGACCGCGTAGGCCCGGGCGGCCGCGGCGGAGCGGGCCGCCAGCGCATCGTCCTCGAGCAGACGGAGGATCCCGCCGGCCTGGCCCTCCGGGGTGTCCGGGGTCACGATTCCGGCTCCGCTGGCCTCGATCAGGGCCCGCGACTCCACCGCGTCGGTCGCCACGATCGGCTTGCCGAACGCCAGGAGATCGACCAGGCGAACGGCCACGGCCAGATCCGCGTAAGCGGTCACCGGCAGGGGCAGCACGCAGACCCGCGCGGGACGCAGCGCTTCCGCGAGCGAGTCGCGGCCGGCGGATGCCACCTCGACCCAGTCGGGCAGACCCGCCACCGGCTTGCCGTCGGCCGAACGGGCGACGATCCGAAGCCGGACCGGGGGCCGGTTCGCGCGAACGAGCGCCACGGCCTCGATCAGGGCCTCGAGGCCGCTCCGCGGCCCGACCTGGACGATCGCGGCAACGAGGTCCGGCTCACCGATGCCCAGGTCCGGAAGCGTCGGGTCGGTCCCGGGCGGCAGAAGCACCGCATCCCGAAGGCCGAGGACGCGAGCAAGGCCGGACGAGGGCGCGTAGCGGACGGTCGCGATGCGCTTCAGAAACCACGTCGTAACCCGCCAGACCCGGTCCACGATCACCTGGCGGCGATGCTGCCTGGGATAGAGATCGCGGAAGAGCTGGTAGGCGTCGCGGAAGTAGACCCCTACCGGCCGCCCGAGCAGCCTCATCAGCGCCAGGAAGGCGAGGTCGCCGGGCAGGGCCGCGGAAGTCGGGGCTTCGACGTAGACCGCCCCGACCCGGCGAGATCCGCCCGAAGCCAGCCAGCGGAAGGCGGCGACGGTCCGTCCCAGGCGCCCACCCACGATTCGCTCCGTGTGCACCCGGCGCGAGAGGGCGCCGGTCATCATCGCGATCCGAACCTCCGGCGCCCGATCGAGGCTGCGCAGGTCATACATGCCGTACAGGAGGATGCCGGGGCCCGGCCCCCGACCGCTCACGGGGGAGGTGTCAGGTGACATGCGTCACTCCTATGTCAAGCAGCCGCGGCGAGGGACTCTCGCCGAGCTACCCGAGCGGCTTCATCATGCCGCAATCGGCGGAAGACCTCGTCGCTGATCCGTCGGCGCAGAGCCCGGAT
>JBEKVD010000028.1:0-33526 GCA_049514315.1 Candidatus Limnocylindrales bacterium | reverse complement strand
TCGGAGTCCGATAGGAGTGGCGGAAGACGACGCGGTGCGTTGAGGCTGCCCGACCGGGCGCCGGCGTCGAAGGCCTCGCGGCGCGCGCCCAGGTCGCGAGTCGGCTTGAAGACCTCCCCCGACCTTGGGCCTCCGGCAGGACCGCTGCCGCTTCGGTAGGCCCCGCCGCCGGCCCGTATCGGCGTCCCGAACCGGCTCCCAAGACGCCGGCCGAAGACCAGGTCAGGGTCGACGTCGCCGACATCGTCGTCGAAGTCGTCGACCCGCTCCAGCCGAGGCCCCGACATCAGCCCGGCCGGCACCTCGAACAGGAAGCGGCTCGGGACGGAGAGACCGCCGCTCCCCCAGGTCGCCCGCCTGGCGGCGTGCGAAAGGAAAAGGCGCCGCTTCGCCCGCGTGATCCCGACGTAGGCGAGACGTCGCTCCTCCTCCAGCTGCTTCTCGTCATCGAGCGACCGGCTGTGCGGGAATACGCCCTCTTCGAGGCCAGCAATGAAGACGACCGGGAACTCGAGCCCCTTGGCGGCATGGAGCGTGATCAACGTGACGGCATCGGCGCCGGCTTCGTACGAATCCTGGTCGGAGACCAGCGCGGTTTCTTCAAGGAAGCGGTCGAGGGCGTCGTCGGGCGTCAGATCGTCGTAGCGAGTGGTCACGGAACGCAACTCGAGCAGGTTGGCCCAACGCTCGTCGCCCTCTTCCGAGCCGTCGGCCAGCATTGCACGGTAGCCGGAGTCCTCCAGCACCGCATCAAGAAGCTCGGGCAGCGGCAGCACCCCGATCCGCGTCCGCAGCCGCGTCACCAGCGCGACGAAGCCACCCAGAGCGCTCCGGGCACGGCTGCCGAGCGCCCCCAGTCGTCCCTGCGCTCCATCGACGATGGCCCCCCAGTACGTCGGACCTTTGGTCGAATCTTCGGCCGGGCCCGCGCCGGCGGCGGTGCCTGCGGCCGCGCCGGCGGCGGTGCCTGCGGCCGTCAGGCCCTCGCGCGCTTCGCTCGTGCTCCCTTCGACCGAGCCCCGGCGACCGACCGTCCGACCGCCTGCCGCCGCAACCCTCAGCTCATCGAGGGTCTTCTCGCCCAGGCCGCGAGCGGGCACGTTCAGGATCCGCTCGAAGCTGACCTGATCCGTGTCGCTGCGCAGGATCCGCAGGTAGGCCAGCGCGTCCTTGACCTCGCGGCGCTGGTAGAAGCGCGTTCCGCCGACGAGCTGATAGCGGATGCCGTAGCGCAGGAACGCCTCTTCAATAGACCGGCTCTGTGCGTTGGTCCTGTACATCACCGCGACGTCGCCGCGCTCCCAGCGCTCGGCTTCCTCATCCGCCCGCCGGGTCAGCAACGAGCCCCGGCCTCCCGTGAGCTCCTCGATCTGCCGCGCGATCCACTCGGCCTCCTCCTCTTCGTTGTAGGCCTCGAACCGCCCGATCTGGTGGCCGCCGGCCTCATCGGTCCAAAGCTTCTTGTCCTTGCGCGAGGAGTTGTGGGTCACGAGGGCGTGAGCGGCATCCAGGATCAGCTGCGTCGAACGGTAGTTCTGCTCGAGCTTGACCACGGTTGCGTCCGGGTAGTCGCCTTCGAAGTCGAGGATGTTGCGGATGTCCGCGCCCCGCCAGGAGTAGATCGACTGGTCGTCGTCGCCGACGACGCACAGGTTGTGGTGGCTCGCGGCGAGGGCCTTGACCCACAGGTACTGCGGCCGGTTGGTGTCCTGGTACTCGTCAACGTGCAGGTATCGCCATCGAGCCTGGTAGCGTTCCAGGACCGAGGGCGCGTCGTCGAAGAGCCGGACCGCCTCGAGCAGCAGGTCGTCGAAATCGAGCGCCGCGGATGCCTTCAGGCGCGCCTGGTAGTGCCGGTAGAGTCGGGCGATCTCCCGCTCTCGATGCGTGTGGGCGTTGGCGGCGATGAACTCCGCATCGAGCATCTCGTTCTTCGCCCGGGAGATGGCGCCCAGGATCGCGCTCGGCTTGTACTCGCCCGTGATCGGCAGATCCTCCTCTCGCAGGATCTGCTTCATCAAGGCTGCCTGGTCGTCCGTGTCGTACACGACGAAATGGGGATCGAGCCCGATTGCGGAACCTTCACGGCGCAGGACCCGAGCGCACAGGGCGTGGAACGTGCCCATCGCCACTTCGCGCCCGGCCTCTTCCCCTACCAGCCCGATGATGCGGGCACGCAACTCGGCTGCCGCCTTGTTGGTGAAGGTGACGGCCAGGATCTGCCACGGCCGAATTCCTTTGACGCCGACCAGGTAGGCGACTCGATGAGCCAGGACGCGCGTCTTGCCGCTGCCCGCACCGGCCAGGATCAGGACGGGGCCGTCGGTAGTCCGGACGGCCCGCTGTTGCTCGGGATTCAGGCGGGCCAGGATCCTCTCGGCCAGCGCATCGGTCGCAGCCTGGCGCTCGGCCAGGGCAACCGGCTCGGGCTCGAACGGCGACGGCTCCGCTGGCTCGATGCGTGGTCCGTCGAAGGCCTCAGGGGGAGCCTCGTCGGGGGGCGGGGGCTCTTCGACCGTGAACGGCAGCCCGGCCGGAGCGCTCTCGATGGCCGCCTCCTCGGTCAAGCCAGCATCGGCCGGCGGTCCGCCGGGGCGCGGCCCCAACGCTGCGTCGGCGAGCTCAGGAGCGGCCCGATCGCGGTCGTGGTGGTCGCCGGCGCCCGGCCCGTGGCGTGGACGTGGACTCATCCTGGAATTGTACGGGCGCCGCCTTGCCGGTTCGCGGGACCCCGGCAGATCCCTCAGGTCCGCCCGGCTCAGGTCGGGTTGGCCTGGATATCGAGCTCGCTATCGGGAGGCGTCAGGATCGGGGAGACGTTGTTCCAGTTGGACAGGACGAGTCGGACGGCCGCGGCGCCCGAGTTCGGGTCGCTCGTCGAGAACTCGAGCCGCTCCAGCTCGAAGCTGCCCTCGGTGATCCACAGGTCGACCTGGCCGCTGCCGAGGGACTGGACGGCGAACGAGCTCTGGAGCTTGGCGTTGAGTGCGCTCTGCGTCACGCCGACGCGGATGTGGTAGCAGGTGCCGTATTGCTCCTGCTCGATACCCACGAGGACCGGGCTCAGGCCCGGGTCGGCGGCCACGGCCAGGATCTGGGACACGACGTAAGCCGGGCCGCTGGGCAGGGCCGGGTTCATCGGCAGCGACGAAGTGTCCTCAGTGGTGAACTTGGTGGCGCCGTAGGGGCGGTAATAGGCGTAGGAACCGATCACGATGAGCTCGCCCGAAACTCCAGGCAGACCGGGCATGCCGCCGATCACGTGGGCGTTGCTGTTGGTGAAGTCGAGGTCGCCGTCGGCCGTTGTTCCGTTGAGCGAGATGGGGACTGCCGTGAACAGCGGGGTCGGAGTCGGGGTCGGTGACGTAGAGGCGGACGGGGACGGCGTTGGAGTGGGCGTGGGGGTGGGCGTCGGAGTCGGAGTCGGGGTTGGGGTCGGAGTGGGCGTCGGGGTGGGCGTCGGGGTGGCCGAGGCACCGGCCTTCGCCGAGGACGACGGAGCGGCACTGGCCGAGGCCGTAACGCTGGGCGAGGCGCTTGAGGCGGGCGAAACCGTCGGCGTCGGAGAAGCTGCGATCGTGGGCGTCGGCGTTGCCGCCTCGACGCCGAAGAGGAACTGGCCGCCGGCCTCGATGTGGAAGTGCACGGATTGCAGGGCGTTGAATGACGTTTCGGCGTTGGACAGGATCTTGCGGGGGTCGGTCAGGGCCGCAGACGTGCAACCCGCGACGAGAGCCACGACGGCCAACATGCCGGCCGCGGCAATGGCGATCGACTTCCGACGAGACACTTGAGCCTCCACGCGAGATGCCGGCCCAACATCCGACGACCTGGAGGACGCCGGCGCAGGGCGACGCCGAGTTCGGCGGCAGCCCGAAGTTTAGCCGGACTGGGCCGGACCCCGCCTGAAGCCCGCGAACGATGCCGGGTACCGGCCGCGAGCCGCTCGCGATGGGCCTCCGCGGCCATCGGCGGGCGTGGCCAGGGCGGGTTCGATCGACCTGAGCCGGGCCGGCAGGCAGCGCCCACGGCGGCCACCCGAACGCCACGGAACCCCGGGCTCTCGTCCGGGGTTCCGTGGTGGCTTGCTCGAGCCTGAGGCGCAGGACGCGCTACGGCGTCGAGGTTTGGATCTCGCTGTCCGGCGGGGCCGTGATCGTGACCGGGGTGTTGTAGTTGGTGACCGTGACGACGACACCGAGAGTGCCGAGGGTCGATGAAGCAGCCTGAATCTGGACCTTGGCCAGCTGGTAGTTGTCCTTGTAGGTCCACAGGTCCACGGTGGCCGAATCGAGGCTCAGCTCCGCCGCGGCGCTCGGCGCTGCCGAGGCTATCGCGCCGTTGAGCGCGTCCATGGGCACGGAGATTGAGATGTGATAGGCGTCCTTCCCGTCGACCTGCTCCACGCCGACGAGAGTGGCCGTCACGCCGGCGGCTTTGAGCTGCTCGCGCAGCTTGGCGACTTCATCTGTTACGCCCGACAGGGCGGACGGGCCGGGGGTGGGTACGGTGACTCCGCTGGCGATGCTGCCAAGGTCGCCGGTGAGCGTGCTCAGATCGGTCTTGGTGTACAAGTCACCGAGGAGGCTGATCTTGTAGTAGAGCTCGGAGTCCTTGACGATCAGGTCCCCCGTCAACGGGACGCCCCCGAGCGCCGGCATCGCAGGCACGCTGAACGTCAGGTGGGCGGCCTGGTTGGCCACGTCGACGTCGCCGTCGATGGTCGTGCCGTCGAGCGTGAGGTCGCCGGTGAGGGCACCTCCGGAGCTGCCCATCGCGCTGGCAAGACCCGAGGCCTTGATCGTCCCACTGATGGCGACGTTGACATGGAACGACGTCACGGACGCGAGGTTGATCTGCGAGATGAGCGATTCCGGATCGTTGGTGTTGGCAGTGGCGGCGACCGAGGCACCGGGGCTACCCCCACCGGGCGTGCCCCCACCGGGCGTACCCGCAGCGGGCGTACCCGCAGCGGGCCCGCCGCCGCTGGGCAGAGCTGGGAAGGTGGAGCCGCTGCTGCTGCACGCGCTCGCGAAGACCACCACGAGCCCAACTAGCAGGGCAAGCGCCGATCTGGGTAGGCGGATCATGGTCTGAATCCTCCTCTGCGTCTTTGGTCCGAGCAACAAGTCTCCCACGCCGAACCAGCGTGTCAATCCTTTTGCAAGTGCTGTTCGCCTCCGAGGCCCGGCAAAGAACGAGGCCCCGGGCGAGTCGTCCGGGGCCTCGTGAGTCGCAGCGAAGGGAACTAGTAATCCATCTCGCCGCCGGGACCGCCCATGTTGCGGCCAGCGGAACTGTCCTTCTTCTCGGGAATGTCGGTGATCAGGGTTTCGGTCGTCAGGACCATCTTGGCGATGGAGGCTGCGTTCTCGAGGGCGGAACGGGTCACCTTCGCGGCGTCCACGATGCCCTTCACGAACATATCGCCGTAGTCGCCCTTGAGCGCGTCGTAGCCGAAGGCGACCTTCATCCCGCGAACCTGGTCGACGACGACCTCGCCGTGCGCGCCGGCGTTATCGGCGATCTGGCGGATGGGATACTCGAGGGCCCGGCGGACTATGTCGACGCCGACCTGGGCGTCGGCATCCTTGAGCTTGAGCTTGTCGAGCACCGTCTGCGCATGCAGCAGGGTCGCACCACCGCCCGCGACCATGCCTTCTTCTATACCGGCCCGCACCGTGGACAGAGCGTCCTCGATGCGATGCTTCTTCTCCTTGAGCTCGACCTCGGTGGCGGCGCCCACCTTGATCACGGCCACGCCGCCGGCGAGCTTGGCCAGGCGCTCCTGGAGCTTCTCGCGGTCGTAGTCGGACGTGGTTTCCTCGACCTGGGCGCGGATCTGGGCGATGCGAGCCTTGACGGCCTCGGGCGCACCGGCGCCGTCCACGATCGTGGTGTCGTCCTTGGTGGCGACGACCCGCCGGGCCTCGCCGAGGTCCTCGATGGTCACGGAGTCGAGCTTGCGCCCGATCTCCTCGCTGATGACGGTGCCGCCGGTCAGGATGGCAATGTCGCGGAGCATCTCCTTGCGCCGATCGCCGAAGCCGGGAGCTTTGGCGGCAAGAACCTGGACGGTGCCGCGGAGCTTGTTGACAACCAGCGTAGCCAGAGCCTCACCGTCGACGTCCTCGGCAATGATCAGGAGAGGCTTGCCGATCTGGACGGCCTTCTCGAGAGCCGGGAGCATGTCCGGGACGGCCGAGATCTTGCGGTCGGTGATCAGGATGCGCGGGTTGTCGAGGACCGTTTCCATTCGATCCGGGTTGGTCACGAAATAGGCGGAGATGTAGCCGCGGTCGAACTGCATTCCCTCGGTGTATTCCTTCTCGAGCCCGAGGGACTGGCCTTCCTCGACGGTGACGACGCCGTCCTTGCCGACCTTGTCCATCACCTCGGCGATGATGTCGCCGACTTCCGGATCGGCGGCCGAGATGGTGGCGATGGCCGCGATCTCCTCGCGCGAGTCGATCGGGCGGGACTGCTTCTTGATCTCGGCGACCACGGCTTCGACGGCTTTCTCGATGCCGACACGGATCTGCATCGGGTTGGCGCCCGCGGTCACGTTGCGAATGCCTTCGTTGATCATCGCCTGGCCCAGGACGACGGCGGTGGTCGTGCCGTCGCCGGCGACATCGTCGGTCTTGGTCGCAACTTCCTTGAGGAGCTGGGCGCCCATGTTCTCGAACGGATCTTCGAGCTCGATGTCGCGGGCAATCGTGACGCCGTCGTTCGTGATCGTGGGCGAGCCGAACTTCTTGTCAAGGACGACGTTCCGGCCCTTCGGGCCTATGGTGATCTTGACCGCCTCGGCAAGGCGGTCCACGCCGCGCTTGAGGGATCGACGAGCGGTCTCGTCGAATACGAGCTGCTTAGCCAAGTCTGTCTATCCTCCGCATTGCTCCGGCCGCCCAGGTCATGCCCGGGGCCGAGTCCGTGATCGGCGACATCATCCGGCCGCCCTTAGTCCTCGACGATCGCCAGGACATCCTTCTGGCTGACGATCAGAAGATCCTCGCCGTCCACCTTGAACTCGGTGCCGGCGTACTTCGCGTACAGGACCCGATCGCCAACCTTGAGGTCCATGGGTTCGCGCTTGCCGTCGTCGAGCGTCTTGCCCGGTCCGGCGGCAATAACGACCCCCTCCTGGGGCTTTTCCTTGGCCGTGTCCGGCAGGACGATGCCGGTCTTGGTGACGTCCTCGCGAGGGGTCGGCTTGACGACGACGCGATCGCCAAGGGGCTTCAGCTTCCTGCTGGTCGCAGTGGCAGTTGCCAACGCGCAGTACCTCCTGAAGGCGGCGGCCGAAGCCGCCGTCACAACTCCTGGATGTGGCCCGCGCCGGCGCGGACCGGCACGAACGCCCTTGCCCGAAATCCTCGACCGGCCGAGGCTGCGAGGCCCGCGGGCCTGTAGCGCTGCGTTTGCGGACCCGGAGGTCCGCGCCGCCGCGCCCTCGCAATGCCCGTCCGTCGATTAGCACTCTACCATCGAGAGTGCTAACAGCCTAGCGACGGCCGTTCTGGATGTCAAGCAAGCAGGCCTCGCCAGGGCCTGCATGGCGCCAGGGCCTGCATTGCGCCGTGGCGCAGAATCAAGCCAGCCAACCGGCGCGACCCGCGGTCCGCAGGTCTTCGGACCATGGGCTGCGCGTTCCAGCGGTCCCCGTCGAACGGAAGGAGCGGAGATGAATCCCGAGCTGCCCGACTACGTGCTGCGCAATCGGGCCGCCTGGGACGCGTGGGCAGCCGGGTGGGTCGCCCCGGGCGAACGCAGCTGGGCTCGGGCCGAACCCGCCTGGGGAATCTGGGGCATACCGGAGAGCCAGCTTGAGATGCTCGGCGACGTCAGCGGCCTGGACGTCATCGAGCTGGGCTGCGGCACCGCGTATGTCTGCGCGTGGCTCGCCCGACTGGGTGCGCGTCCCGTCGGCATCGACAACTCGCCCAAGCAGCTGGAGACTGCACGCCGCCTCCAGGCCCAACATGGGCTCGATTTCCCGCTCCTGTTCGGCAATGCCGAGTCGGTCCCCTGCCCCGACGCGTCGTTCGATTTCGCGATCTCCGAGTACGGCGCGGCCATCTGGGCCGACCCTTACCGCTGGATACCCGAAGCGGGCCGCCTCCTCCGCCCGGGCGGTCGACTCACCTTCCTCGGCAGCGCCTTCATGTTCATCCTGTGCAGCCCCGACGCGGACGATAAGCCACCGACGGACCGCCTCCTCAGGGACCAGTTCGGCGCCTGTCGGTTTGACTGGCCGGACGACAACTCGGTGGAGTTCCACCTGCCCCACGGCGAGATGATCCGGCTGCTGCGCGCCAGCGGCTTCGAGATCGAAGACCTGATCGAGATCCAGGTACCCGAAGGAGCCACGACCAGATACCCCTGGGTCGACCCGGCCTGGGCACGCCGCTGGCCGAGCGAAGAGGTCTGGAAGGCTCGCAAGAGGGCCTGATCCGGGCTCGGGATATCTTCTGCCAGACCCCGGCCAGTCACGTCGAGTCCGCCTCAGTCGCGGGAGCGGCTCCGGAAAGTGGCGTCGTAGGCCGCGACCAGGTTGCTGCCGATTGTGTCCGGCGTTTCGCCGCGGCGCTCCGCGAGCCACTCCGCCGTGAGACGGACCCACTCGGGCGAGTTACGACGGCCGGAGAACCCGGGCGCCCCGCCGCGCGGCACTCCGGGCGGGGCCAGGTACGGCGCGTCGGTCTCGATCAGCAGCCGGTCGTGCGGGACCAGCCGGGCGACACCGGCCGAGGCTTCCTCGCCGCGACGAAAGACAAGGCCGCTGAACGAGATCGCCAGCCCGAGGTCCAGAGCCGTGGCGGCGTAGTCGAGCGGCCCGGAGAACGAGTGCAGAACCGCTGGCGGGCGATCCCCGAACGCGCCTCGAGCTGTCGCTCCCCCGAAGCCGGCAGCGCGGAGCTCGGCCACCAACGCGTCCTGGGCGTCGCGCCGACCCACCGCGGACCGGCAATGGAGGATCGCCGGCTTGCCCGTGTCCAAAGCGAGGCGCAGGTGGCATCGGAGGTTCGCGAGCTGCGCCTCCGCCGGCGAGTGCATACGGTCGAAGTCAAGGCCGGTCTCCCCGATCGCGACGACGCGCGGCTCGGCCGCCAGGCGCACGATCGCCGCCCGATCAGCGTCGCCCGCGGGCGCGGCATCGTGGGGATGGATTCCCACGGCCGCGTCGATCCAGTCCGTTTCGATCGCGAGCCGAACCGCCGCCGCCGCTGAGCCGGCATCCCAACCTGGAACCAGCAACCGCTCGACGCCTGCCGCGCGCGCGGCCGCGATCACGACGGCTCGATCAGTCTCAAAAGCGCCGGCCTGGAGGTGTGCGTGGCTGTCGACGAGCCTCATCGGCGTGCCCGACGGCGCAAGCTCAGCCCGCGGCCGGAGCGGCGGTCTCGGTTTCGATGCGCGGGAACAGGGGCTCGGCCACCGCCAGCCGCCCGGCATCGCCAGCGTGGGCGCCCCACCTCAGCTCGTCCAGGAGCGCGGGCCCGCCGTTGCCGTCCGCGGCGTAGGGATACACGTAACCGAGCTGGGCCAGGGCTCGCGGCGTTGCCGTCGGAATGAACGGTGCCGCTGCCAGCGCGATCAGCCGGCAGGCCTCGACCAGGTCACCCAACACGGCGTGCAGCCGCGCGCCGGCTTCCTCGTCTCCTGCCTTCACCGACTTCGCAAGCGACCACGGCTGCTCTGCTTCCACCAGCCTGTTCGCCGCCCCAACGAACTCCCATAGCACCGCCAGCGCGTCGTGGAGCAGGCAACTCTCCAGGCGCCCTCGATATGTGGACAGCGTCTCGGCCCACAGTTTGGCCAGCCAGGCCTCTGGACCGGGTGCCGGTCGTTCGCCGCCGACGTAGCGATTCGCCATGGAGACCGTCCGGTTCAGCAGGTTGCCGAAGTCGTTCGCCAGGTCGGCGTTGTAGCGGCGCACGAACGAGTTCCACGAGACGTCGGTGTCGCGGTCGAAGGCGACCTCGCGCAGCGTCACGTACCGGGCCCCGTCCGCGCCGAGCGTTCGAACTACGTCCACCGGATCGAGGAAGTTTCCCAGGCTCTTGCTCATCCGCTCGCCCTGGGCGAGCAGCCAGCCGTGGATCCAGACGTGGCGCGGCGCCTCCAGCCCGGCGCTCCACAGCATCGCCGGCCAGTAGATCGTGTGGAAGCGGGCAATGTCCTTGCCGATGACGTGGAGATCGGCCGGCCACCAGCGCGTGAAGGCGCCGGCGTCGTCGGGGAAGCCGGCGCCGGTGACGTAGTTGATCAGGGCGTCGTACCAGACGTAGATCGTCCCGGCCGCTGGATCCCACGTCCCGTCGGGGCGCTGCGACGAAGATCCGTCCGGCATCAGCGGGAATGGGATGCCCCAGGTCGCGCCGGCCCGGCTGATCGAGAAGTCCTCGAGACCGCCCCGGATGAAGCCGAGCATCTCGTTGCGCCGGTAGTCCGGCTGGGCGAAGTCGGGATGCTCCTCGAAGTGGCGCTCCAGGCGCTCCTGGTAGGCCGAGAGGCGGAAGAACCAGTTGTGCTCCGACAGCCATTGAAGCGGGATCGTGGGGTGGTTGGGGCAGAGCGTTCCTTCGGCGGTCTCGGTCACATCGGACGGCGTCTTGAAGCCCTCAGCCGGGCAGTACCAGCCTTCGTACTTGCCCAGGTAGATGTCGCCGTTGGTATGGGCCCGCCGAACCATCTCCTGGGCGGCGCGGACATGGTCGGGATCGGTCGTTCGAATGAACCGGTCGGGAGTGATCAACAGGGCATCCTCGGCCGCACGGAAGAGCCCGACATTCTCGTCTACCAGCTGCCTGGGGGTTCTGCCGAGCTCCGCTGCCCGCTGGGCGATGTTGACCGAGTGCTCGTCCGTCCCGGTCAGAAAGCGCGTCTCGACGCCCTTCATCCGGTACCAGCGCGCGAGAACGTCCGCCCCGATCACCTCGTACAGGGTGTGCAATCCCGGCCGGTTGTTGGCATAGGCGATGGAGGTAGTGATGTAGTAGCGATCGGCGGGGCTCATGGCGCCCGATGGTATCAGGCGGGGCGATCGCAAGCCCGCCGTGTGTGGCTCAGACCCCACCGGTAACCGGCCATGCACCCGTGGCACCCGGACCTGCGGGTGGCAGATCCTGAAGCGAAGGGTCCCCACAAGCGCTGCGTGGACTCGTAGCCGCGCTGACCGCGTGTGGATCTGGCAGGTTCCCGCGGCGCTGACCACCACAACGGGGATATCCCAGCCGGGACGACCACCCTCGGTGCCGACGGGCCAACGGTCGAGCGGCGGTACACAAGCATCCCGGCGGATGCGACGCCGAAGGCGACTGCTGCCTCAAGCGCGGCGAGCGACAGGACCTGGCCCGCAAGCGAACCAAGAGCGCCCGAGCCCTGCAAAGCAGCGACGGCGAGTGCGGCCGGCAGCGCCAGCCACGATGCGCCTACGATGCGGACTTGCCCGCTCGACCCTACCTCGGACAGCTTCGCGCGATTCGCGACGAAGGCGCCGGCGATTGCACCAACCGCGAACAGCGCGATCGAGACGGGCTGCTTGAGCGACAACCCCGTGACGGTCAAGTACAGCCACAGCGACAGGATCGGTCCACCGGCAGTGATGACCATGACGGGCCTCGAGTAGCGCTGCTCGTGGCGCAGCCGGTACGCATCCCACGACCCGGCGGCCACGGCCAGGGCCGCGCTGACGAGGGCGATCGCCTGGTAGATGTTCATATCGTCGTCCCGTCGAGGGCGCGACGCTGGACTTCCGCGGCCAGGTCACGACGAACGGCCACCGCGACATCGGCCTCGGCCCGCAGCCTGTTGATCTCGACCTGGACCGAGCCGGCGAGAGCGTCATAGAAGCCGCGCCAACGTTCGAGACCGGCCAGGGCCTGGAGAACCGCCAGCCGCCCGTCGGCCACGCCCTGGCTCGCCGCCCACTGCGCGAGGGTCATTGACGACGGCCCAGTCGCCTCTGTGGGTGGAGGTGAGGTCGGAGTCCTGCCGGCGAGTTGTCGCGGATGCGTGACGCCCCCGACACGGGCCCCTGCGAAGCTCTGGCGGAGCGCCGCAGCCATCTTCGCGGAGTCGCCTGCGAAGTACCAGCCACGGCCAAACGACATGATGCCCGCGAGGTACTGGGGCAACCCGACCGACGCGGCGGCATCGACTCGCCCGAGAAGGTCCCCAACAGCGTCGATCTGGTGAGCCAGGCTGCCGCGACGATCGTCCGCCTCGTCGAGCTCTTGCTGGGCTCGCGCGAGGGCCTCGAACGCCGCGTCGGCCTTGCCCGCCCAGTACTTCCGGGCGTCCTTGAGATCCATCGCCGAAAGCGCCGCCAGGTCCGTCGGCGGCGGTTCGTCGGCCGGCGGATGGGCAGAGGCCGGATCGAGGTCGCCGAGGTCCCGGTCGGCGTGGCTGACGTTCTCGTCCACAACTCCCTGCATGTACCCGAGCCGGCCGAAGTTGCGGCGCATCTGCGCGAAGATCTCCTGCGGCGCCTTCACATCGGTGGCCGTTGCGGCGCCAGCCGTGGCCAGCGATATCAGACCGATCCCCGGCGCGAGGACGCTGGCCAGTGCCGCGATACCGGCCGCATCGCCAACGATCTGGGTCAGGTCGCCGGTGTTGTAGCCGGTCGGATCGGCCTCGTCGGTCACGCGCTTCATCGAGCGGAAGATGCTCAGGCCGCCCTGGATCAGCTCGGCCCGTGGCAGGGGCAGGCTGAGGCCGCTGACCGCCGGAACCACGCCAAGGGCAGTGGCGTGGGCCCCGGAAGCGGCTGCAGCCCAACCGACGGATCCAGCGGCGTGGGACGGAGTCAACAGGCCGGGTCCGATGGCGCCATGCCCGGCTCCGGCCGCACTTGCCGCGGAGCCGCCGACGCCACCTCCGGCACCACCCGAGCCGCCCAGTCCGCCGCCGGTTCCCCCGGCACCTCCGGCCGCACTCGCCGCGGAGCCGCCACCGCCACCACCCGCGCCGCCCACGCCGCCACCGCCACCACCCGCGCCGCCCGCACCACCCGCACCGCCCAGTCCGCCGCCGGTTCCCCCGGTTGCCCCCCCGAAGCCAGTCCCCCCGCTCACCGCCCCGCCCACGAACCCGGCCACGCCGCCGGCGGAGGACGCCACAACCGCCCCGCCTATGGACATCAGGAGCACGCCGGTAGCGGCGACGCCACCCAGATCGGAGTCCGCCGGCGCAGGCGCCGTGGTGTTGTCCGCGGCGAACACGTCCGCAAGCTGGCCCAACGGTCCGAAGCACACGACCGGATCGTCATCGTCGTCGTCACAATCCGGGTTGTCCTGGAGGGCCGGCTTCAAGGCCAGATCCGGCGATCCTCCGGGAGTCGACGCATGCGCAGCGAACTGGGTCCCGAGGACCAGCAGCAGGCCGGCAGAGAACGCAGCCACGGCGATCCCAAGCCGAATCAGGCCCGCAACCCGAAGCTGCTTCGCCACACCCAACTGAAGCGGCCTGGCCACGATCCACCCTCCCTCTGCGCCCCCCGATGCGGTGTCCCGTAGTCTAGGCCCCGACCCGGAGTCGCAACCAGACCCAAACACACCCGAGCAGGCCCACGTCGGGAAGCCCGCCGGCCCGCGGCCCACCGCTCAGTGGCGGAAATGGCGAACGCCAGTGATCAGCATCGAGGCGCCGGCCCTCTCCGCGGCCTCGATCGCCTCCGCGTCGCGCACCGAGCCGCCCGGCTGGGCGAAAGCCGTCACGCCTGCGTCGAGGCAGACCTGGACCGCGTCGGGGAACGGGTAGAACGCGTCCGAGCCGCAGGCGGCGCCCCGCAGGGCATCCGCGCCGTGGAAGGCGACCGCCTTGGCAACGGCCTGGCGGGCGGCGTCGACACGGCTCGTCTGGCCCGAACCCAGGCCGATCTCCATTCCGTCTTTGACCAGCACGATGGCATTGGAAACCGTGGCGCGGCACAGCCGCCAGGCAAGGTCGAGGTCGCGCATCTCTCCGGCCGACGGGACTCGGGTCGTGGCCAGCTTCCAGGTCGACGGGTCATCCGGAACCACGTCCGGGGTCGTCACCAGAACTCCGCCGCCGGCGACCCGGATGGAGCCGAACGGGTCCGGGGCCGGCGGGATCGCGCCGGATCCCAGGACGGGATCCTCGAGCAGCCGAAGGTTCGTCTTCCGGGCCAGGATCGCCAGCGCCTTCGGCGCGTAGGACGGGGCCACGATAACTTCGAGGAAGATCGAGGCGAGGCCCTCGGCCGTGGCGGCGTCGACTGCTCGAGTCAGTGCCACCACTCCGCCGAACGCGGACACGGGGTCGCCGGCCAGGGTGGCCCGCCACGCTTCGACGAGGGTCGGGCGCTCGGCCGCTCCACACGGGTTGGTGTGCTTGACCACGACGCAGGCCGGGCCGCGCAGGCTGCGGGCGATGGCATCGGCGGCTGACGCGTCGAGGACGTTGTTGTAGCTGAGGGCCTTGCCCTGGAGGATGGCCCCGCCCAGGGCAAACGGCCCCGCCCACTTCCGCGTCCCGGGGCGGCGATAGCGGGCCGCCCGCTGGTGAGGGTTCTCGCCGTAGCGCAGAGTCTCGACCTTCTCCAAGCCCACGACCAGCGTCGTCGGGTACGGGTCGGCGGAACCCGGGAGACCCGGCTCGTCCGGAAGCGGAACGCCGGCCGAGGCCATCCGCCCCGGTAGCTCGGCGGCGATGCGGGCGTCGTAGGCGCCGGTGTGGCGGAAGGCTGCCACCGCCAGGGCCGAGCGCAGCCCCTCCCCCACTCGCCCGTTCACCTCCAGCTCGGTCAGGACGGCCGCGTATCGCGCGGGCGAAGTCACGATGGCCACGGATGCGTGGTTCTTCGCCGCCGCCCGAACCAGCGACGGCCCGCCGATGTCGATCTCTTCGACCAGGGCGTCAAGCGAGACGCCGGGCTTCTCGGCCGCGGCGGCGAACGGATACAAGTTGACGACGACAAGATCGAACGGATCGATGGCGGCCGCGGCGAGCTGCTCGCGATGCGACGCCAGCCGTCGATCGGCCAGGATGCCGCCGTGGACCCGCGGGTGGAGCGTCTTGACGCGCCCGTCGAGCATCTCCTGGAAGCCGGTGACCGCCGCCACGTCCGTCACCGGAAGTCCCGCCGCTCGCAAGACGCGCGCCGTGCCCCCGGTCGAAACCAGCTCGAAGCCGAGGCGAACCAGCCCCGCAGCGAACTCGGCCAGTCCGGTCTTGTCGGAAACGGACAGCAGGGCCCGCTTCGGCACCGGCATCATCTCGGCCGCCCGGGCGGCATCGATTCGAACCGTCCGGCCATCGGGTTCGATCGTGAGGGCGCCGGCGAGAGCAAGGCCGACCGCCCGCGGCAGCAGCCGGTGCTCGACCGCATGGATCCGCTCCAACAGCGCCTCTTCGGCCTCGCCCGGCAGGATAGGAACGGATTCCTGCAGGATGATCGGGCCGCCGTCGAGCGAGGCGTCGACGAAATGGACGGTCACGCCGGTCACCTTCACACCGGCGGCAAGGGCGTCGCGGACGGCACAGGCGCCGGCGAAGGACGGCAGCAGCGACGGGTGCAGGTTCAGCATCCTGCCGGAGAACCCGGCCAGCATCGCCGGTCCGACGATCCGCATGTACCCGGCGAGGACAACCAGGGCCGGGTCAACGGCCGAGATCGTTTCGGCCAGGACGCGGTCCTCCTCTTCCCGGGCCGCGACGTCGCCTCGTGGCGCGGCCGGTACCAGCAGCGTTTCGATCCCCTGCTCGACCGCCCACTCCATTGCGGCACAGGGACGATCGGCGAAGACCAGGGCTATCCGGGCATCGAGCGCGCCACGAACCGCGGCCGCGTGCAGGGCCCGCAGGTTGCTGCCCGTCCCGGAGGCGCCCACCGCGATCCTGTGTGCCATGCCGCTCCTCCTGCGTCCGGCCGTGCGGGCGCCCGTCAGGGCGATCCGACCGACCGGAACCTGCCTACGATTCCCGATAGCGCGCCTCGGCCCCTCCGACCGCCACCACTTCACCGACCCGCCAGCCGATCAGACCGTCCGCCGCCAGGCCGGCGATCGCCGCGTCGACCGCTCCGGGCGGCACCGCACAGACCATCCCCAGGCCGCCGTTGAAGGTCGAGCGCAACTCGGCGTCCGAGAGCCCGCCCAGCGCACCGATCAGCTTCATGACCGAGGGCATCGGCCAGGCTCCTGGATGGACGAGCGCGCCCAGACCGCCCGGCATCATCCGCGGCACGTTGCCGGGCAGTCCCCCGCCGGTGATATGGGCCAGGCCGTTGAGCGCCGACCCGGCCTCGTCGAGCCGCCTGCGCAGACGCAGAATGGATCCGGAGTAGATCCGGGCCGGGGTCAGCAGCACCTCGCCGATGCTCAAAGACAACCTGTCACGCTCGGGCACCGTGGCCGGGCCCAGGATCCTGCCCACCAGCTCCGCATAGCCCTCGTCCAGCAGAACGCCGGCATCGCCGAGAATCCGCCTCACCAGAGAGAATCCGTTGCTGTGCAGACCCGACGAGGCGATCCCGATGAGGGCGTCGCCCGCTCGGACAGCAGTCCCGTCGATCATCCGGTCACGTTCCACGACGCCGACGCAGAAACCGGCCAGGTCAAACTCGTCGGGCTCCATCAGCCCCGGGTGCTCGGCCGTCTCGCCCCCGACCAGCGAGCAGCCGGCCAGCCTGCAGCCGTCCGCGATTGAGCCCACCATCTCCGCCACGCGCTCTGGAATGACCCGACCCACCGCGATGTAGTCCAGGAAGAACACCGGTTCCGCTCCGGCGCATACGACGTCGTCGGCGCACATCGCCACGAGGTCATGGCCGACGGTGTCGTACCGGCCCATGGCCGTCGCGATCGCCGTCTTGGTACCCACGCCGTCCGTGGAGCTGACGAGGACCGGCTCCCGAAGTCCCGACGGCACGACCACGGCGGACGCGAATCCGCCCAGGCCTCCTATTACCTCGGGCCGCCGCGTGGCCGCGACCGAGGCGCGCATGAGCTCGACGGCCCGCTCGCCGGCTTGGATGTCGACTCCGGCGAGTCGGTAGGCGTCCCAGGTGCCGCCCCCTCTGGCACCGTTTCTCGGGCCACCGGCGCCTCGGCGGTCCGCCCCACTCGGGTCACTCATGCGGATGAATCATGGCGACCGCCTCGGCCTCGCCCCGCGACACCGGTTCGCCCTCGGCGTCCTCGAGGACGAACTTATGGCGGGCGGTGTCGTAAGGGACCGGCACCGGGTATCGGCCGTCGAAGCAGGCGAAGCAGAAGCGGTCGTACGGCAGATCGAGCGCCTGAAGTACGCCGCCGATGGAAAGGAAGCTGAGCGAGTCCGCGCCCACAAACTCGCGGATCTCCTCCACCGAATGAGTGGACGCGATCAGCTCGGTCTCGATCTGCGTGTCGATGCCGTAGAAGCAAGGATGGTGGATCGGCGGCGAGCTGACGCGGAGATGAACCTCTCGAGCGCCGGCCTTTCGCAGCAATGCCACGATCCCGCGAGTGGTCGTGCCGCGGACGATCGAGTCGTCGACGACGGCGAGCCGCCGACCGGCGACGACTTCACGAAGTGGGCTCAGCTTGACGGTGACGCCGCGCTGGCGCATCGCCTGAGACGGCTGGATGAATGTCCGGCCGGAGTAGCGGTTGCGGACCATGCCCTCGCGGTACGGCAGATTCGCGCCCTCGGCGAACCCGGCCGCCGCTGCCGCGCCGGTGTCCGGGACGGGCATCACCAGGTCGGCGGCGACCGGGGCTTCGGCCGCCAGGGCCACGCCCATGCGGCGCCGGGACTCGTACAGGTTTCGGCCGAGCATGTACGAATCCGGCCGGCCGAAGTAGATCAGCTCGAATACGCACAGCTGCTCATGACCCTCGGCGAAGCGGACCGAAACCGGCTCCTTGCCCTGCTCGAGGATCACGATCTCGCCCGGCTCGACGTCCCGGACGACCGTCCCGCCGGCGACTTCGATGGCGGCCGATTCGGAGCTGATCAGCCAGCCGCCCGAGTGCGCCCCCTCCGGGTCGTCGGCCGCCGGCTCGAGCCGACCGAGGACGAGCGGCCGGAAGCCGTGCGGATCGCGCACCCCGATGACCCGCCTCTCGTCGAGGATCGCCAGTGAGTACGCGCCCTGGACCGCCGGCAGGACGCGTTTCAGGGCTTCGACCGTGTCCCCCGACGGATCGTCCGCCAGCAAAGCGGTGAGGAGCTCCGTGTCGGTGCTCGCGGGCAAACGCGATTTGCCGCCTTCCAGCCTGGAAAGCAGCTCTCTCGTGTTCACCAGGTTGCCGTTGTGACCGATCGCGATCGAGCCGCCCCGGCCCATCCGAAATGTCGGCTGAGCGTTCTCCCAGATCGTGGACCCGGTCGTGGAATAGCGGCAGTGGGAGATGGCCAGCGACCCGCGCAGGCTCGGCAGGCGACGCTCGTCGAGGACCTGGGCGACCAGCCCGAGATCCTTGTAGAGCATCAGCTGCTCGCCATCGCTGACAGCGATGCCGGCCGACTCCTGGCCGCGATGCTGCAGCGAGAAGACGCCGAGGGCGGCCATTGCCGCGGCATCCGTGCCCGGCGTTACCGCGCCGAAGATGCCGCACACCGCTAGACCCCCTCGACCGAGGCTGTGGCCACGGCCGTTTCCGATCCACGGTCGGGCGCCGGCTCCACCCCGAGGGCGCGGGCCAGGCCGTGGTCCCAGGCGTGCCGGAGGTCGCTCAGCGAAACATCCAGGGCGTCGGCCACGCCCGAGCCTCTCTCCTCGGCCGCCCCCGTTGCGCCCTGGCCAGTGAGCTCGATGCGCAGCCGCTCCCCACCAACCGTGCCCAGCGTCGCTGCAGGCAGCCCGAACTGTCCGGCCAGGAGCTGGACGGCCGCTGCGAGGCGCGGCCGGCAGGAGAGGACGAGCCGGGACGGGCTCTCTCCGAACAGCTCGATAGCGGGCGAGCCCAGGACGCCGAGCCGGAGCCTGGCGCCCAGACCGCTCCACAGGCAGCACTCCGCCACGGCCACCGCAAAGCCGCCTCCTGAGACGTCCTGGACCGACGCCACCAGGCCGCGGCCGACGGCCTCGCGGATGAACGTTTGCAGGGCGGCTTCGCGGTCGAGGTCGATTCCCGGGGGCGCGTCCTCTGCCGAGATACCGGCCAGGGCCGCGTACGCGGAACCGGCCACGCCGGGCGTGCACTCGCCGACGAGGACGACGCTGTCGCCTTCGGTCGTGAAGGGCGGCCGCACGAGCAGCGAGATGTCGTCCAGCAGGCCGACAACGCCGATCTCCGGGGTCGGCGAGATCGCGCCGCCCGGGTACTCGTTGTAGAGCGAGACGTTGCCGCCCGTGACTGGAATTCCGAGCGCCCGGCAGGCCTGCCCGATGCCCAGGACCGCCTCCTGCAGCTGCCAGAACGCCTCGGGTCGCTCCGGGTTGCCATAGTTCAGACAGTCGGTGATGCCGAGCGGGCGCGCCCCTGTGATGCTGACGTTGCGCGTGGCTTCTGCGACCGAAAGCTGCGCCCCAAGACGCGGATCGATGGCGCTGACGGCCTGGTTGCCGTCCGTGGTCGCCACGAGCGCCTTCCTGGTGCCCTTGACGCGGAGTACCGCTGCGCCGTGGCCCGGCCACTCGACGGTGTTGCTCCCGACGCAGGCGTCGTACTGCTCGTAGACCCAGCGACGGCTCGAGAGGTTTGGGCTGCCGAGAAGCGCGGACAGGACCGCGGCCGGGTCCATGCCTCGCTGAGGGAGCCCGTCCTGGGCAGTCAGCGGGATGCCGGGCGCGGGAGCCGGCCGGCGTCTGGTCGGCGGCGTGGCCGGCCGGTAGTGGACGATCGCGTCGCTGGTGAGGGCCTTCGCCGGAACGCGGGCGATCTCCTTCGCACCACGGTTCGGTTCGCCATCCGGCCCGATGCCACCCTCGACGATGGCGATGTCGCCATCGGCCGTGACCCGCCCGACGAGAGCGACCGGGATCCCCCAGCGCTCGCAGACCTCGCGCACCGCCGGATAGTTGTCCGGCCGGCAGGTGGCGAGCATCCGCTCCTGGGACTCCGAGATCATCACTTCCCACGGCGCCATGCCCGGCTCCCGCCGCGGAATCGCGTCGAGGTCGAGGAGGATGCCCGTGCCGGCCCTGTCGGCCGACTCCGACGTGGCGCAGCTGATGCCTCCCGCGCCCAGGTCCTGGATCCCCTCCACGAGCCGGCGATCGATCAGCTCGAGGCTGGCCTCGATCAGGAGCTTCTCCGCGAACGGGTCGCCGACCTGGACCGTCGGGCGCTTGTTCGGATCGTCGTCCTGGAACGTCGCCGATGCCAGGACGCTCGCCCCGCCGATGCCGTCGCGGCCGGTGGTAGAACCGAACAGGACGACGAAGTTGCCCGGCCCGGGCGCCTCGGCCAGGATGAGCATCCGCTCCTCGAGCAGGCCAATGGCCATGACGTTGACGAGCGGGTTGCCCTGGTAGGACGGATCGAAGACGAGCTCGCCGCCGACCGTGGGCACGCCCACGCAGTTGCCGTAGCCGCCGACGCCGCGGACGACGCCGTCGACCAGGTGCCGCGTGCGCGGGTCCGACGGGTCGCCGAAGCGAAGCGCGTCCAGCACTGCGATGGGGCGGGCACCCATGGTGAAGATGTCGCGCAGGATGCCGCCGACCCCGGTGGCGGCGCCCTGGTACGGCTCCACCGCCGACGGGTGGTTGTGGCTCTCGATCTTGAAGGCCACGGCCAGCCCATCGCCGATGCGGACGACGCCGGCGTTGTCGCCGATGCCTGCCATCATCCCGTGGCCGCGAGTCGGCAGTGTCTTGAGGAGCGGCTTCGAGCTCTTGTACGAGCAGTGCTCGCTCCACATCACGCTGAACATCGCCAGCTCGGTGTGGTTGGGGTCGCGGCCGAGCTTGCCTCGGATCGCGACGAGCTCACCATCGGTCAGGCCCAGCCGGCGATGGAGCGGCTCGGACCCGGGCTGGACCGCCGGCTGCTCGGCCGGGTCGGGCGAAGCCGCCGTCACGTCGCCCATGGCCCCACCTTTGTCTTCGCAGCCGCCGCATCGGCCTTCCCGGGAGCGGGTCGCCCGGCGGCATCCCATTCACTCGCGCTCTCGATCAGCGAGCGGATCAGCTGCATGCCCTCGTCGGATCCGAGGATGCCTTCGGCCATCCGCTCGGGGTGCGGCATCAGGCCGGCCACGTTGCCGGCGGCGTTGCAGACGCCGGCGATGGCCCGCAGGGAGCCGTTCGGATTCGCAGGTTCGTCCGGATCGAGCGCTGGTGATCCGTCGTCGCGAACGTAGCGGAACAGGACCCGGCCGTTCGCCTCGAGCGCGTCGAGCGTGGCTTCGTCGGCGTAGTAGCAGCCCTCGCCGTGGGCGATCGGGATGTGGATCGGGGAGCCGCTCGCCGCGCGGGTGAAGGGCGAGTCGAGCCGCTCCGGCTTGATGGCCACGATCCTGCAGACGAAACGGAGAGAGCGGTTTCGCAGCAGCGCGCCGGGCACGAGGCCCGACTCGGCCAGGACCTGGAAGCCGTTGCAGATGCCCAGGACGTGCCCGCCCGCCGCCGCGAAATCTCTGACGCCACGCATGACAGGTGAGAAGCGCGCGATCACCCCGGCTCGAATGTAGTCGCCGTAGGCGAAGCCGCCCGGCAGGATGACGGCCGACACAGCCCCCAGGTCCGGCGACTCGTGCCACAGCGCCACCGGCTCTGCGCCGGCGACCGCCAGCGCGTTGAGCGCGTCGACGTCGGAGTTGGACCCCGGGAAGGTGACGACCCCGACTCTCACCGGCCCGGCGCCTCCGCCGATACGGCCGACGACGTGCCCTCCAGGAGCTCGATCGCGTAGGTCTCGATGAGCGGGTTGCTCAGCAGCTCCCGGGCCAGGCCGTCGACGACGGCCCGGGCCTCGGTTTCGGAGCCGGCGGTGACGGTCAGCTCGGCCCGGCGCCCGACGCGAACCTTCGATACGGAACTGACGTTGAGATGCGGCAGCCTCAGCTCCACGGCTCGACCCTGCGGATCGAGGATGCCGGGCTTGGGCAGGACGTTGACGGCAAAACGGAACTCGCTCATAAGGCGACCACGTCCTCCTTCAGGTAACGCTCGAAGCCCGAACCGGTGATCCTCTCGAACGCCTCCACGTACCGCCGGCGCGTCCCGGCGACGACGTCGGGCGGCAGCGCCGGGCCCGGGTACGTCTTGTCCCAGGGCTGCGCCTCAAGCCAGTCGCGGACGAATTGCTTGTCGAAGCTGGCCTGGGCTCTCCCCGGCTCGTAGTCTGAGGCGTCCCAGAACCGGCTGGAGTCGGGCGTCAGGACCTCGTCGATGAGAATGAGCTCGCCCGTGTCGACGGCGGTGCCGAGCTCGAACTTCGTGTCGGCCAGCAGGATGCCGGCCCTCTCCGCTATGTCGGCGCCCCGGCGATACAGCCGCAGCGCGACGTCGCGGACCTTCTCCGAGACTTCACCGCCGATGAGCGCGACCATCGCGTCGAAGCCGATGTTCTCATCGTGGCCCACCTCGGCCTTCGTGGAAGGCGTGAAGATTGGCTCCGGCAGGCGCTGGGATTCGCGGAGGCCCGGCGGCAGCTCGATACCGCAGATCGAGCCCGTCCGGCGGTAGTCCTTCCAGCCCGAACCTGAGACGTAGCCGCGGACTATGACTTCGACCGGCAGGACCTTCGCCCTGCGGCAGAGCATCATCCGGCCCCGCAGCTCAAGGCGTCCGGCTTCGTCCGTGAAGCCGGACGGAAGCTCGGCCGGGTCAGTGCCCAGCAGATGATTCGGGATTACGTCGGCGGTCCGGCCGAACCAGAAGCGTGACAGTCCCGTCAGAACGCGGCCCTTGTCCGGGATCGGCGTCGGCAGGACTACGTCGAACGCGGAGAGACGATCGCTCGCGACGAGAAGCAGGCGATCGCCCACCTCGAAGAGGTCGCGTACCTTGCCCGATCGGACGAAGCCTCCGGCAGCGGCGAGCGTCGGGCCCGCGGCTCGCGGGTCGCCGGGGTTCGGCATCTCAGTGGGCGGCATCGGCCGACTCCTTTCGAGGCGGGACGAGTTGATCCAGTCGAGCGAGGGCGGTGGCCACGTTCCGCAGGAAGTGGCTCTCGTCGAAGCAGGCGGCAAGTGCCTCGTCGGAGAGCCGGGCGGCCACCTCGGGGTCGGCGGCGAGCAGCTCGCGCAGCCCGCGACGCTCGTCGGCGGCCCGCAGCGAGTTCCGCTGGACGGCGGCGTAGGCCTCCTCGCGCGATAGACCGCCTTGCTCTACGAGGGCCAGGAGGACGCGGCCGCTGCAGTGGAGGCCCAGGCCCCGCTCGATGTTCTCCCGCATCCGCTCCGGCCGGACGACCAGCCGCTCGACCAGGCCCCGTGTCTTGACCAGCATGTAATCGAGCAGGATCGTGGCGTCGGGGAGCAGGACCCGCTCGGCCGACGAGTGGCTGATGTCGCGCTCGTGCCAGAGCGGCTGGTTCTCCATCGCGGCGGCCGCATAGCCCCGCAGCAGCCTGGCCATGCCCGCGATCCGCTCGCACAGAATCGGGTTGCGCTTGTGGGGCATCGCCGAGCTACCCTTCTGGCCGACCCTGAACGGCTCCATCAGCTCGCCGATCTCGGTGTGCTGGAGGTTGCGGACCTCCGTGGCGATGCGCTCCAGGCTCCCACCGGTGATGGCGATCGCGCCGACGAGCGCCGCGTGGCGGTCGCGCTGGACGATCTGGGTCGAGATCGGGTCGCGGTGCAATCCGAGGTCGGCCAGCACCTCTTCCTCCAGGTCGGGATCGAGGTTGCTGTAGGTCCCCACCGGGCCGGAGATCTTGCCCGTCGCGGCGTCGTCGGCTGCCGCGGCGATGCGCGTCCGATCCCGCGCCATTTCGAAGGCCCAGCCGGCGATCTTGAGGCCCATCGTCGTCGGCTCGGCGTGAACCGAGTGCGTCCGGCCCATCATCACGGTCGTGGCTTCGGCCCGGGCACGCGCCACCAGGGTCGCGATGAGCGCATCCAGGTCCGCGATCAGCCGGGCCCCGGCGGCCTGAAGCTGCAGCCCGAGCGCCGTATCGACGACGTCGCTGCTTGTCAGGCCGAGGTGAAGGTAACGGCCTTCCTCCCCCACCGACTCTGCGACCTGGCTGACGAAGGCGATGACGTCGTGGTCGGTCGTCTTCTCGATCTCTCCGATGCGATCGACGTCGATCCTGGCGCGAGATTCGATCGCCCGGAATGCCCCCGCCGGCACGATACCCCGCGAAACCTCGGCCCGGGCCACAGCGATCTCAACCCGGAGCATCCACTCGAAGCGGGCCCGATCGGTCCAGACGTCGCCCATCTCTGGCAGCGTGTAGCGCGGAATCACGAAGCTTCCCCCCGCGTCCATGTGGTCTCGGACACCGGCTCGAGCGGGACTGGGCTTCCCGGTACGGCCCGAGGAAGGACCGCCGCGATGTCGTGGCGCCTCTGCATCCCAGCCCAGGCGATCGTGTCGGCGGCCCGCTCGGCGACGGCTCGAGCCGCCTCGATCGAGCTGCCCAGGCCCACGACGGAAAGGACTCGTCCGCCGTTCGTGCGGAACCGGCCGTCCGGCCCCCTGATCGTGCCCGCATGGAAGACGGTGGCGTGGACCGCGGCGGCTTCCGCCAGCCCCGTGATCTCGTCTCCCCTGCGCGGCGCTTCCGGGTAGCCGGCCGCGGCAAGCACCACGGCCACCGCCGCGTCGCCGGTTGTCGGCAGCAACCGCCCGTGCAACCCGAGCGCCCCAGCCGCCGCGGCCAGGTCGCCCCGGGCGGCACCGTACAGCAGCGGTCCCAGCGGCACGGCCAGGCGCGGCAGAAGGGCCTGCGTCTCGGGATCGCCGAAGCGGGCGTTGCACTCGAGCAGCACCGGACCCTCCGGCGTGAGCATGAGGCCGGCATAGAGGGCGCCGCGGAACGCGTTCCCCCGGCGGGCGAGCTCCGCGAGGATCGGGACGTGAATCACGTCCAGGAGAGTCGCACACAGACTCTCGGGCAGGTCCGGCAGCGGGCTGTAGGCGCCCATTCCGCCCGTATTCGGGCCGGCATCGCCGTCGAGAAGGCGCTTGTGATCTCGCGCCGGCGGCAGGGAGATGGCGGCATGGTCGTCGCACAGCGCGATCAAGCTGGCCTCGACGCCGACCAGCCGCTCCTCGACCACCACGAACGGGCCTTCCGCCCCGGCGGTCTCCGCTGGCTCCCCGGCCGCCAGGGCCCGAAGTGCGGTTTGGGCCGCGGCGTAGTCGTCGCAAACGGTCACGCCCTTGCCGGACATGAGGCCGTCCGCCTTGATGACGACGCCGCGCGACCCCGGGGCCTCTGCCAGCTCCCTGGCGAACGACAGGGCCTGATCGAGCGTCGTGAACGCCATTCCCCTGGCAATCCTGACCCCGGCCGCCTCTGCCACGGATCGGCAGTAGGCCTTGCTGGACTCGATCCGTGCGGCCGCCCGGGTGGGCCCGAAAGTCGGCACGCCAGCTTCGATCAACGCATCCGCAACGCCCGCAGCGAGCGGCGCCTCCGGGCCGATGACGACCAGGTCGACGTCTTCGATCGTGGCCAGTTCGACGACCGCAGCGGGGTCCAATGGGGAGATGCCGGGGACGCAGCGGGCCTTGGGCTCGTCGCCTATAGCATCGCCGCCCGGCGCGACGATCACGATCTCGACCGAGGCCTCCCGGGCCAAACTCCAGACCAGGGCGTGCTCACGGCCGCCCGAACCCAGGACCAGGACGCGGCGGGGGCCGTCCACTCGTCGGCCGGGCGCCCGGCGAGGGCTCACCCGTCGAGTCCGAGAGCCGGTGCGGCAGAGGCCGCACGGGGCCGCAGCTGCCGGGGCTGCCGCTCCATCGTCTGGTGCCTCTCCGGCCCGACCGAGACGAAGCAGATCGGGGCGCCGGACAGACGCTCGACCGCGTCCACGTAGCGCCTGGCGTTCTCGGGCAACTCGCTCACCATCCGGCAGTCGTGCAAGGGCTCGGTCCAGCCGGGGAAACGCTCGTAGATCGGCTTCGCTCGCGCAAGCACGTCGGCGTCGGATGGCCACCAGTCGACACGCGCGCCGTCGACCTCGTAGGCCATGCAGACCAGGACCTCGTCGAGGCCCGACAGGATGTCGATCTTGTTGAGCATGATCGAGCTGACGCTGTTCACGGCGACGGCATAGCGCAGCGGCACGGCGTCGAACCAGCCGACCCGACGGCGCCTGCCGGTCGTCGTCCCGTATTCCCGGCCGCGCTCGGTGATGCCGCGGCCGATCTCATCCGTCAGCTCGGTTGGAAACGGCCCCGCGCCGACGCGAGTGGCGTAGGCCTTCATGACGCCGATGACCTCGTCGACCTGGAGCGGACCGATGCCCCCGCCGGTGCAGGCCCCCCCGGCGATCGGGTTGGACGAGGTCACGAACGGGTAGCTGCCGTGATCGAGGTCGAGCAGCGTCCCCTGCGCCCCTTCGAAGAGGACATGCTCGCCTCGCGCGAGCGCCGCCTGGACGAGCATCGTCGTGTCGGCGAGATGCGGCTTCAACCGACGACCCCACTCGGTTGCCTGGACGACCAGCTCATCGAGGTCGAAGCCGCCGAGATGGTGCTGGCGCTGGAGCGTCGCGTTCTTCTCGGGCAGGATCAGGGCAAGCTTGCGTCGGAGTGCCGGGCCATCGAGCAGATCCTCCATGCGGATGCCGATTCGCCAGGCTCGGTCGGCATAGGCGGGCCCGATACCTCGACGCGTGGTTCCCACGGCGGCCTCTGCCAGTCGGGCCTCCATGGCGCCATCGAGGGCGATGTGGTACGGCATGATCACGTGGGCGTGCTTGCTGACGCGGACCCGATCCACCTCGATGCCGCGGCTGGCCAGCATGTCGAGTTCCGCGATGAGCGCCGCCGGGTTGACGACGACGCCGTTGCCGATGATCGGCGCGATGTGCGGATAGAGGACGCCGGATGGCACGAGGTGGAGCTTGAAGACCTCCTCGCCCAGGACGACGGTGTGGCCGGCATTGTCGCCGCCCTGGTAGCGCACGACGGCCGTCACGTGCTCGGCCAGCGCATCGGTCGTCTTACCCTTGCCTTCGTCTCCCCATTGCAGGCCGACGATCACGCTGGCGGGCATCCGGTCCCCTCCCCTGGCGCTCGCCCCGGCGATCTACCTCGGGCAACCCGGGAAACAACGAGGTCCTCGGCCGGCCGGCCGGGGATCTGGGTAGACTGCCCCTCCGTCGGAGCCGCGGCTCCTGTCGGAGCGAAGGTGGTGGTTCGTCTCACGGGGCGAACAGCACGCCTTCCTGGGGCAACGTGGCCTCCTTGGCGATGTTGTCTCCGGAACACTGTGGCGCTCGGCCTGGGGCAGTCGGCAGTATAGCAGGCGCAAATGCCCGGCCGGGCCGGCGGCGAGCCGAAGCCAGCGCTTCGTGCGGGCGATCGCGCGGTCCGGGTGATCGCGCGGTCGGGAACCTAGTGCTCGCCCGGCGTCGCCGTTCCCGCAGCAGTCGAGGTAGCAGCCAGGATCGCCCGCACTGCCTCCGGGCCGCGAGCCCGCCACTCCTCCCCGATGGCTGCCGTCGCCGTGGCGCCGACCCGGCAAGCCCCGGCAGCGAGCATCGCCAAAAGCGCGTCGAGCGTTCGAACGCCGTGGGCAGCCTTGACGCCCACCCTGGGGCCGACGACCCGCCGCATCAGGGCGATCTCGCCGACGTCCGCGCCCCGCGGCGAGAAGCCCGTCCCGTTCTTCACGAACGCGGCGCGCGCTTCCACCGCGACCCCGCAGCCGGCCTCCACCTGCTCTGGCGTGAGGTAGGCGGTCTCGAGAATCACCTTCACCGGCGTGGGGGCGACGGTGTAGATGAGGCTGGAAAGCTCGTCGCGGACGTAGCCGAGGCTGCCGGAACGGAGCGCGCCGATGTTGATCACGACGTCCAGCTCAACCGCGCCCTGGTCGACCGCAACGAGCGCCTCGCGCTCCTTGATCTGCGAGGTGTGGGCGCCGTGCGGAAAGCCGATGACCGTGGTCGGCCCGACGTCCGTCCGGCGCAGGCGGTTCACCACCAGCGCCAGGTCGGCCGGCCGGCAGCAGACCGTAGCCGTCTGCCATTCGATGGCGAGGTCGCAGCCGGCCTCAACGTCGGCCCTGGTCAGTTCGGGCCTCAACAGCGAGTGATCGATGACGCCCATCAGCGCCGGCTCGTCGAGAGACGTCAGATCCAGCGGCGCGCGATTGGCGAGCCGGGCCTTGAGAGACGGTTTCACCGGCGGCGCTCCTATTGGCCGGAGGCGACGACGGCCAGGGCATGGCTTCCGCCGGCGTCGATCGCGATCACGTTGGATAGTCCGGCCGGCACGTTCAACTGGCCGGAATCGTTCCCGCCCCAGGCCACCACCGTCCCGTCCCGCTTCAGCGCCAGGCTGAAGTTGCCGCCTGCCGCAACGGCGACGGCTTTGAGGCCCGACGGAATGGTGATCTCGCCGTCCTGGTTGGTGCCCCAACCCTCGACGGTTCCATTCGCCTCGATGACCAGGTTGTGGTAGTAGCCGGCGGAGATGGCCGTGACTCCGCTCAGTCCGGCCGGAACCCTGGCCAGACCCATCGCGGCGTCAGTCGGGTTCCTGTCTCCCCACGCGACCACGGTTCCATCCTTAAGGAGAGCCAGGCTGTAGTCGTAGCCGGCCGAGACCTGAACCACGCCCTTGAGACCGGCCGGGCCTTCCGTCTCGCCGTTGGGGTCCCCTCCCCAGGCGACGACGGTTCCATCCGACGTGAGGGCCAGCGCGTGGACTCCCGCAGCCGAGATCTCGACGACATTCTTGAGACCCGGAGGCGGCGCCGCCTGCCCGTACGTGTTGTCGCCCCAGCCGACCACCGTGCCGTCCGACTTGAGGGCGATGGCGAAGGTGCTGCCCGCCGAGACGGCCGTGACGTTCGTCGCGGTTGCGGGAATCTGCGTCTCGCCGACGTCGTCGGCGCCCCAACCCACAACCGTTCCGTCCAACCTGACGGCCAGGCTGAACTCATCGCCCGCGGCCACGGCCACGACACCGGTCAGGTCCGAGGGTACCGCCGTCTGGCCCTGGCTATTGTCGCCCCAGGCGACGACTTTGCCGCTCTGGCCGGGTCGGATCGTGGCGAGTGCCGCGGCCGTGGAACCGGTCGTGGCCCCGGCCGACGGAGCCGAGCTGCAGCCACAGGACGGGACCGCGATCGCGGTCGCGGTCGCGGTCGCCACGGCCGCGGAGTTGCCCGAGTTCGGCGTCGCGACAGGGGCCGGCGTGGATGCGGCACCGCCGCAGGCGACCACGCTCATCAGCAACACGCCCGTCGGAAGGACACGACCGATTCTGGCCATGACCTGCCTCCTCGCAGTCATCTCCGGACTCCTCCCTGGACGCAGCCGTCACACCCATCGTGCCGCCGGGGGCAGCATAACGCGGTCACTCCCATCGGGCCGTTCGACCTGCTCGATGCGCGCCCGAGGGCTCCGGCCGGCGGAGTACGGCTCCCTGGGTCGCCTGTCGGCCAGCCTGATAAGGGACCGTTGAGCCGCGGTAGACCCCTCGCCGCTAAGTTCCGGGGTACCCGCCGCCAGCAAGGGCGTCGTCGCAGGCGGCGCCGGAAGAGGAGAACCGGACCGTGAACAAGGTCCTATTGACCGGCAGATTGACCCGCGATCCAGAGCTTCGATCGCTGGCCAGCGGCTCGAGCGTCGCCACGTTCGGGGTTGCCACGAACGAGTTTCGTGGAAACGGCAAGGAGCGCGCCGAATATCACAACGTCGTGGTCTGGGACCGGCTCGCCCAGGTCTGCGGCCAGTACCTCGGAAAGGGTCAGCAGGTCGCCATCGAGGGCCGCCTGCAGACCCGACAGTGGGATGACGACCGCGGTACCCGCCAGTGTTAGGTTTCACCCACGCTATCAGGGCCTCGACGCAGCCGCTCGACTGGCCGCCTGGGTATGGCAAGCCGCCCGGAGAACCCGGGTGGCTCACAGGCTTGCGGGGGCTGTTCAGGCTAGACGGCCACCGGCGGCGCCATCAGCGTGGCGATCTCCGGCGCCGGATCCGGCGTCTGGAACGGGTCATCTGCCACGATCTTGCCGTCGGCGAGACGGTAGTAGGTCAGGCCCCGGCCTTCGATCTTCTTCCCACTGGCGAGGGTGTACGCCCAAGTGAAGCGTGCGACCACCGCATCCCCCTCGGCGACGAGGTCCTGAATGTCGAAGCGCATGTCCGAGATGACGGTCCTCATCGCCGGCAACAGCGCCTTGAAGCCTGCGCGGTCGATGCCCCCCATCAGGGGGTTGTGGTAGTCCGGGGCCAGGAGTTCGTCGAGCGCATCGACGGCGCCACCAACCAGCGCTTCCGTGATGAACCGGCGGACGACGGCCTTGTTCTGCTCTGTGGACATCCCGACTCTCCTTTGTCCTCCGCAGGGCACACCCGCGCCCCGCCCGCAGGGTCGGTCTCGCCATTGGCCCAGTGCGTCGGAGTAGCGACCGCATGGGACGCCGCACCGGTGGGAACCCGGAGGTTCCCGTGCCTACCTGCCGTGTGGTACGAGAGTGAGCGCTCCGTGGCCGACAAGATAGCCAGGTCCCGGAGGGTGAACCAGCTCGGTAACTCCGGTCCATCGGGTGAAACGCAACCGCGGCCCCCGTTGCGGCCGCTCGACTTGCCGACGAGGATCGTCGGTGACTACCACGGCACGCGCCACTGTCAAGTTACACCCAGCCGACTAGCCCCCGACGCGGCCGCCGAGCTGGCCGGCACTGGGCCGAGTCGCCGGCAGGTTGCGCACCGGGGGCCGAGCGCGAAACTACCGGAAGGTGCTTATGCGCCGCGTAGCGCCGCGAGAGTCTGACGGAGCAAAGCTATCGGGAGGTTGTAACCATGCCAGATCCGCATGTCGAAGCTCTCTATTACCGCTTCCGAAGCCTCAACGAGCTGGACACCTTCGACAAAGCCAAGCCGCTAGCCGGATCGGTCGGCCGTTTCGACTTCGTGCTCGAAGCGGGAGAGCTGGTAGCAAGGCCACGAGATCACTTTGCTGACGTCAGGACCGCCCGCGCCACCATAGAGCCGCACTTGGAGAGCTGGCAGCAGTTCGCGCTACTGGCGGAGTCTGATCACCGGATCAGTTTCGACTACGACCGGGCGGAGGTCGTGGACCGATCGTCTGGGCCGGACCGGCAGGTCTACCCTGGAGCCGCAGTAGCCCGTGTGCTGGTCGCGGAAGCTGCTGTTAGGCGCGACAACGGGGATTACCCGCCTCCCGCCGAAACGTTCATCGCTTCGCCTGTAACGACCCGACTGATCGATCGGCTGCGGCGGATGCGCGACAAGCGGAGCGAAATCCCTGCGGCCGGTTACTACGTTCTGACTCTCTTGGAGAGGGAGTTCAAGGGTCGGCCTGCCGCCGCCCGGAGCCTCCGGCTGCACAAGGGGCTTCTCAATAAGCTCGGCGAGCTCAGTAATGTCAACGACCCCGAGATTGGCAGGAAAGGCAACCTGAAGGGTCCAGAGCGCCCCCTCACGCCAGAGGAGCTGGCATGGATCAGGGCTTGCGTCCGGCTTCTTGCGATCCGGGTCGGCGAACGAGAGGCAGGCGTCCCACTGACGCAGCTGACATTGAGCAACCTCCCGCGACTCTAGTTTCGTCTCCGACGCCACCGCTCGACTGGGCGGTACCGAGCCCGGGACCATCGGCGACGCGCGACGATCCGCGCATCGTATCGGGCGATTGGGCACTGCTCGGCCGGCCGAAGCTGGCGAGATCGGGCCCAGGAGCCGACATGAGTGACGGCCCCTGGCGCTGATCCAGAGGCCGTCTGCGCTCGCTGGGCTGCCGGGCTACTAGCCCTTCTTGTCCTTCTTGTTCTTCTTCTTGTTTGCCACTCTGGTCTCCTAGCTGCGGGTCGACTCTCACAGTGTAGGCCCGTCAGATTCGTTTTCCTGCCACCCGAACCAAGCCGGCGCCAGTCTGCCGACCGGACACTCAGGTCATCGTGCGGGCTGGAGCGTTGGCCTAAGGTGCCAGGCGAGCCAGCATACAAGCGGTTCCCAGGGCGGCCAGAGAGCTTTGCGACCGGCTAGCCATCCGGGGCGGCCATTGCGCGTTCAACCTGCCCAAACGACTCGGGCGACCGATGCTGGTCGGCTCACGCCGGCGGGCCGCTATCGGGCGCCTGCAGCGCCAATTCAGCCGTCGCGGGTGTCAGTGTCCTGATCAGGGGTCGGAGTGTTCTCGCAAAGGCCGCCATCGTTGCGACTGCCCAGGCTCGAAGTTCGGGGTCGGCGTCGGGCATCTCAGACCCCGGCCGAGAAAGGTAGATCCTTATCGCGCGGCGGCCCACCTTCCGGTCCCACGTGAGCGGCTCGCCGATCTTGCTCTCCAACTCGGCGCGGCGCGCCAGAAGGGCGGAGAAGAGGCCGACGTTGTCGTCCTCGCTCCCGGTATCAATGTTGAGTTCCACTCGGCACGTGGAGCCACTGAAGGCCCACGTGAACCAGAAGCCCGACCTCCCGGCGGCGATCGAAAGCCAGGAACCGGCGGCCGCATGGGAGGCGCTGGTGATTCCAGGGTGCTGCGCTTTGAGCTCCGCGAGAGCCACCTCGAAGAAGCGCTGCCGCGCCTGCATGATTGGGGTCACGCCGACGGCGGTTGCTGCCTTGGCGCGGCGCTGCCACTCGTTGGGCATGGACGCGGGTTTGAGGCTCGGCGCAGGCTCAGAAGCGCCGATTCTCAGGACCTCAAGCTGCAGTCCGAAGAAGTCGATGGACTCGTCCGTGTGCGCGTTGAGCCAATCGAGGGCCTGGCGGTGTTCGTCGCGGAACTGCGGGCTGATCCATACGATCGCGGCTGAGTCGAGGCCGCCGGCGTACGTGAGCAGCTGCCCAAGGTGAGTGTGATCGGTCGGTTCGAGCTGGTTCTCAACGATGAGCTTGCGGCCGTTGGTAACGTCAGTCCCGACCAAGTCGACGTTGAATCCGCCGACTGGCACCTCGACATCGGTCAGCTCGATGTCGAGTCCGAGGGCCTCGCCCAACAAGCCGGCGTTCTGACGCAGCCAGGGCGTAAAGTCGAGTGCCTCGTTGGCCCATACATCTCGTGGGTTCACTGCGCTGAGCTTGCCGAGGGCGACGCGCGCCCCGTGTTCGCCTGAGGGTGACATCGATTCGGAGCCTCCTGTCCGTCCGGCAGCGTAGCAGCCTCGGCTGCCGTGCTGAACGCCGATCCGCGACGACTGGCGAGGTTGCCCTGTGGCCACTAACCCGCTACCAGCCCGGTCCGCGCGCTATCAAGCCATTGTGCCGGGGCGCCCGTGGCGGACCTTAGGGTCCGCGTACTCTAGTCGACGATGCATCTGCCCCGGCCCACCCGTTGGCGCGCGTTCGCCTCGGCGCATTACCGGCCCTTCCAGGCAATCGCCGTCGGCCAAGCCTTCACCCTCTCGTATGCCTCGGACGCGCTCTTTGTGCCGCTTCTTGTGCGACTGGGCGCGCCCGCGGCACTGGTGGTCCTGGTCGGCGCCGCTCCGGTCGGAGGCGCAGCACTGGGGGC
>JBEKVD010000027.1:0-35101 GCA_049514315.1 Candidatus Limnocylindrales bacterium | reverse complement strand
CCCAGTGGGCCCGGCTGCCCTTGCGGGGGCAAACGGATCCCGGTGGACCCGGCTGCCGCTGGCGGGGGCAAACGAATCCCGGTGGACCCGGCTGCCGCTGGCGGGGGCAAACGAATCCCGGTGGACCCGGCTGCCGCTGGAAGCGCCCCCCAAACCGATCCCAGCGGACCCGGCTGCCGCGGCTGCCACTGGCGGGGGCGCGAACCGATCCCAGCGGACCCGGCTGCCGCTGGAAGCGCCCCCCAAACCGATCCTCTGTCGATCCTGCCCGGATTGGGCGACATCCATGACCGGAGCGAGGGCGCCAACCGATCCCAGCGGACCCGGCTGCCGCTGGCGGGGGCGCCAACCGATCCAGCGGACCCGGCTGCCGCTGGAAGCGGCCCCCAAACCGATCCTCTGTCGATCCTGCCCGGATTGGGCGACATCTATGGCCGGAGCGACCCCGATGGCGCCCACCGATCCCAGTGGACCCGGCTGCCGCTGGCGGGGGCGCCAACCAAACCGATCCTCTGTCGATCCTGCCCGGATTGGGCGACATCTACGGCCGAGGCGACCTCCATGGCGCCGGGCTGCTCACGACGTGAGCACATCCGACCCGTTCGACGACTGGAGCAGCGGGGCCTGTCGATTCCGACCGGCGGGTGGACAAACGCGACCAAACCAGGCCGGGGTCCAGGCCGCGGGGCCGCCGATCAATCGCCGTCGGGCCGCTGCGATCGAATCTGATGCCGGACTTGAGCGGATTGGGTCGAACGCGTGTTCCAGGCTCGGTGGTGGTGTCGAATGTGCTCAGCTGGTGAGCATCGGCTCCGAGCCGGGCGGCGGGGCCGGGCTGCGGGCTCGCGGCCGGCTGCGCCGGGCCGGACTCTGGCCCGCCGCGCTGGGCCAACCTCCTGAAAGGCGCCTCGCCGTTCAGGGCATCTCAGCGCGTCAGGCCGACGAGCCAACTCTTCCACGTTATCTCGGCCGGGCCGGCGGTGAAGGCGTTGCCCGAGCGCACCAGCGGAAGCCGCAGCAGCCCGTTGTCGAGAAGCAGCCGCTCGACAATCTCGTCGTCCGACAGGCGCATATAGCCTAGGCCCAGGTTCTTGTAACGGCGGCCTTCGGTGTCGAGCAGTGCGGCCGCTCCAAGCCGCTCCACGAACCGGCGCAACTCCCCGGCTGCGATGGGCCTGCGCCGCAGGTCGATGAAGGTGACGTTGACGCGTCGCTCCTTGAAGTAGCGCAGCGCGGCCTGAGTCGGGCGCGAATCGGCGAGGCCGAAGACCTGGACTGCCGGGCCTGGAGTGACGGGCATGGCCGACAGATTAGCGGCCCCGGCCGGCGGCGGCGAGCCGGCGGATCTCGGCGGTGGCGGCCAGCCGGCGGATCTCGGCGGTGGCGGCGGCCGATCGCGTGGACCCCGCCCTGGGTGGCGGCGGCCGATCGCGTGGACCCCGGCCGTCGGGGGCCTCCCCTCCCAGCAGCCTCCTCCCGGCGGTCGCCCGCGGCGTTACCATCCGCAGAGGAGGTGCGGCGTGATCTGGTTCACCGTCGAGTTGAGCGACAAGCCCGGGTCACTGGGAAAGATGGCGACGGCTCTCGGTGAGCGCGGCATCAACATCGGCGCCATCGTGGGTATCGCCGAAGACAGGGACAGCGCGTTGATGCTGGCTACCAGCGATGCCGAGGGAACGCGCTCGGCCCTCGAGGCCCTCGGCCTGGCGTTCGAGGAGCACGACCCCGAGGCGGGTCTCACGCTCGACGATCACCGCCGCCCGGCTGAGGACCCTGCCGGCAGCGGCCGGGACGGGGGCTGAGATGACCGGCTCAGGCCGACCCGCCTCACCCGCAGCCGCACTGCTCGACCGCGCCGACGGGCTCGGGCCGGGGGCCGTCGCGGGGACCGTAGTTGGACCGGCCGGACACGGCGGCACGAATCCACCCTTCCAGCCCGCCCCGGCAAGGGCTTGCCGGGGCGGCGACACAGCCCGATCCGAACCCGCAGGGAGAAGCGGATGCGCATCGCGACCTGGAACGTCAACTCGCTGAAGGCTCGCCTGGAGCGAGTCGAAGAGTGGCTTGCCCTGAAGTCCCCCGACGTCCTGTTGATGCAGGAGACCAAGCTGGCCGACGAGGCGGCACCCGCAATGCCGTTCCGAATGGCCGGCTACGACCTGCTCCACCACGGCGAGGGCCGCTGGAACGGCGTCGCCATCGCCAGCCGCGTCGGGATCGCGGACGCCGTGACGAACTTCGGCGATGGACCCGTGCGGCAATCCCCGGGCACCGACGGGATCGCGGAGGCCCTCGAGCCCGAGGCCTCCGATGCCCCGGCCGACGAGGCCCGAATGGTCTCCGCGGTCTGCGGTGGAGTCCGGGTCGTCAGCATCTACGCCCCCAACGGCCGGGCGCTCGACACGCCCTTCTATCGCGCCAAGCTGGCCTGGTTCGACCGGCTGGCCCGCTGGCTGCGCGAAACCTGCGACCCGAGCCGCGAGCTGGTCATCGGCGGCGACTTCAACGTTGCGCCCGAGGATGCGGACGTGTACGACATGGCCGCCTACGTCGGTGCGACCCACGTGTCGGCGCCCGAACGGGCTGCGATGGCCGCGCTTCGCGACTGGGGCCTGGTCGACGCCTACCGGCTCCACCACCCGGAGCCCGGGAAGTTCAGCTGGTGGGACTACCGCGCCGGCAACTTCCACAAGGGCCTGGGCATGCGCATCGACCACCTGTACGTGACGCAGCTCGTGGCAGATCGTTGCATCGGCGCCGAGATCGACCGCGACGCCCGCAAGGGCAAACTGCCCTCGGACCACGCACCGGTGTACATCGACCTCGCCGATTGACGCCTTCCGGCAGGGCGACCCGGCGTCTCTAGTGTCCCAAGCCGCTGGTTCCTGGACGGTTCGGCCGGCGGCAACTGAGCGAGGCCGGCGAGTCGGGAACCACCCAGTTTCCTCGGGATCGGGACACTAGGTCGGTGCAGGCGGCGCCGTGACTGCCGTCGGCGTCGCGGCCGGAGGGGGCGTGAGCTGGCCGGGCTGCGGGACGTTGATCACCGACCCCACTCTGAGCAAGGCCGGGTTGTCCGCGAGGTTGGGGTTGGCCAGCAGGAGCTCCCACTGCTTCAGACCGAACCTGGCCGCGATCTTGGCCACGGAGTCGCCGGCCACGACCTTGTACTGCGCGAAGCTCACGAACGGTGTCGGCGCTGCTGCACCGTCACTCGCGGACGCGCCGGCGCCGTGAGACGGAGCGTTCGAGGCGACGAAGTAACTCGCCGCCGGAGTCGCCGGGTGACTGGCCGTCGGGCTGGTATTGGGGTGGCCGAGGAGCGTCGGCAGGAGCACGAATGCGGCCAGCAGGAGGACCACGCCGATGCCGGCAACCAGGAGCGGCCACCTGGACCGGTGCTCCTCGTGGCCGCGAAGCCGGGGATAGTTGTAGATACTCGGCGGCTTCTCCCAGGCCGGATAGGTCGGGACGTTGCGGTTGATGGCCGTCGCCGGGACTTTCAGCGGGGGAGGTCGCCTGGTGGGAGTCGGGGCCGGCAGCGAGCCCAATCGACCCAGCGGCCGCTGTATCGGCCGCGGCCGACGGCGACGCCCGCCGGGTTCGGGGCCGATGGGCGGCATGGGATCGATTTGCTCGTCGTCAGACGGGCGCCCGAACGGCTCCTGGATATCGTCGTCGCGGTTCACCATTCGTCCTCGTCGCAGAGCGCCGCCGAAGGATCCCGAGCCCGGCCGACGCGTGACCGTGTCCTGCGCAGGCAAGAGCCTTAGAGCAAGGCCGACCGCCCGTAGGGTAGACCATCGGCCGCCAATCGACGCGGTGCGTGGCACGTCCATACCCCGGCGGCACTTCCGACGCCTGGCGGAGCACTGAGAACTCGGGCCCTGCGGCACCGGGCAAGATAATCGGCCCTTTTCGGCCCGTACGCCGGGCCGACGCATTTTGGGCGCGGCGGTGGCAACATGAACGCATGGAAATCCACTTTCTCGGCGCTGCCAACACCGTCACCGGATCCCAATTCCTGCTCTTGACCGACCAGGCCAGAGTGCTGATCGACTGCGGAATGTTCCAGGGCGGCCCACACGAGGTCGTCCGCAACCGAGTTCCCGTAGCCTACGATCCGGCCAGCCTGGACGCGATCGTCCTGACCCACGCCCACCTGGACCATTGCGGCCTGATCCCCCACGTCGTCGCAGAGGGCTTCACCGGGCCGATCTACGCTACTCGAGGCACGATCGAGCTGGCCTCGCTGGTGCTGCTCGACTCGGGCAAGCTCCAGGAGGAGTTCGCCAAGCGCCAGCGGCACTGGGCGGCCAGGAACCCGGACAAGGCCGCGCGCGAAGAGCAGCGCGACGAGGCCGAGATCGAGGCCCAGGAGCAGATCGCCGAGCAGGAGGAGGAGGCTCCGGCCGAGAGCGCCAGCACCGGGGCCCCGATCGGGTCGCGCACCGGTGCCGCCACCGGCCTGCCCGGCGCCCGCACCGGCCTGCCCGCGGGCGCGCCCCCCGGCTCGCACGTGGGAGACGTGACGCCGGATGGCCACGTCATCGCCTCCGGCATCGACGAGCTGGCCCTCCGAGACGAGCAGGGCGTCGGCACGCGCATGGGCCTTCCGCCCTTTGGCCACCCGGACCACGAGGCCGCTATGGCCGGCAGCCCGGCGCACCCGAACCTGGTTCTCGAGGAGCCGGTCTACAACCTGGCCCAGGCCCAGGCTTCACTGTCCCACTTCCGCGCGACCGACTACGAGACGCCGCTCGCGGTGGCGCCGGGCATCACCGCCGTCTACCACGACGCCGGGCACATCCTCGGCTCCGCGATCGTGGAACTGCACGTCGCCGCCCAGAAGGACGTCCCGGCCCGAACGCTCGTGTTCTCCGGCGACCTGGGCCGAACCGGCGCGCCGATCCTGCGCGACCCGACGGTCGTGCCAAGGGCCGACTATGTCTTCGTCGAGTCGACCTACGGCGGTCGCGTGCACGAGCCCGAGGACGACTCGCTCACCGAGCTCGAGCAGGCCGTCAAGGACGTGATCGCTCAGAGCGGCGTGCTGCTGATCCCTGCCTTCGCGATCGGGCGGACGCAGGAAATCGTGTGGGCCCTTCGCCACCTGCTCGACGCGGGCCGGATCCCCCCGGTCAAGCTCTACCTCGACTCGCCCATGGCATCGAAGGCCTCGACGATCTACCGCGAGCACCGGGACTACTACGACGCCGACACACTCGCTCTCCTGGGCAAGGGCGAAGGCCCGATCGACTTCCCGAACCAGCAGGAGACGCCGCTCCCGGCGCAATCCGAGTTGATCGAGCGGTCCCGGCGGCCGTACATCCTGGTCGCGTCAAACGGGATGCTCACCGGCGGGCGCGTCCTGAACCACCTGCGGTCGCTCATCGGGGATTCGAAAGCGATCATCCTGTTCGTGGGCTACCAGGGCGAGGCGACGCTCGGCGCCCACCTCCAGGCTGGCGTCAAGACGGCTCGGATCAGCGGCCAGGAGTACACGGTCCGCTGCGCGATCCGGTCGATCAGCGGCTTCTCGGCCCATGCCGACGAGCCCGGGCTGCTGGCCTGGCTGGGCAACTTCATCACCGGCCGGAAGGCCGGGGACAAGGGTGTGCCAAGGCGCGTCTTCATCGTCCACGGCGATCCGGACGCCCAGGTGGCGATCGAGCCCAAGATCAGCGCCCTCGGGCTGCCCTCCATGGCCCCGCACTGGCACCAACACGTCGTACTGGACTGACGGCAGACACAGGGCGAGCTCCACAGAACGGTCGCCGACGCGGCAGCCGAACGAGCTCCTCAGCACGGTCGTCGAACCGGCCGCCGAACGAGCTGCGAACGAGCTGCGAACCGGCCGCCGAATCCTACCCGGCCGCGATCCCGGCGCTGCCCGGGACGTGGAGCGGGACCCCGGCGGCGCAGGCCGGGCAAGTTTCGGGGCCGGGATCGTAGGTTGGCAGCTGAAGCCGCCAGAGCGCGCGCAGCGGGTAGCTGCGGTTCGTCCTCGGCGAGCTGAGCGAGGCCAGCCCGCCGGAACGATCGGCCAGGACGGCGCACGACACGATCTCGCCGCCGAACTCCTCCACGGCCGGCAGCATTGCCAGCAGCGAGCCGCCGGTGGTCAGGATGTCGTCGACGAGCAGAACGCGCTCGCCGGGGGCGATGGTGAAGCCGCGCCGGAACTCCCGTCGCGTGGCTCCGCCGGGATCCCTGACTTCCTCGGCGAAGATGCTCCGAACGCCGAGCTGGCGAGCGGTTTCGAAGGCCAGCACCACGCCTCCAGTCGTGGGGCCGGCGACGACGTCCACCGTCGGGGCGCCGTCCGGGCCGCGCAGTCTCGCCGCCCAGAAGCCGCACAGCTCGCTCGTGGCCCGTGGGTCCTGCAGAACGAGGAACTTCTCCAGGTACCGGTCGGAGTGCGCCCCGCTCTTGAGCAGGAAGTGCCCTTCCTTCAACGCGCCGCACTGCCGGAAGAGGGCTTCCGTTCGCGCAGCAATCGCCGCGGCAGCCGCCAGCTCGGCCGTGCGCCGAATCGTCGTCATGCGAGCCTCTCTGAGAGCCGCGCGTTCGAGGTCACGGTCGATACTCCGCGCCCCTGGCCGAAGGCGCACCCGCCCTATTCGGCAGGGCCGTGCCGATCAGCGGTTTGTACGAGTCGAGGCCACGGCGCAGGCACTCGGCCCTGAGCTCGTCGGCGAGCCGGACCGGCAGCTGGGGGTCGGCGAAGATGGCCGTGCCGATCTGGACCGCAACCGCGCCGCAGGCCAGGAAGTCCAGCACGTCGTCCAGGCTCGTTACGCCCCCGACCCCAACGATCGGGATCGAGACGACCTGCGCCACTTCGTACACGATGCGCAGGGCAACGGGCTTGATGGCCGGCCCGGAGAGGCCGCCGTAGGTGTTGCCCAGGAACGCCCGGCTCCGATCCGGTGCGACGGCCAGGCCCGACAGGGTGTTTATGGCCGAGATCGCGTCCGCTCCGGCGTCTTCGATCGCTTTGGCGATGGGCCTGACGTCGGCCACGTTGGGTGAGAGCTTGACCATGAGCGGCAGTTCGGTAACCCGGCGGACCGCTGCCGTCACCGCCCGCGCGGCGTCGCGGTCGATGGCGAACTGCAGCCCGCCCTTGCCGACGTTGGGGCAGCTGATGTTCAACTCGATCGCGGCCACCCCGGGCACGCCGTCGAGACGGCGCGCGACTTCGACGTAGTCCTCGATCGATTCGCCCGCGACGTTGACGATCACCGGTACCTTCCAGCCTCCCCAGACCGGGCCGTACTTCTCGATGACCGCGTCGACGCCGGGGTTCTGGAGGCCGATCGAATTCAGCATCCCGCCCGGCGTCTCGATGACGCGTGGCGGCGGATTGCCGGCTCGTGGCTTGAGCGTCGTCCCCTTGCAGCAGATTGCGCCGAGGCGCTCGACGTCCACGACCTCGCCGTATTCCACGCCGTACCCGAACGTGCCGGACGCCACGAGGATCGGATTGGCGAGGGGGAATCCTCGCTTCGGCGCCAGGTCGACCGACAGGTCGATCCGATCGAGGGCTTCCTGTTCGGCCAGAGTCGGTCGGATGGGGGGCAGGGCCCCGAGATCCGCAACGGCCCGGCCGGCTTCGATGCGCGCCCGGCCGCCGGTCGGGCCCCTGCTTCGATCCACCGGAACGATGGCGCTCCTGATGGTACGGACCGTCGGCGTCCGCTTCGGTTTGCCGGGACCCTTTGCCGCTCCGGTCCCGCTCCTTCCGGCGCGTACGTCAGAAGCGGTCACGACCTTCTTCTTCGGCTTCATCGCCCCGGCCTCAAGCGCTCGCCGGCCATGCGATCTCCTCCGCCGCGAACACCGGACCCTCGCGACAGACGCGCAGGGGGCCCTCCACGCCGAGGACGATGCAGCCCAGGCAAGCTCCCACGGCGCAGCCCATCGTCTGCTCCATCGAGACCTGCAGAAACGCCTTGCGCCGGGCCGCCGCGGAACCGACCGGGTCGGCCCTGCCGGCCCCCCTCTTCCGACCCAGCCGGGCCACTCCGAGCCGATCCCGCCGGCCGGCGGCAAGCGCCGCGAGCCGAGCGAGCATCGCGTGCGGTCCGCAGGCGAAGGCCTGGTCCGCCCAGGCCTCGTAATCCGGAACCAGCTCCGTGACCAGACCTCGATGTCCGAGCGACCCGTCGTCGGTGGCCACGACATACTCCACCTCGTCCGGCAGCAGGCTGGACGGATAGACGTGGCTCGCGCTCAGCGCTCCGAAAAGGAGCGTGACCTGCCGGCCGTCCCGGATCGCCTCGTCGGCGAGCATCCGAAGGCCGGCCATGCCCATGCCTCCGGCAATCAGGAGCAGGTGGCGGCTCCTCGGGTCGACTTCGAAGGGCCGCCCCAGGGGGCCGAGCATGTCGAGGCGGTCGCCTTCTCGAACCCGGGTCAGCCACTCCGTCCCACGCCCGACCGTCCGAAAATGGAGAGTGACTATTCCCGTCGCCGGGTCGGCGGTGTTGATCGAGAAGGGACGCCTCAGCACCAGGCCGGAGTAATCGCCGGTGCGGACGTGAACGAACTGGCCGGCCCGAGACCCCGTGGCGAGCTCGGGCGCGTGGAACGACTGGAGCCATTGCCCCGGCAGGATCTGCCGGCTTTCGACCAGCTCAGCTGCGACGAGGCGCATCGTCACCGGCGGTTGTCATCCTCCTCGCCCCCTGTCTCCTCCTCGCCATCGTCCTCGTCGCCATCGTCCTCGTCGCCATCGTCCTCGTCGCCTTCGCCCTCCTCGTCCTCGTCGCCTTGCTCCTCGTCCTCCTCCTTGGCCGCGCCGGTCGGCTCTCCAAGGCCCGGGAAGGCCTCGGCCAGGGTGTCGGCCAGGTCGCCGAAGACATCGGTGGGGTCGTAGAACTCGACTATGGCGTCCGGCCCGTCGAGCTTGCGCCAGGTGCCGGCGTCGGCCTCGTCCTCGGGCACGACCTCGGCCGCGAACGAGCCGGAGGCTTTCAGGGTGAGGCGTTCGTCCTCGTCGTCAACGATGATGAGATCGCCCAGGACCGATGTGAGCGGTGAAGCCGCGGACTCGAACTGCTCGAGAAGGTGGGCCTCGGTCTGCTGGCTGCGCTCCTGGAAGGCCAGGGCCAGGTCGTACAGGCGCTCGGCGGCCTCCTCCTCGCCCTCGGGCGCCGCTTCCTCCTCGCGGGTGGCCGCCCAGTCGTCGGCTGCCCCCGCGTACGGGTTCTCGGCGCCGAGGGCGACGGTCTCCTCGGGCGCGATGTCGGCAGACCTGAGCAGGTCGGCAGTGGCGGTCGGTTCGGCCTCCAGGCCGGCCTCGGTCTTGGTCGCCTCCTGGAACGCGCCGAAGACGTCGGCCAGGTTGTACAGCTCGACCAGCTCGGACGGGTTTTCGATTACCTCGGTCTCGCTGACCCACTTGCCGGTGGCGTCGTCGAAGTACCGGCTGCGGCTGCGGAAGCTGAGGTCGGCGGCGATGGCCAGGTAGTCGACCTCGTCGTCGATCAGGACGAGACCGCCGAGCTCGGCGATGCGGTCGGCGTTGTTGTCGAGGAACTTGCGCAGTTGCGCCGACGCGGCGACCAGGTAATCGGACCGCTCGAACGAGGCGTCCGCGGCGAGTTCGCCGAGCTGGTCGTTGCGGCTCGTAGCCATCGCTTTGGACCTCCTAGCCCTTGAACTCGAGATCCGGGCCAATCCGCTCCCGGAGGAACATCGAATGATGCCGCTCGAACATCCATTCCCCGGCGCGGTGGCCGAGGGCGCGAGCCGCTTCGTCGCGTTCGAGCTTGTCCAGCGTTGCGTAGTCCGGCAGATCCAGCAGGATCACGTTGTCGAAGTCCCAGCCGTGGGCGACGTTGTACCAGCCGATGAACTTGATCCCGAACTTCTCCTCGTACTGCTTCATCTGCCGAGGAAGCAGCGTCTTCATGAAGAACTTGAAGAACGGGTCACGCCCCCGGCGAACCGAGAAGAAGGTCGCAAGGACTGGCACGGGTTCGTCGGTCTCCTGCTTTGTCGGCCGTAACGATCGCGGAGGCTCGCCACCGCGAGGCCCCCTATTCTCGCACGCCGAACGGTTCGGCCGGGACGTCAACCGCGCAGCCGGGCGGCGATCGATGGGCCGGGAGGCGATCGATGGGCCGGGAGGCGGGCGAAGTCAGGCGGCGTCGTCCCCGATCCCGGGATCCTCGTACGCCAGGCGGCCGGCGGCGATCGTCAGCAGCACCCGGCCGGGCAGCTCGCGACCGATGAACGGCGAGTTCTTGCCCTTTGAGAGCAGGGCATCGGGAGTGACCCGCCAGCGATCGGACCGGTCGAAGACCACCAGGTCGGCGGCGACGCCCTCCATCAGGCCGCGCGGTCGGGCGGCCGAGATCCCCGCCGTGTGCGGGGAGGCGGCCACCAGGCCGGCCGGTCCCGTGGTCAGCGCGGCGATGGCTCGACCCAGGGGCAGCTTGCCCGCGTCGACGAGAGCAAGCAGAACGCCCAGCGCCGTCTCGATGCCGCTGATCCCGGTGGCAGCCCTTCCGAACTCAACTTCCTTGTCCACGACCGTGTGCGGGGCGTGGTCCGTGGCGACGGCATCGGCCGTTCCGTCGAGCAGGGCGGCCAGGCAGGCCGCGGCGTCGACCGGCGTCCGCAGCGGCGGATTGACCCGCAGTGAAGTGTCGTATGGGGCCGCCAGGAGCGCGCGGTCGGCCCACGGGTCGCGGGCCCTCCCGTCGGCGTCGAGCGCCTCCCAGGCCCAGCGCCGCGCACCGGCGACCCACTCGTCCGCCAGGGAGAGGTGGTGGGGCGTGACGTCGCACGTCACCGGCAGCCCGGCCGCCTTGGCGCGCCTGACGAGATCCAGGGCCGCGGCCGTGGACAGGTGCGTCAGGTGGAGCCGCGCCCGCGGCTCATCGGCCAGGGCATCCGCGAGGACCGCCAGGTCGCGCGAGACAGCATTGACCTCGGCCGCCGTCGGCCATCCCGCCAGTCCCATGACCGAGGCCACGTACCCTTCGTTGGCCTCGGCGCCGGCAGTGAGCTCCAGGTCCTCGGCGTGCTCCACGACGGGCAGGCCCAGCATGCCCGCGTACAACAGTGCACTGCGCAGGAGCTTCGCCGTCCTGACCGGCGCACCGTCGTCAGAATAGCCGAGCACGCCGGCATCGGCCAGCTCACCCATGGCCGAGAGCTGCTCCCCCGCCCGCCCGGCGGAGACCGCGCCGTACGCGAGGATCTCGACGGGCGAGCCGCTTGCCCGGGCAGCCGAGTGGATGCGCTCGATAACACCGGGCTCGTCGCCGGGGGGCGAGGTGTTCGGCATCAGGGCCACCGACGTGAAGCCGCCGTGGGCGGCCGCGGCGGACCCGGTGGCGATCGTCTCGGCGTCTTCGAAGCCGGGCTCGCGGAAATGGGCGTGGAAATCGAACAAGCCCGGGGCCACGACCACGCCGTGGTCCGTGACGTCGCCGGCGTCGTCGCCCTCCAGCCAGACGACCGACTCGAGGATCCCGTCGGCGACGACGATCTCGCCGGGACCTTCGCGCCCGGACGCCGGATCGACCAGCCAGGCCCTCGCGAGCTCGAACCTGCCGACCTTTTCTCCAACGCCCGGCCCGGCTCCGGCGCGCCCGCCGCGGCCGGCGTCCGCGCTCATCGAGCAGCCTCGCTCGGGGCCTGCTCGTGGGCGCCGGCGAGCAGGAACAGCAGCGCCATTCGCACGGCAACGCCGTTCGTAACCTGGTCCGTGATCACGGATCGGCCGCTGACGGCCACGTCCGGCGAGATTTCCACGCCCTCGTTCATGGGACCCGGATGCATCACGATGGCCTCCGGCCGGGCGAGCGAGATGCGTTCCGCGTTCAGCTGGAACCTGGCCGCGTACTCGCGCAGCGACGGCAGCAGGCCGCCCTGCATCCGCTCGCGCTGGATGCGGAGGCCCATGACGACGTCGGCGTCCCGCAGGGCCGCCTCGATGTCGCTCGTGACGTTGAACCGGCCGTGGCCGGGGATGGCGCCACCGCTCCACGCCGCCGCCCAGCGATCCATCCCTCGCAGAAGAGTGGCCGGACCGCACAGCCAGAGGTCGGCGCCGGCGGCGGTCAGCGTCCAGATGTTGGAGCGCGCCACGCGGGAGTGCAGTACGTCCCCGACGATGGCGACCTTCCGGCCGCGCAGGTCCCCGCCGGGCAGGCGCTCTCGCATCGTGTACAGGTCGAGCAGGGCCTGCGTAGGGTGGGCGTGCCAGCCGTCGCCGCCGTTGAGGACGTGCCCGCCGAAGATCTCGGCGGCAAGGTAAGGCGCCCCGGATACGGAGTGCCGCATGACCAGGAACTCGGTGCCGAGCGCCTCGAGCGTGCGGACGGTATCGACGAGCGATTCGCCTTTCGTCACCGAAGACGTCGCCGTGGAGATGCTGACGACGTCGGCGGAGAGGTTGCGCGCCGCCGTCTCGAAGGAGACCCGGGTGCGGGTCGATGCCTCGTAGAAGAGCGTCGTGACCCGGCGACCGTTCAGAGCCGGAACCTTGCGGATCGGGCGGGCCAGGACGCCCTTCATCTCGTCCGTGGTCCGCATGATCAGCTCGATCTCCGGCCAGGTGACCACGTCGACATCGATAATGTGGCGGTGCCGCCACACGCCCTGGGAGGTGTCGGCAGGCGCCGTTGTGGCCGTCGTCACAGGCCGCCCGCCCCATTGGGTTCGGCCGCCTGGGCGAGTCGCCCGATGCTGACCTCGTCGACGCCGTCGATCTCGGAGACGTGGACCCTGACGATCTCCTCGCGGGACGTGGGCACGTTCTTGCCGACGTGGTCCGCGCGGATGGGCAGCTCGCGGTGGCCGCGGTCGATCAGCACCGCCAGCCGAATGGCCCGCGGCCGCCCGAAGTCGATCAGCGCGTCCATGGCGCAGCGAATGGTCCGGCCGGTGAAGAGCACGTCATCAACCAGCACGACGGTGGCGCCGCTGATGTCGAAGGGCAGGTCCGTCCCCTTTACGATCGGCTGCTGGCCGACGAGCGACAGGTCGTCGCGGTAGAAGGTGATGTCGAGGGCACCGACGGGCGGCCGCGCACCCTCGTGCTCCTCGATCGCGTCGGCGATGCGCCTGGCGAGCGGAACGCCGCGGCGCTGTATGCCGATGAGGACGAGCCCCTGCGCGCCGGCCTGCTTCTCGACGATCTCGTGGGAGATCCGGACGATGGCCCGCCGGATCTCGTGCCCCGTCATGATCTGCCGGTCGGTCATCGGTCTTCGCTGCCCTGCAAGGCGCAGTCCTCCTTCCCGGCCTCACCGTGCCGGTCGTTAAAGGGTCGTGGGAAGGATACAGCGCCGGAAAAGCCGCCGCCGGGCGACGGGGAACCATCCGGCGAAGGGGCCGATCAGTTGCCCGGGCGGTCCGTCACCTGGGGTTCCGCCGGGGCCCTCGTGAAGTTCGGCCCCCCTCCGGCGAAGGTCGGGGCCGCGGTTAAGGCACTCGACGGGGGTAGCGACGGGATGGTCTGCAGGTAAGTCTTGCCGTCGACGGCCGAGGTGTAGACGAGGTGGCCCCGGTCGAACGCGATGCTCGCCATCACCCTGTCCGCCGCCAGGAGAGGCTCGTTGGTCTCGACAAGACCGACGGCTCGGTCGATCGAGAAGAGATCAAGGCCGCCGACACTGGCGCTGGCCGGATCGGCGACCCAGACGGCCACGTTCCTGCCCGTGGCGTCCCAGCTGACCAGCCAGTCGTGCACGGTGCCCGGCGTGACGGCGACCGGCAGCAGCTGCGGCAGCGACGGCCCGGCCGGCGGGTTCTGGGTCGCCGGTGGTGCGCCCGGCTCGCCGGTCGGCGCCGGACTCGGACCTGCCGTGGGTTCCTCGGTCGCCCCCGGCGAGGGTGACGGCGCCTCCGTCGGTGCGACGGTGGCGGTTGCCTGCGGAGCCGGCGTGGTCGATGCGGCAGCGGTCGCGGTTTCGGTTGGTGTGGCAACCTGCCCGAGCGACGCCGGAACGAGGGTCAAGTTGGACCAGCTGTCGAAGTAGAGATTCCCGAGGCCGGGCTGCCACAGCCCCGACACGGGATCGAACTCGACGGTGCCGGACCAGTAGACGACGTACCGGCCAGTCGGGTCGACGACCGGCAGGAGCATGGGTCGGGCAATCTCCAGGGCGGTGCCGGTGCCCGGATCGTAGACATACGAGGTGGACCCGACCGTGCCCGGGCCACCGGACGCAGCGGCGCCGGCCGAGGCGGTGGCCGTGGCGCCGGCCGTGGCCGAGGCGCCGACCGTGCCCATGGCCGCGGCAGAGGCAGTCGCGCCGGCGGTCGCAGTCGCCGGGCCCAGATCCGCGGTTATCTCGCTGATCAGGATCTCCTGGCCGAACCACCCCGCGAACAGGTCGGCGTGGTGGGACGTGACCGGCTGAGCCTGCTCGGTCCCCGACCGCCAGATGAAGACGTCCGGGCCCGTGCTGTGGTCGACTGGCCGCGCCGAGAAAGCCACCAGGCTGCCGTCGGGCGAGAACTGTGGGTCACGTCCAACGATCTCGTAGCCGGACAGAATCGCGACGGCGGACGCCACCCCCGAGGCCGAGGCTGAAGGTGACGCCACGGCCGTTGGCGAGGGCGAAGCGGCCGCGGTCGGCCCGGACGGAGCGGTGGGCGCGGGCGACTCGGTCGGCGACGGCGACTCGGTCGGCGCGGACGACGAGGTCGGCGACGGCGACTCGGTCGGCGCGGACGAGGCGGCCGGCGTCGCCGAGGGCGCCGTTGTTGGAATCAGCGATGGGCTCGGCTCCTCCGCTGAGGCCGGGGCCGCCTCCGTGGCCGACGCCGTCGGGCCGGCCGGTGACGGCGTGGGAAGCTGCGGGGTCGGCGTGGCGGCGATCGTGGGCTGCGGCGTCAGCTGGTCGAGCGAGACCGTCTGCGACTGCGCGGCGAGCGGCATGATCGCGACCTTGTCGGAGGTCCAGACGGCGGCCCGGCTGGCATCCGGGGCGATCGCGGCCGAGACGGTCGAGTCGCTCGAGATGGACCCCAGGGCCTGCCCGGTCCCGGTGGCCACGGTGCAGCTTGCGTCCGTGGGCGGACACTGCGCGGCGGCGCCCCTGATCACGTACACGCCGTCGGTGGAGGCGATCCAGTAGGTCGTGCCGTTCATCACCGCCAGCGGCGCCTGCGGGCCGCCGGACGGCTGCCCCGCCGAACCCGTCCCGATCGCGACGGTGCCGCTTCGCGCGGAGCCGGGACCGGTGCTGGCGATCGGGCTCTGGACGATCAGCGAGGCGACCGCGGCCACGACCACGATCCCGACGGCGACGGCAGTGGAGATCAGCGGCCGCCGGCCGGGCCGGGTCGCCGCCGCGACCCTCGCGCTTCCCCGCGAACGCCGACCGCGCGGTGCCTCCGCGCCGTCGAGAGCGGCCGACGTCCGAGCCCACAGGTCTCGCGGCGGCTCCGGTGTGGAGAGCCCACGGAGTTCGAGATGGAGTGCGCGATACTCTTCGGCCACGGCCGCGCAATCGGGGCACGAGCCCAGGTGGCCGGCCAGCCACTCGGCGTCGCGCGGCGCCAGCTCGGCGTCGACCGAGTCTGCCGCCAGCATGCGAGCCTGCGCATGGGCCGGCTCCCCGACCAGGGAATAGCGCTTCGTCTCGGGGCTCATCGGCCGGCCCCCGGCTTTCGGTCGTCGTGCCGGCGCGGGTCGTTGGCACGGGCCTGCTCCGAGTACGCGGCGTCGATGGCAGCCTCGCGATCCTTCTCCCGGCGCTTCTCGTCGGCGAGGGCCTGGCGGAGGCTCTCCCGGGCGCGGGTCAGGAGGGCGCGAGCGGCCACGTGGCTGATGCCCAGCGCCTGGGCGAGTTCGAGGCCGCTGAGGTCGTGGACCTCGGCCAGCAGCAGTGCGGCTCGCTGCCGGTCGGGCATGCGGGCAAGGGCGCGGGCCAGCGGCCCCGAGAGCCGCATCTCCATGGCCAGGTGCTCGGCCGACGGGGCCGCGCCGTGGCTCTCCCCGGTCCACGGCAGGAAGCGGATGATGCGACGGCGGCGCATCTCATCGAGGACGATCCGGTGGGCGATCTGGTAGAGCCACGCGCGTGCCTTGGCTCGATCCTCGAGGGAGTCCTGGGCCCGGTATGCCTTGATGAAGGTGTCCTGGGCGAAGTCGGCGGCCACGTCGGCGTCGCGGACCATCCGGAGGATGTACGCGTAGATCTCGGCATGGTGAAGGGCAAAGAGCTCCTCGATGAAGGTCCGGTCGGACGACCGTTCCGATTCGAGGCTCACGCCGCGCCCCGTCTGCCAGGTTGTCGCGAGGATGGACACTCAATCGCCGCCGATGGTGTGCAGGCCAACAGATAAAGGCGCGTCTCCCTGCGCCGGGGGTTCTGGACGACGCGGCAACCTCCGCTGTGACGGCCCGGCCCCGATCCCTCCCGTCTCATGGCGAATCCGCGGCTCCGCCCTCGGGGCTGAAGCGCAGCAGCTCCTCGGTCGCCTCCTCCGGGGAGACCGGGTTGACCGGCAGACCCGTGCCCACTTCGAGCCCGGCGATCTCGCGGAGCCGCGGGTGGACTTCCCAGTGCCAGTGGTACGTCGCGTCCACGCGCACGCGAAGCGGAGCCGCGTGCAGCACGAGGTTGTGGGGCGGGCCGTCGAGGTGGGCCAGGCGCCCCAGGACCTGGCGGAGCGCCTGGGCCGTGGAGGCGATGTCGGCGTCCGTGGCGGCGCCGAAGTCGGCGGCGTGACGGCGCGGCACGATCCACACCTCGAACGGGGACCGCGAGGCGAACGGAGCGAAGGCGACGCTGGCCTCGTCCTCCCAGATCAGCCGCGTCCCGAGGCGAGGCTCCTCGCGCGCAAGCCGGCAGTAGGGACACTCGCCTTCGCGGATCACGTAGCGCGCGGCGCCGCCGATCTCCTCCCCGACCCGGTGCGGGACCTGCGGCAGATCGTACAGATCGAGGCAGAGGTGGTTGGTTCGAGCGCCTGCCTGCGCCCCCCAGTTCTGGACGACCTGGAGGTACTCGGTCTGACCGACCTTCTGGGCATCGACGAACGCACTCCGGACGGCAGCGAGCATCTCGCGCAGCATCTCGGAGCCGACGGCCTGGATCGGCCGGTGCTCGCCCGGTGGAGCCACGATCGTCCGCCAGCTGCCGGAAGCCCGCGACTGCGCCATCGCGACCTGGGCCAGGCTGCGCCCCATCTCGCGGGCCTCGTCCTGCGACCCGACGACGTTGAAGGCGTAATCCTTGAGGATGCGCACTCGAACGCCGTCCCCGGGCGGCTGGGTGCAGTTCTGGCAGGTTCCGCCGTCGTCGACGGGCCCCGCCGCCAGCGAGAAACGACCGCGCTGGAACTGGCGGTCCACGACGGTGGCGACCCACCAGCCGGTGATGTCGTCGCGGCGCAGCTCGAAGAGCCCGGCTGCCATCAGAGCGCACCGGGATCGGGGGCCGGGGGTTCGCACACGGCCAGGATTGCCTCGACCCTGGCCCGGGCCGCTCCCGGATCCCCGCGCGGCCGCGGGACGACGAGCAGGGCTCCCAGCGCCTCGGCAAGGGCCGGCGCGAACGCCGCGGCTGCCCGAGCGACCGACTCGGTCGTGGGTTCGAGCGCATCGCCGAGCTCCCGCGCGATCGACGTCGACTCGAGGCCGGGCAGGCCGCAGGCATCGATCAACTCAAAGTCGGAAATCCGGACCGTCACGTTCAGGGCGGCGCCGTGGTAGCTCACGCCGTGCTCGATCCGGACGCCGATGGCCCCGACTTTGCGCGTCCCGTCGCCGCACCAGCAACCCGGGTAGCCGGCCTTCGGTCCGGCCGCGACGCCGAAGGCCGCGCAGGTCCCGACGAGAGCCGCCTCCAGCGCCCGCACCAGCGGCCGAACGAGCAGCCCCCGATCCGCCAGCTTCACGATCGGGTATGCGGTCAGCTGGCCGGGGCCGTGGTACGTGACCTCGCCGCCGCGCTCGGTCCCGATCAGCTCCATCCGGCGCTCCGCAAGCTCCGCGGCGCCGGCCAGCACGTGCGATGGATCGCTGTGGCGGCCGAGCGTCAGGACCGGCTCGTGCTCGAGGAGGAGCAGCTGGTCGCCGATGAGTCCCGCCACCCGCGCCGCGACCAGGCGGTGCTGCAGGTCCCAGGCATCGCGATAGAGGGTCCGGCCGAGCCACCAGGCGGTGATCGGCGCGGCCGGAAGGGCGGCCCGGGACGGCGAGTCCTGCGCGAGGCGATCCATCGCTGCCACGATAGCAAACGCCGATAACCCCGCTGCGCGCGCGTGGCGAGCGTCCCGGCCTCGCCCGTCACGGCGGCGGCGCCGCCCGAGTAGGGCAAGCCGCCCGGAGAACCCGGGCGGCTTGCAGGAGCGGGGCGAAGTTCACGCTTCTGAGGCCGTAACCTGGCCTCCTAAGGCTGGACCTATCACCGGTCGGCACCTATCCAGCTGGTCGTCGAATCCGGTGGATAACCCTACGAACCTGGCACGCACAGGGCTTGAGCCGTCTCTTTCACGCTGTTCGTCCCCGCCCCCGCTCCGTTATATGCGGTGATCTGCCATCCCTGCCCCAAGGAAGCGTCTGTCCAGGGTTCACTCACCTCTATTCGCAAGTCAGGGCCGCCCAACCAAAAACCGCCGCCCACAACCTGCCAGTTGGCCGGGCAATAGGCGGTGGCATCTCTAGTCTCTCCCGCCGGAACCTGATTGTCGGCATACGCATACACTACGGCCAGTACTGAGCTTGCACCCGAGGGACCCGTGGGACCCGTGGCACCGGTAGCACCGGTGGAACCCGTATAACCCGTGGGCCCGGTCGGACCAAGTGCACCGGTGGCGCCGGTGGGCCCAGTCGGACCAAGGGCACCGCTGGCACCCGTGGCACCCGTAGCACCCGTGGGACCTTGAGCACCGGTGGCGCCCGTAGAACCCGTGGGCCCGGTCGCACCAAGTGCACCGCTGGCGCCCGTAGCACCCGTAGGACCTTGAGCACCGGTGGCGCCCGTAGAACCCGTGGCACCGGTCGCGCCCTTAGCACCCGTGGCACCGGTCGCGCCCGTCGCGCCCGTCGCACCCGTCGCGCCCGTGGCACCAGTCGGCCCCGTCGGACCGACCTGGTTCCAGCTGAGGAGCGTCTCGCCTTTCTCGCATTTCTGCGTCGGGTAGTTGATCACGCGCAGGTCGCCGCCGCCCCACTTGTCGTAGCAGGCGTAGATGACACCGGACGACGACGGGATCGAGGCCGCGACGACGCCCGCCGCGAGCGCAACCGCCGCAGCCGCCCCGCCCAACGCTACAAGTCCACCCCGCCGATTACGCACTCCCATGCCGAACCTCCCCAGGACGCAGTGCGATCCGCGGGTCGGTCTCGCCAGTGGCTCGGCGCGGTCCCGGCGGCCGGAGTGTGGGCCGCGCGTCTGAGCTCCCCGTGCTCCGCACATTCTGGCATGAGTGTAAATAGGACTAAGGATTCCCCTACGCAACTGTCCGAGCTGGCCGGACCGTACGGGACTCGTCGGTGACCAGCGGATCGGGGGCTGGCAGGAGCCAGGGCGGCTGATCGGGGGCTGGCAGCTCCAATCCAACGATGATGCTGCGGTCACTCGCCCTCGCCTCCGACTCGCGGATGACGATCCCGCGAGCAGTCGGCCCTGCGAGGATGGCGGCCCAGCAACTGTCAGATCGCCTCTGAGCCTGCGGTAACGCTGTTGTCAGCCCGGACAGATGATCTACTGTGGTTGTCGGACTACCACAACAAGGCCGGCTGGCAAAGGGCGTTGAAGACGCTATCGGGAGTGAGTTCGGTCTCGATCGGTGTCAGGTGCAGGGTGATGCCGCCGAAATGGCGGATGGCATCCGGGTTCAGAATGGCGGTCAGGCGCGTGGTCGCCATCTGGCGGTTCCATGCCGCCCTGGTAACGCCTGTCTCAGAATTCTCGACGACGACGATGCGGGTGGGCTGCCTTGGGTTGAAGGAAGTGACCGTGGTGCACGTCGGCAGGATGGCGTGGCCGATGCCCAACGACGTGGCGGCTTCAATCTGCCCAAGACGGATCAGCACATTGCCGGGATGCATGGGCGCTGCATGGGTCACTGAGTAAGGACCATACAGGGGAAAGTTGTCGTAGGTGTTCCCGCCCGGAGCCGGCCAGGTCCAGGTGGTATGGAGGGTGTAGAGGAAGTCGTAACTTCCTACCAACCACGTGCCCGCCGGCAGCGAATCGGAAGCAAAGATGGTCGACCATGTCGTCGCAGGCCGGGCTTCGGCTGCGGCTGCGGACGAGGTCAGGGTCAGCATCGCTGCCAGGATCGCGGCGAAGGCAAATCTAGCAAGCCTCTCCCTCACAGGAGCACCTCCCGTCGTGGCTTCCCACGCGCATGCTCCGCGGGTCGGTCTCGCCAGTGGCTCGGCGCGGTCCCGGCGGCCAGGTGTTTGGGCCGCGTGTCCAAGCCCCCCGTGCTCAGGACATTCTGACATGCGTGTAAACGGGGCGAATGGTTCGCCGACGCAACTGCCCGAGCAGGTACGGCCCGGGAGCGTCGGTGACAGCGGAGCGCCGGCCGGCGGCGCGGTGGGCGGCGCGGCGTCGACCCAAAGAAACTAAAGTGTCGGGCAGGACCCGGGCATCGGTTCGGGGCGGAGGTGGGGCATGGAGATCGCACCGCGAATCCGCCGCGTCGGCGACGACAGCATCGTCAACGCCTACATCGTCGAGGACGGGGGCGAGATCACGATCGTCGACGCCGGCCTGTCGGGGCTGTGGACCAACCTTCCGACCGAGCTGGCCGCGATGGGCCGGACGCTCGAAGACGTCCGATCGATCGTGCTGACTCACGGCCACAGCGACCACATCGGGTTCGCGGAACGGGGCCGGACCGAGCGGGGCTGGCCGGTCCGTATTCACGAGCTGGACGCGGCCCTGGCGCGCGGCGAAGTGCCGAACCCGGCGCGCGGCGGCGACCCGACCCGACCGCTCCCGATGATCAGGTTCCTGTGGTGGACTCTGCGCCACGGCAGGCGGACCCGGCCGCTGGGCGAGGTAGCGACCTACGGCGACGGGGCCACGCTCGACGTCCCGGGGTCCCCCCGCGTCACGCTCGTGCCCGGGCACACGCCCGGCAGCGCGGTTCTCTATTTCCCCGGCCACGACGCGCTGTTCGTCGGCGATGCGCTCTGCACCTACGCCGTCACGACCGGCCGAACCGGGCCCCAGGTCGCGCCGTTCTCGGCCGACCGCGAGCTGGCGCTGGCGAGCCTTTCGCGGATCCAGTGGATCGACGCCGGGCTCGTGCTGCCGGGGCACGGGCCGGCCTGGACCGGCGGCACCGCCGGGGCGGTGCGGGCCGCGCTGCTGGCGGCTCGCCGGGCCTGACCCAGCTCGCGACGGAGGTGGGGCCGGTCCCCGGGCACGCCCGATCTCTGGGCGGGCCCGATCCTCGGAGCCGCGCCGGCCTCCGCCGCCACGCGGCCGCGCGCATGAGAAGAGGCGCCGCGATCGCGGCGCCTCTCGTCGTTCAGGTTGCGCGCCCCGCGAGGAGGCGCTGCGGGGGCTATGGCAGGAAGTAGCCGGTGACATCGAATACAAGATCCGTCGTGTTGCCGGCGTTGGACATGTAGGTCGGATAAAGAATTCCGCCGGAGGCCAGGCCGACGGTCGTACCGTTGCCCTTGATGTCGCCGACCAGGAAGTTGATGTTCGAGGTGGTCGGGTACGACTGGGCGACCGGCCCGAGGTAGACGGCCCAGCCGGCCGTCTCGTCGACCACGGTCACGTTGCCCGTGACGGCCACGGCGCCGGAGGGCACGACGCTGCCCGTCACCTGCAGGGTGGCGGGCGTGTTCGCGTACAGCGGGCCCGCCAAGCCGGTGTCGTAGCGGGTGTCGAGCAGGCGCGTCGGAGTGACGGGCATGTACTCGGCCCCGGTCGCATCGTTCGTGTAGTAGCCGGTGACGTCGAAGACGAGGTCGGTCGTGTTACCGGCCGTGGACATGTAGGTCGCGTACAGCGTACCGAGCTGACTCAGGGCGACGGTCATGCCGTTGCCCGTGATCTGGCCCGTCGTGAAGTTGACCGTCGAGGTCGTCGGGTACTGCTCGGAGACCGGGCCAACATAGATGGCCCAGGCGTTGGTGTCGTTGACCACGGTGACGTTGCCCGTGACGGCCGTGGCGTTGGAGGGCACGATGCTGCCGCTCACCTGGAAGGAGACCGGCGTGTTCGCGCCGAGCTTGGCCGAGAGGCCGGTGCCATAGCGGGTGTCGAGCACGCGATACGGAGTAGTGAGCGGGTGGTAGGTGGCGCCGGAGGTATTCGGCATGTAGTAACCGGTGACGTCGAAGACGAGATCGGTCGTGTTGCCGGCGTTGGACATGTAGGTCGCGTACAGGCCGCCGGTAGCGGTCAGGGGGACGGTCAGGCTGTTGCCTATGATCTGGCCGGCCGTGAAGTTGATGTTCGAAGTGGTCGGGTACGCCTGGTAGATCGGCCCAAGGTACACGGCCCAGGAGCTGGTCTCGTTAACCACGGTGACGTTGCCGGTTACAGCCGAGGCGCCGGAAGGCACGTAGCCGTCGCCCCAGACCTGGAAGCTGGCGGGCACGTTCGCCGTCAGCTTGGTGCTGATTCCGAGGCCGAGGCGGGTGTCGACCACGCGCGCCGGAGTGGACAGCGGGAAGTAGGTGGAGGCGGTCGTGACGACGATCGGCCCGGAGGTGTCCGTGAGAGAGGTGGTCACCGTGTCCATCGCGGTTACGTACCACGTGCCCGCCGTACTCAGGATCACGCTGAAGGTGCCGACGCCGCTGGTGAGCGTGTGGTTCGCCGGCATGGTGCCGGGGCCGGTACTGGTGATCTGGACCGTGCCGGAGTAGCTGGTGACGGTATTACCCGCCAGATCCTCGGCAGTGACGGTGACGTTGAAGGCGGAGCCGGCCGCCGCACTCGACGGCGCCGACACGACGAGCTGCGCGGCTGTGAACGTCACGCTGGGGGTCTGCGTGATGACCAGGGCATCGGTCGCATCTGTGGCCTGGAAGTAGTCCGTCCCGGCCGTCGTCGAACTCACGGTGAAGGTCGCGACGCCCGAGGCGTTGCTCGTTCCCAGGGTGGTCAAGATGCTCGGCGAACCGGGGCCTGAGCTCAGCGCGAGGCTGACCGCCTTGCCGGACACTGGATTGCTGTAGGCATCTTTCAGGGTCACGGTGATCGTCGAGGTGGTGGAGCCGTTCGCCGGCACCGAGGTGGGAGATGCGACCACCGTCGACAGTGCCTGATTCACGGTGCCGCCGATGACGGTGATAAGCCCCGAGTTGACGGCGGTGGCGCCGTCCCAGGTGGCATGGATCGTCGCGCTGCCGGCGAGGTGGCCGGTGAAGACCGCGCTCGTGCCGTAGCCGACGAGGTCACCGCTGACGACGCCGCCGGTGATGCCGGTGAGCGACCAGGTGGCCGACACGTTGGCGACGAAGGTGCCGTTCACGTCGCGGCTGATGGCGTAGACGGTGATTGAACTGCCCGAGGCGAGGCTCTGGGCCGAGACCACCGATCCGGTTCCGTTGGACGCGGTCTCGACCCGGACCTGGCTCGCGGTGACGGTGATCGTGCCGGAGCTGCCGGTGAAGGAAGCTTGCGCCTGGATCACCGCGGAGCCGACGCCGTGGCCGGTGAAGACCGCGCTTGCGCCGGAGCCGACGAGGTCGCCGTTGACGACGTTGCCGGAGATGCCGGTGAGCGACCAGGTGGCCGACGGGTTGCCGACGAAGTTACCGTACTGGTCGCGGCTGATGGCGTAGACGGTGATGGAGCTGCCCGAGAGGAGGTTCTGGGACAAGACCACCGATCCGGTTCCGTTGGACGCGGTCTCGACGAAGACCTGAGTGGCGTTCCCGGCGACCGTAGTGATGTTGGAGCTGGTGCCGGTCAGCGGGGTGACGTCGGTGGCCGTCACCGTATAGACGGTGCCCGCGGTCGTGCCGGTCGTGAAGGTGACAGTGGCGATGCCGCTGCCGTTGGTCAGGCTGGTAGGTGAGCCGAACGAGCCGCCGCTGCCGGTCTTGCCCCAGGTGACGCTGATCCCCGACGTGGTGACCGGGTTGCCGTACGTGTCGGCGAGCTGGGCGCTGATCGTTACGCCGGTGCCGGCGACCGGGCCGTAGCTGCTCGAGGTGACGAGGTATTTGCTCGCGTTCCCGGCGACCGTAGTGATGTTGGAGCTGGTGCCGGTCAGCGGGGTGACGTCGGTGGCCGTCACCGTATAGACGGTGCCCGCGGTCGTGCCCGTCGTGAAGGTGACCGTGGCGAGGCCACTCCCGTTCGTGACGCTGGTGGGTGAGCTGAACGAGCCGCCGCTGCCGGTCTTGCTCCAGGTGACGGTGATCCCGCCGGTGCTGACCGAGGCGTTGCCCGAGTCGGCGAGCTGGGCGCTGATCGTCACGCCGGTGCCGGCGACCGGGCTGTAGCTGGTGGAGGTGACGATGTATTGGGTCGCGGGACCGGCCGCGAGCACCGTCGTGGAAGCGAGCCCGACCGTCATGCCCAGGCTCAGCAGGATAGCCGCGCCTACGCGCGCAAAACGTGACGTAGCAAATGCCATTCTTTCCTCACGTGCTTCTCCGGACTTGCCGCCGGGTTCTCGAGCGCCACGGTCCGGGCTCCAAACAGATTGCCGGTTCGTCTCCGCGGCTGAGATCGGGCTTTGTCGATCGAACACCCCCAACTTGTGACCTGAGCCCTTGCAGATAGATCCTACTCTCTGTTGTCCCTCTGAACTCTGCCTGAATACCGCTTCAGATATCCATCCTTTCGTTCGAGGGCCATCCAGGACCCGCCTAACCGGGGAGCGTGACCCCCAGCTCGTCGAGCGAGCCGAACAGGTCCTGCGGGTCCCGGTAGACGCGGAATGCCCCGGCCTGGGTCAGCTCGTCCACGCCGTAGCCGCCGCTGAGCAGGCCCACGCTCAGCATCCCGGCCCGTCGGGCCGCGAGCAGGTCCCAGACCGCGTCCCCGACCACGTAGCAATCCTCGCGCCGCACGCCCATCCGCTCCTGGCAGGCCAGAAAGAGGTCCGGCTCGGGCTTGGCGCGCAGGACGTCGCCGCGGTCGATGACGATCACGTCGGCGGGTACGCCCAGGACGTCGAGCGAGGCGTCTATCTCCGGGTGGAGCCCGGACGTGGCGATGCCGAACGGCACGCCGCCCCGGTACAGTGCCCGAAGAAGGTCCTGTGCGCCCGGCAGAGGCCGCCGCGCCGGCAGCAGCTCGCGGTAGATCTCGCCGTGGCGCCGCTGAAGCCGCTCCTGCTCTTCGGTCGAGAGGGGCCGGCCGATCTCACGCGCGAGCGCGCGGGTGAAGAGCCCGCCGCTCATACCGATGCGGCGGTGGATGCGCCAGCCGTCGACGACGAAGCTGGATTCCTGGAGCGCCTGCTGCCAGGCCACCACGTGGGCGTAGACGGTGTCGACCAGAGTTCCGTCGAGGTCGAATATGAAGGCGCGCATCTGGGGCGATTATGTCATGGCCCCGAACCGGGGCACGATAGGTATCGTCACTGAGCCGGTCATGCGCATCGAGCCGTTAGTTGAACTGTTGCTGCTCCGAGCGGGAGTAACTCAGCTGGCAGAGTGTCTGCTTCCCAAGCGGAGCGTGCCGCCCCTTCCCCCGACTTCCTCCCACCCCCGTTTGACCCATTAACGCTGTCTAAACAGCGCGATTCGGGGGGGGGTCAAGGCCCCGGATCAGTACGCAGGTATTTACACGCTCAACTACCTGCCCACTGCCTCGGTCCCGCCCACGAGCGACCGAGCGGCCATCGGGGCAGCGGCGAGAGCCCCCTGTAGGAGGCGGTAGAAGCGCAGGCCCTGCGGCTCGGCGCGATGGTTGTACCGGAAGGCGAACTCGGCGAGATAGAAGTCGAGCTGGCGAGCTCGGATAGCGCCGCTGTGGGTCTGCGTGCACCATTCTTTGAGTCTCGAGGCCACGCGCTCGAACTCGGGCAACCCCGTCTCAAAGGGGAACGCGGTCTCCGGGTAACGCCGGTAGGTGCGGAGCGTTGCCCCCGCTGCCACCGCCTGGGCGGCGAAGCGCTCGATTGCGGCCGGCCGATCATCCGGCAGGCGGGAGATGCGGATGCGTCCAGTCTCTCCCCTACCCACTTCGGCCGCGATCGCCACGGTCGCAGCGCCTCGCTCCACGCTCCATAGAGGGATCGAAGCGAGCTCGACAGTGCCGGCGAGGCGCTCGGGTGCCGGGTCCGTCATCGTTCGACGGAGCTTGTGGAGCCAGGCCCAGGCGGTCTGGTAGGAGCCGAGGCCAAGGTCGACTCGCACCGCCTCGGCGCTGACGCCGTCATCGCCCGCGAGTGCCCAGAGGGCCTCGAACCAGAGGCGCAGCGGCTTGCGACTGCCTGCGAAGATCGTGCCCGCGGTCACTGAACTCCCGCGGGCGCAGGCGGCGCAGCGATAGAGGCCCCGTCCGGTCAACCAGTTGCGCCTTCCGCCACAGCCGGGACAGACGAACCCTTCGGGCCAGCGCACCCGCTCAAGGTATGTGCGGCAGGGGGCCTCGCTCCCGAACCGGCGCTCGAACTCCGCTCGGCTGACCGGGTAGTCGATGCCGCCGCGCCGCTCGCGCTCATCGCTCACCCGCCAATTGTGCACTCAGGAGAGCGAACCACATAGCCAGGGAGATGGGCGGGCTCTGGCCAGGTCGGCCCCGAGCCTCGACCATGCGGTCTGCTAGAGGGCGCTACCCGCAAAGGGCCCGGCGCCCACCTATCGCACAGGAGCCAGGATCATGACCGCCCTACTCACCCCGACTTCCACGCCCACCCGGCGCGCCTCGCGTCCCTCAAGAGCCGGGGCGGCGCCGGCCGCCTCGCCCGAGTCAATCGCGCCCGAGCTGCGAAGCTTCGCCGTCCCGATCGGCAGCCTCACCCTCCATCCGCGGAATCCACGTCACGGCAACCTAGAGGCCATCACCGAGAGCCTGCGGCGCTTCGGACAGCTGCGACAGGTGGTGGTGCAGCGGAGCACCGGCTATGTAGTCGCTGGAAACCATCTCCTTCGTGCCTGTCGTGAGTTGGGTTGGCGGAACATCGCCGCGACCGTGCTCGATCTCGACGACGCGACCGCGAGCGGATTTCTCTTGGCTGATAACAGGGCCAGTGATCTGGGCACGTACGATAGCGCCCTGCTGGCGGCACTCCTTCAGGAGCAGGCATCGGCCGGCAATCTCGCCGGGATCGGATACGGCCAGGCGGACATCGACGAGCTCGTGGCCCGGGTCCTCGCCGAAGCCGAGCGCAAGGGCGACCCCGACGCTATCCCAGAGACGCCCGCCGACGATGAACTCTACGTCCACCGCGGCGAGCGCTGGCGCCTGGGGCGCCATGCGATTCTTTGTGGAGACGCGCTTGACCCTGGCGACGTGGCCCGCCTTCTCGCCGGCGCAACGCCGACGCTGCTCTTCGCCGATTGCCCGTACGGAATCTCGCTCGATAACAGCTGGCGTGACGGCGTAGTCGGGCCCAGTCCCCGCGGCGGGCGAGGTGGGTCCCATCGAACCACGACGCTCGCCGGTGACACGCGCATCGACTGGTCCGAGGCGTTCGCCCTGGTGCCGAGCCTGCAGGTGGGATACGTCTGGCACGCCGCGGTCCATGCCCCTGAGGTGGCCGCCGGCCTGCAGCGTATCGGCTTCGAGATAGTCAGCCAGATCATCTGGGACAAAGGGTTATTTGTCCTCGGGCGCTCCTGGTATCACTGGGCCCATGAGCCAGCCTGGGTGGTGCGTAAGGCGGGAGCGAAGGTCGGTTTCTTTGGTGAGCGCAACCAGGCCACGATCTGGCGGGTCCCCTCGCCCAAGATGGTCGCCGCGGGGTCTGCGGAGGAGCGCCTGGACCATCCTACGCAGAAGCCGGTGCTGCTCTCGGAGATCCCCATCGCCAACCACCTTCGTGGCTCTGACTCCGTGTACGACCCTTGCTGCGGCAGTGGCACGACGCTGATATCGGCAGAGCGACTAGGCCGGCGCTGCTACGCCATGGAGATCGACCCCAAGTTCGTCCAGCTGACCATCGAGCGTTGGCAGACCTACACAGGCGAGCGAGCCGTCCGCGAGGAGGCCGGCGCGTGAGCGGGCCATCGCGGGCGCGGGGCCGTTAAGGTGGCAGCCCGGGGGCGCAAGCCGCTCGACGAGGAGATCCGACTGCTAGAGCGGATCGAGCGTTTCCTCTTCAGTGGCATGCGCCCGGTCGAGATCCGCGACGCTCTGGCGAGCGCGCAGAACGTGGCACCGGTCTATCTCTCGCTGCGCCAGGTCCAAGCGCACGTCAGACGCATCAAAGCCGGCTGGGTCAAGAGCATCGACCCGGCTCAACGCGAGGCGGAGTGGGCCGAAATCGTGGCCCAGCTCAAGGACACGTCCTACACCGCCGCGAGCGCCTCGGCCCGTTACCGGGAAGACCCGGTCGGGGTCGGCTATCTCAAGATCAGCCTCAAGGCGACCGAGCTCCGGGCGAAGTATCTGAGTCTCGATCAGCCTGCGCAAAGCCCCAGGAGCGCAAGTGCGCCACCCGCTGATGCCCATCCATTCGAGAGCCTCCCGCATTACGAGCAGCCCGCCTACCTCCGCCACCTCGCCGACATCATCGAGGAAACCCCATGAGGGACTCTCGCCCTGGCACCGCCAGGCAGGTCGCCCCCACCGCCCGAGTCGCCTCCGCCTGGCGCGACGCAGCTGCCTGGAACGACGTCGCCTTCGCAGAGTACGTGTCGGGTCTTCGCTACCCGGCGCACCTGCGGCGCCTGGTCAGCTTCGCGCACGCTCACTCACCCGGCGCCTGCGGCGTGTTGCTGCCACGCGACCACGCCAAGACCACCGCGACGGTCCACATGGTGGCTCGTCTGGTGGGTGAGCGTCGGGGCCGGGTCAAGGTGCTGATCGCAACTGCCACCGAGACCGACGCTCTGAAGCGCTCAGCGGCAATCCGCCACATCGTCGCCTCACCCCGCTTTGCCGATGTGTTCGGCTGGGCACGGGCCGGGGTAGCCGGGGCGCGCTGGACCGAGGCCGCCTGGACGGTCCGTGGCGCCGAGGGGTACGTCGAGAAGGACGCCACAGTGCGCGCCGGGTCACTCCTCGGACTAAAGCCCGGGGCCCGGGCGGACGTGCTCGTATGTGACGACCTGGTCGGACCCGATGAGAACGCGACCGCGCGGGGACGCGCCAAGGCGCTCGATCGGTACCTCGCGGTCATCGATCCGATGCTCACCCCCGACGCGACGGTCTTGTTCCTCGGCACGCGCTGGCACGAGGACGATCTGTATCGAGCCCTCGCCGACCGTGAGATACCGTTCTTCACCGAGAAGGCACTGAGCGACGATGGGGCCGCTCTGTGGCCCGAGCGCTGGCCGGCCCACAAGCTCATCGCCAAGCGCGAAGCGATGGGCAGCGCCCTGTTCAATCTCCAATACCAGAACGATCCCTCAGGGTTGGGCGGCAACGTGGTGCGACGCGAGTGGTTCCGCTACGTCGATCGCCTGCCCGAGCGGGGAACGCGGCGGGTCGGGGTCGATCTCAACGCCGGCGCCTCTGAACGTTCCGACTACACCGCGGCGGTCGAGTGGTGGGAAGATCTCGACCACAACCTCTATCTCGCAGGCGCCTGGCGCGAGCGCCTCGACGAGGGCCACCGGGCCTGGCTGACCGGGCGCACCGACGCAGCCCAGGCCGGCGCGCCGGCGGAGTTCGGGCGACCCGAAGGACCTCGCTTGCTGTGGCCCGGGAGTCTGCTGCCAGAGGGGTTCGCCGGCTTGTCGGGCTCCCCGCTCCCGTTTCCGCGCCCGATCGTTGCCCTCAACATCGAGGCGACCCAGCATCAGAGCACCTTCGTGCGCGAGATGCTCGCGAGGACCAGTCTTCCGGCAAGGGCCGTCTATCCCGACCACGACAAGGTGACGAGAGCGCGGACCCTGGCTGCCCGCTACGAGGCGGGCAAGGTGTTCCATCTGCGCGGTGCCGCAGGTCTCGCCGCCTACGAGGCGGAGATGGTCGCGTTCCCCAACGGGGAGCATGACGATTTCGTCGACGCGGCCGTGTACGGCGTCGATCTGGGCGGCGCCGACTTCTATTTCACCGCCGGACGCCGCTAGGCCTCCGGCGAGCGATGCGGGGAGCGCGAGGCTCGGGGCTGGCGGTGCCGCGAGGCCAGGAAGGCGATGTAGTCGGCCACCGATGCTCGTTCGGTCTCGGTGAGGCCGGCAAGGCGCGGGTCGGATGTAGGGCCCACCCCGAGTCGGGCAAGCTCGTCTGCCAGGCGGGAGAGCGGAATCCCACACAGGCTTTCGAGGAGGTCAACGAAGGCGATGTCCGTGACATCCGATGCCCGGAGCAGGTCGGCCGGAGTCGGCCGCGCCCGGGACGGACGGGAGGGATCAAGAAGGGCAGCAACGTATCCGGGATCGCGGCCCATGGCGGCTGAGAGAGCCCGCATCGAGAGACCTGATCGGGCCAGGATGTCGCGGAGCGCTGCTCGGAACTCTTCGTCGTCTGGTGGCATATTGAGATTCTCCCGGGCTCGACCGAGCCCAACATAACGGTTGCTGCCAACGTCGTTCTGACGTATTATAACGGCATGATACAGCGTGCGGACAGCGGCGTCGGAAGGACCGATATGGCGATGCCATCGGAGAGCAAGCCGATGACAGCAGTTGGCCTCGTCCGCGACCCCCGGCACCGCTACAGCTGGAACGGCGGACCCTGGTATCCCTCGGTCACGACGATCCTGGGGATCAAGAACAAGCCGGCTCTGGTGGGCTGGGCCAAGCGCGAGACCGCAGCCTGCGCCGTACGCAACCTGGCGATGCTGGAACGCATGGCGGAGACCGGCGGAGCGCAGGCTGCCATCGAGTGGCTCAAGAGGATCCCCGATTACCGGCGCGACATCTCGGCTGAGCTTGGCTCCCGGGTCCACGCCGTCGCCGAGGCGATCGCCCGCGGTGAGTTCGTCTCGGTCGGTGACGACGTCCGAGCGTTCGTGGCCGCCTATCGGCGCGACTTCCTCGACGCCTTCGCGCCCCGCTTCATCGCGGTCGAGGCGATGGTCTGCTCGGAGCGCTACGAGTACGGCGGCACGGCCGACGCCTTCGTCGAGATCGACGGCGAGATCTGGCTCCTCGACTACAAGAGCGGGGCCGCTGTCTACCCGGAGTCCGCTCTCCAGCTCGCCGGCCTCGCTCGGGCCCAGTTCATGGGCTTCCCCGGCGATCCGTCTCAGTACCCGGTCCCGCCCGCGACGCGCTTTGGCATCCTCCACATCCGGCCCGAGGGAGCCCGGCTGCTGCCGGTGCGAGTCGACCGCGAGACGGTGGCCGCGTTCCTCGATGCCCGACGGCTCTTCGCCTGGGACCAGGGCCCCGCGCAGAGCGTCATCGGGCAGCCGTTCACCCGGGCGGCCAGGACGGCCGCCGCCTGAACGGCAGCGCCCCCGGCCGGAGGGCACGAGATGCTTCGCCGTTATCCCCTCCCAGCGAAGGCCCAACACCGCCCGCGCGACCCGGTCCCGCCCGAGGTGAGAGCGCAGGTATGGGCCCGCGATCAGGGCTGCGTCTTCGCCCAGCTGGGGGTCCCGCACGACTGCTTCGGCCGGCTCGAGCTCGACCATGTGCGGGCCTCGGGTGGGCTTGGTATCAGGAGTGCCAGCACTCCCGACAACCTTGTGCTGCTGTGTCCCTGGGCTCACCGGGAGAAGACGCTCGAGGGACGCCGCTGGCGTCCGGTCCTGCTGGCCTGGATCGAACGGGTCGAGAGGGAGCCAGGGTGATCCACAGCCGCTGGCGAGCATGAAAGGCTGTCTCAGCCTGATCGTGGTCTTCGCCCTGCTGGCCTGGCCGATCGAGCAGCTGCAGCAGGTCTTCGGCTGGTCGGATTCGCAGACCGGCGACCTGCTACTGGTCGCGGTCGCGCTGCTGGCGATCGGTGAGTCCATGCGCCGCCGTGCCCACCGGCGTCGGGCGCCGAAGACGACGATCAAGGGTGTCCGCCTCGCATCCGGGCTGCGCCAGGCTGCAGCGGTCCGGCTTGGCGAGGCTCGGGAGGCCGGCGCGGCGCTGGCACGGGGCAGGGACCGGATCTCCCGGGCGCAGGGCCCGCCGGCACAGCGGAAAGAGCGTCCTGGAGACCTCCCGATGAGTCCGCGGTGGGAGCCACGGGACCGGCCGATCGGCGATCCCCCGGCAGGCGGAGGGAGGACTCAGATGCGCCAGAGGGTGACACGAGCCCGTGATCCGCTCCCGGCGCAGCTCCGCTTCAGCGTCCTGCAGCGCGACGGGTTCCGCTGCCGGTATTGCGGTCGAACGAGCAGGGAGCCCAGCGTCGTGCTGCACGTGGACCACGTCCTGCCGCTCGTTGCTGGCGGAGCCACGACAGAAGGCAATCTGATCACAGCGTGCGAGGAGTGCAATTTGGGCAAGTCCACGCGCCTAGTGGTCTCGGCGGGGTCGTGTCTCGGCGGGACGCGCAGTGCGGCCGAACGAGGTACCACCCCTTCGACGGACGAGCTTGACGCGGCTCGCCCGCGCGAGCGAAGGGAACCTCCCCCGCCAGCCCGCGCTCAGCCTGCTTCGGAGTCAACCAAGGAACAACGCACCGAGCGGGGTTTGCCGACGCACCGAGAGGCCGTTCATTGACAACATCGGCATAGTCGGTATCATGGCTTACACCGAAGTTAGGAGTACCCCGGGTGGAGATCACCAAGTCGTTCTACTCGCCCCACGAGGTGGCTGAGATGGCCAGCCTCCATCCGTCCACGATCCTGAACTACATCGCGTCTGGTCGCCTCTACGCGGTGAAGCTCTCGGAGCGCACGTATCGCATCCCCGCGCGGGCCGTCATCGGCCTCCTCGAGCCTGAACGTCTCTCACGCTCGTCGATCACGGTTGAGCCCGACGCCGACGTTGAGAGCGAGGTTGCGGACGAGCCAGAGATTCTCGACGAGCCCGCCGCCAAAACGATGTACGCGTGAGACCTCTGTCGTCTCATGCATATAGCCAGCGTCGCGACGAGCTCTGGGTGCGCTTCGATCGTCTCGGTCGGGTCGACCTCCGTGACCTCGGCGAGAACAGACGCGTTCGGAAGCTCGTGATTGACCTGATCGTCCCCGGTCAGGAGGGTGAACCGAGCCTGGCCGACGAGGTCCACTTCCGATACCAGGAATGGTGGCGTCGATCGTCGGTAGGATGGATACAGTTCCGTTACGACTACGACTACTTCGATCTGCGCAACGGCGGGCGTCGAGGCTATCACCTGCACCCGCTCTCAGGTCGTGGGCCCGTCCCCCATGCGTTGTGTGTGCTCCCGAACGGCACGGGCAGGGGCCGCCATTACGAAGCGCATGAAGTTGAACTCCTGACAGCGCATGAGGAGTTTGAGGCCCAGTACACGGCGGGGCGGCTTATCGACTGCCGCGGCTTGCGGGCAATCGACTGAGGAGGACCTCCTCCCGACCATGAGCGCATGGAGGTGTTCGGCTACTTGGCGCTCCATCCCCATAGGTTGGGACCCTGAACCTCGACGGCGGCCCTTCAGGATTGCTCCAGGACGTCCGTCTTCAGGGTGGCGCATCCGGCCATCACCACTCGACGCGTTAGTTCCTCAACCGGATGAGCAGGCCGTTAGTTGTTGCGTGGACCGTGGGCTTGGACCCAACGTGAACAGTCCAGCGTCGTGCGATGCGCGAGACCTGCGGGCTTGCGGCGGACTCGGGCCGCGGAGTCGCGGCGCTCCGGACAACTTGGTGCTTCTGTGTCCCCGGGCCCACCGCATCAAGACGCTCCACGGCCGCCGCTGGCGTCCGGTCCTGCTGGCCTGGATCGAGCGGGCCGAGCGGGAGCCAGGGTGATCCGCAGGCGCGGGAGAGCATGATGAGTCCCTACGGCGTCTGGCAGGTCCTGCGCCGCCACGGCCTCAACAGGAAGGTCAGTCGCCTGAGAGGCGGCGACCGATCTGGGCCACGAGCCGTTGCCCGGGATCGAGGTCTCGGCCGGAGGGGCTGACGGGCTGATCCACGAGGCGGAGACCTCGGTCCGAAACGTCGCGATCGTTCGACTGATCGCCGAGCCGGCGTACAGGGCGGTGTACGCTGCCCAAACGGCCGGGGGCGCCAGTGCCAGGGCTGTCGCGCAGACGAGGGCCCCTGCGCCCGCAGCCGCCCCTGTCGCGCCGACGAAGCGGCTCTGGCAGTGGACACGAGCCTGCGCCGGAGCGAGACGGTACAGCCGCTCGTTGGTCGCTAGGACCCCGGCGTTGCCCCCGCCATTGAACAGCGCCGAGCCCACCAGTAAGAATGCGGGCGCCGCCGGATTCGCCGGGATCGCCGCGACGCAGCAGGCCGCCGCGACTGCCCGGAAGATGAAGCTGGCTCGTAGCACACGGCTCGACGAGCCGCGGTGGAGGAACGAGCCGGCCGCTAGCGACCCGGCTAGCGCGCCGGCCGCCGCGACCCCAGAAAGGGCGACGGCGAAGCCGGCCGACATCCCGAGAACGCTCAGGGCGTAGAGCGACAGCTCGCGGGCGACGAGCACTCGCCCGGGATGGGGAAGCCGGGCCACGGCCAGCGGAGTCAGGATCGATGCCACTCCCCCGACCAGGAAGAAGCCGACGTAGGCCCACAGGCCGATGGCTCGGGTCCCGGCGTCTAGGACGAAGCTGGCGGGCAACAGAAGGGCGGTCGAGAGGGCCATGGTAAGAGCGCCCATCCGCGGTCCGACCAGACGGCGCTCAGGGTCGGGCAGCACGACGGCCGTCCACAGGGTGATGTTCGAGCCCGACAGGACACCGGCAGTCTGACCGATCGCCACGGTCACCGAGATGAGCGCGATGCCCACGACCCCGCCTACGCCGCCGGCGGCCACCCCGGCCACGATGGCGGCGAGGACGAAGCCGCGGACCTCGGCAAAGGCCAAGCCCAATGTGAGGCGGCGCAGATTGCCCTTCAGCCGGCGCAGGAGCTGCGGTGCGAATGCCCCCAGTGCTGCGCCTCCGACCGGAGCGGCGCCGACCAGGACCACCAGTGCCGCGGGCGCGCCCAGTCGCACAAGAAGCGGCACAAAGAGCGCGTCCGAGGCATACGAGAGGGTGAAGGC
>JBEKVD010000026.1:0-35300 GCA_049514315.1 Candidatus Limnocylindrales bacterium | reverse complement strand
GGGCATTCATCGTCAGTGGCCGTGGCTCTCCTCCGGCGTGGGAGAGGAAGAGCCAGCCCGGATCGTCGCTCACGACCGGGGACGAAGAAAGGAGGGTGGCTCGTCCGCGCTCGAGGTAGGCGATGAGCGCCGTCCTCGTCTCGGAATGCAGGGCCAGCTCTAGTGTCTTGCCGCTCTTGGCCCGATGGAAGTGAATGACCGAGCGCTCGAAGTCGACGTCTCCTACTCGCAGGAGCCGGACGCTCGAGTTGCGAGCGGCTGTTGTGACGAGGATCGAGACGATGGCCCGATCGCGCAGGTCAAGGGGACCATCTCCGAGGCAGCCTCGTTCGAGAGCCCGGAGATCGCCGAGGGTGGCGCTCTTGGTCGGCGTTTCTTCGGTTGGCAGCAGGGGGTTGAGGGAGGCTCGCCGGCGTGATCGCCGGAACGGGTTGACCCCGAGCAGGCTCTCGTCGACCAGCCAGATGGCGAGCGAGCGGATGGGGCGCACGTAGGCGTTCACGGTATTCGCCGAAAGCGTCTGGACGGGCCCGACACGTAAGGAACGTGCCAGGGCATTCGGCGCTCCCTGCCATATACCTGAGACTTTCGGGCGCGCCCGAAGATCGGCCACGTAGTCGGCGAGGGTGCGAAAGTCGAGCGAGCGCGTCGTGACCGGCAACCGGTGGGCCTCGAGCCAGTCGGTGAACCTAGAGAAGTCGTCGCGATGCTTGCGCCGCGTGACGGGGACCCAGGCCGACCCGAACGTGGCCGTGTATTCGGCGATGAGCGGACGGAGGGGGAGGCTCGGGAGACGATCGGGCGCCGCGGGCCGTCCGAAGGCGGTCGGCGCAGACGGGGCCTTCCGGGCACTCGCCGTCCACCCCTGTGCTCCAAGCCGCTTGCGACGCAGCGGTCGTCGCCCAAGGCTGAGAGCGGGCTCGACGGCGATGTTCGGACGCGTTATCATGCCGCTATATTACGTCGGTATGACGTTTGCAGCAACCATCGGCGAGGTTCGATCGTGCCCGGAAAGGATCGCGATATGCCGCCAGATGATGAGTTCCGAGACCACCTCCGCGAAGTCCTCGAACGCTCCGGTCTCTCGATGCGGGCCCTGAGCGCAGCTATGGGTCGCGATCCTGGATACATCGCTGCCCTTCTGGATCCAACCCGTCCGTCGCGGGCACGGCCGACTCCGGTCGACCTGCTCCGGGCGTCGGATGCCACCGGCATCCCGTTCGTCGAGCTGCTCGAGCTCCTCTGGGGGATCGACCGCTCGAGGCTCGCGGGCGAACTTGGGCATCTCGGAGTCGTCGGTTCGGGCGAGGGCAGCCTCGATCGCCTCACCGAGAGTGAGCGAGGCTCGGTGGCGGACTTCATCGCGTTCCTCGCCGCGCGGCACCACGGACGGGCACGCCGCCGGCCCGGGCGCCCGCGGGACTGACCGGGGATCGCTCCCGGGCTGGCGAGCCAAAGGCAATTAGGTGGCGGCGGAGACCACCATCGACCACCTTTGCTGGTCTAGGGGGTTGGTGGTCGAGCACCACCCGGCCCGATGGCGGCTTGCAAGACGCCGCGGCCGCCGGCCGATCTGGGGTCCCGATCAGTGTTGAAAGTGTTGACATGCGGGGGTGCCGGCGAACCGCGGAGCCGCCCCCGTGCGCACAAAAGGACCTTTGGTTTAGGGGTTTGGGTGGCCCGGCGAGGAGGAGGCGGCGCCTGTCACGCTCCGCTTGGGAAGCAGACACTCTGCCAGCTGAGTTACTCCCGCTCGGAGCACGCTCGGAGAGAGCGTCTGCCTTCCGGAGAGGCCCCTCGCACCAGTCCTAGAGCGTAAAACTGAGAAGGATGGTACGAGATGTGCAAGCCACCAGACCCAGCCTCACTGCCAGCCTTGCGAGGTGCCCGACCGAGCGGCGCCCATCCTACACCGCGCCCCGCCGTCGCGGCAACGAGCGCGCTCGGCTCCGACATCGCGAGCTTCCGCCGGCATCTGGCGGCACGAAACCTCTCGCCCAAGACCGAGCGGACGTACCTCGATGCTGCGCTGCTGTTCGAGGCGTTTGTGACTCGCGGGGGTCTGCCCGCCGCCCTTCCTGCCATCAGGCGCGAGCACGTAGAGGCTTTCATTACCGACCAGCTCGACCACTACAGGCCGGCGACCGCCCACAACCGCTACCGCAGCCTCCAGGCGCTCTTCAAGTGGGCAGTCGAGGAGGAGCTGATCGTTGCCTCGCCAATGGAGCGAATGAAGCCACCGATCGTCGGGGAGCAGCTGCCGCCGATGCTCGCTGACGACCAGATCCGGGCCTTGCTCAAGGTGTGTGCCGAAGATCGCACGTTCGCAGGCCGGCGCGACGAGGCGATCATCCGGGTGCTGCTCGACAGTGGCGCCCGCCGGGCCGAGATCGCCGCCCTCCGCTGGACGCCTGACGACCCTGAAACGAACGACGTCAGCCTCGATGAACGCCAGCTGCGAGTGCTCGGGAAGGGCCGGCGGGAGCGCCTGGTGGTGATCGGTCGAGAGGCGGTCAGGGCACTCGATCGTTACCTGCGTTACCGCGACGCCTTGCTGGGTGCTCGGATCGCGGTGCCAACAGCGGGCATTTCGCTCATGGCTGAGCTCCGTCGGCTTTGGCCGTAACACCTCGCCTACGGGGCCAGCTTGCCGGTGATAGGCGATCTGGTCAACCACCGCGCCATGTTCCGCCATCGCTTCGGTAGACTCTCGTCCCATCCACCCGGCGACGTCGGATGATACGCAGGCCAGAGCCGCAGTGGCAGACGAGTAAGGACCGTTCTCAATACAGTTCGATCATGCCCTGCCCCGAGGTGACGACCGCAGCATCGGCATTGCCAACTCCGATCCGGGCTCGCTCCACCGATCGTCGGTTCTCGCCTTCACCTGGCTCAGCCGGTGTGGCGGGACCCGATCCCGCACCTGTCTGCTCGACTGCAGCCGCGATCTCCGCGAGGTCGTCGGCGGTAAGCGTCAGCGTGGCCGCTGGCAGCCACGAGTCAACCTGACCCGGTCGTCGTGCTCCCACGATAGCGCCGGTCACGCCCGGCCAAGCAAGTGTCCAGGCAACAGCCACCGCCGACACCGTGGTCGAGTGGCGGACGGCGATCGGCCGCAACGCGTCGCGCAGAGCGATGTTAGCCGACAGGGCGGGTTCGTTGAAATTACCTGCCGTGCGGCGCCAGTCGGTTTGACCCATCGACGCGATGCGAGCTCGAGAGAAGGAGTCGGTCAGGATTCCGGATCCCATCGGGCTGTAGACGATGACGCCGGTTTTGTGTGAGGCGCACCAGGGCAGGGCGGTGGCCGCTGCTTCGCGAGAGATAAGCGACAGGGGTGGCTGCAGCGAATCGACGTGGCGGACTCTCTCGCACCGCTCCAACAGGGCGGGGTAGAAATTGCTCAGGCCTATGGCGCGGATCTTGCCCTCGTCCTGTAGCCGGCTCATCTCGCCCCAAGAATCCTCGAGGGGCACGCCAGACTCGTCGGGCCAGTGGATCTGGTAGAGGTCGATGCGGTCGACCCCGAGTCGCATGAGTGAGGCCTCGCATTCGCGCCGAATGGATGCGGGCGCAGCGACTCGGTGCGGCGTCGCGTGATGGTTCGCCGGATCGCCGACGACTCCGCACTTTGTGAAGACTAGAGGTCGGTCCCCGGCGGGTAACTGCTTGAGAGCCCGGCCCACAATTCCTTCCGAGTGCCCGAGGCCGTACGCGGCGGCCGTGTCGATCCAGTTCACGCCGGCTCGTACCGCATGAAGGATCGAGCTCATCGAGTCGCCGTCGTCCTGATCGCCCCAACCGAAGCGCCAGTCACCCCCGACCGCCCATGAACCGAAGCCTACGGTCGTGATCTCCATGCCGCTCGTACCGAGCTTGCGAAGGTTCATTTCCATAGGGTCGTCTCCTCGATGAACGTGGGGGTCGGAAACCCAGATTCGATCACGCGGCGAGTCCGCGGTACTCGTGGATCAGGCCGCCGAGCAGGTCGCGTCGGCGAACGTCTCGATGGCTCACAGCCATCGTAGCCTCGCTTTCGGCTACAGGCGTCGCTAGGGCGAGAGCGCGATGGGGCCGGCCGCGGTTGTAGTGCTCGCCATACGTCCGGAGCACTGTATCGAGATGCCGCCAACCCAGGATCAGCGTCGGGTCGGTGCACTCCGTCCGAACGGTCTCAATGACTCGTTCGGCGTAGGCGTTGGCGTTGGGGGCCCGGATCGGAGTAAGAATTACCTTGGCCCCCTCTGAGCGGAAGACCTCGTCGAAGGGTCCGACGAACTTCGTGTCCCGATCGTGGACGAGGAACCGGATGGCGGGCGAGCGACCATCCAAGTCCATGGCGATGTTCCTGGCCTGCCCGGTGACCCAGGCCGCGTCGGGATGGACCGTCGAGGCGCTCAGGTGGATCCGCCTGCTCCCGAGTTCGATGAACAGCAGGACATAGAGCGTCCGGAGCGGGGCGGTCTCGACGGTGAAGAAGTCACACGCGACCACCCCTTGCGCTCCAGCCCGGAGGAACTCAGTCCAGCTCGGTCCGTTCCGCCTCGGGGTGGGGCCGGGGCGTCGTGAACTCGGTCGGATCCAAGGGCGACTCATACGACAAATGCTCTCGCCGAGACGGTCAATCAGGCTCGACCACATAGCGCCTCAGGAGCACGATTGGATCTGATCATGAGCCTGGACGGCTACCAGCCGAACGTTCGCGAGGCTACCGAGGACCGAAGGAGATGTCGATTGTGGTCCCGTCGTCTAGATTGATCCGTTAGAGGTACGTCACCTCGGCAGTAAGGATCTTCGTGCACCGGGTCATCGGAGCTGTTCGAGCAGCGGCTGGTCGCCGTCCTGGAGCGGATGCCGGCCGGAAGCCCGCGCCGCCGCCCTCGAGCCCGATGCGGGATCTGGTTCTAGCCGCCGCGCGGCCCGTGACGGGCGCGCTCGTGGCGAGCCAGAGTGTCGGCGAGCTCGCACAGGTCGTCCACGAGGCGCCGACTTAGCTCGTCCTCCTCGCGCGCCTTGAGGAAGCTCACACTGACAGCCCGCGGGTTGCCTCCGGAGCTGGTGTCGGACAGCGCGATCGCGTAGGAGACCAAGCCCAGGGTGTTTTCCTCGTGGTCGATCGCGTAGCCGCGCTCGCGGATGGCGTCGAGGTCTTCCATTAGCTCGGCCAAGTTCTTCTTGGTGTGTGGCGTCAGCACCATGAACGTGCGCTGATTCTCGTATCTGGCGGCCACCTCCGCCGGATCCAGCTGGGCCAGCATCGCCTTGCCGAGGGCCGTCGTGTACGCGGGCTGGCGGTGGCCGATGCCATACCGCAGCATCACGGTCTGCGAACCGTAGTGCCGCGCCAGGATCAGGATGTCCGTGCCCTCGAGCGAGGCCATATTCACGACCTCCTGCGATAGCCAGCGCAGCTGGCGGCAGGTGCCGTGGAACTCCTGGAAGATGTCCACCTTGGCCAGGTACGCGGCGCTCAGCTCGAGCAGGCGCGGCCCCAGCTCGTAGCGCCCTCCGACGTTTCGGACCAGCTCGGCCCGCTCGAGCGCGGCGCAGACATTGGCCACGGTGGACTTGGGCAGCTTGAGGCGGCGCGAGATCTCGGTGGGGCCCATGGCGCCGCTATCGGGCTCGGCCAGGAGGCCGAGGAGCGCGGCCGAACGGGTCACAGCGGGGGCGGTTGATCGGACGGCCGTCGTCGCGGAACGGGGTGTGGCGGTGGAGGATTGGGTCATGCGTTCAGATTCATGTGCGAGGCCACTGTACCACAGGTTGGTCCACGAAGATGCCGCTCTCGCGTCGTTCGGCGGGGTCGGGGCCGTGATGCGCGTCCAGTGGCGTTCCATCGGGGAGGCGAATCGGCAACCATTGATGCGGCAGGTAAGCGCGAGCCAGTCGAGGCCTCCGCTTGTACCGTAGGATGCCTGACGTTCGCAATGCTGGTATATCATCAGTGTCAACATAACCCGCTCCCAGGAGGCAGATCGTGACCACTGATAGGCCCGTCAAGTGGGCAGGTTGGACGCATCCGGAAGGGACCGTCGCCATCGTGACGGGCGCCGGCAGCGGCATTGGCGAGGCGGCCACGATCCTCGCCGCCATGCAGGGGTACAAGGTCGCGGCCTGGGACATCAACGCCGAGGGCAACCAGCGGACCATCGCCAGGGCCGGGCAGTACGCGAAGTCGATCCTCCCGGTGGTCGTGGACGTAGCCGACAAGGCCGCAGTCGAGCGGGCCATGGCCGAGACCGTGGCCGGCCTGGGCAAGCCCAAGCTGCTCGTGAACAACGCCGGCCCGGTGGCCCTGGGCCGGAAGTGGGAGTTCCTCGAGGCACTCGACGCCGCGGTTGGGAGCATCCAGAAGGTCACCGAGGCGTTCCTCGCGACCGAGCCCGAAGAGGGCGCGAGCGTGGTCAACATCTCGGCGGTCTCCGGCGCCATCACAGGTGGCGGCTTCGACTGGTACGCCACGGCCAAGGCGGGGATCCTCGGCTACACGCGCTGGTGCGCCACCGAGAAGGCCCCGAGGTACCGCTTCAACGCGATCGCCCCGGGCGGCCCCATCCATACCCCGCGCAACGACAAGTTCATCGACTCGCCCGACATGGTCGCCCGGATCGCGCGCAACCCGATGAAGCGTCCCGGCAGCCCCGAGGAGCTCGCGGCCGGGATCCTCTTCCTGTGGTCGCCCGCGGCCAGCTACGTGAACGGCGTCCTGCTCGTGATCGACGGCGGCCTGACCCTCACAGGCGGCTGATCCGTCCGGCCGGGCGCGGCCGACCCGCTAACTCAGCACAGACAGGAACCCCGCGGACGGTGTCCGCAGGGTTCTCTTCGTCTCGCGATACCGTCGGCCGGGGCCGCCTACTTCGCTTTGGGCGCCTCCAGGTTGACGTAGAGCCAGGACATGTCCGCCTCGTCGGGGAACTTCTCCCAGGTGTCGTCGGCCGGCGGCTCGGGCGAGGCCTTGCGGACCTCGTCGGGTCGATAGGCGTACTTGCCCAGGAAGTTGCGGTCCTGCTCGGGGGTCAAAGGCGGGCGGGTGTTGGTGGGCTGCATGTCGTGCACCCAGTCGGCGTGGTACTCGTTCTTGGTCGTACGCTGCCACGCCCCGTTCAGGATGCGCCACTCTCCGTCTTCCCTGATGTGGGTGCCGGGGACCATGCCGAGGCTCACGATCGCCATGGGCCGCTCGCGGAACTTTGACAGTCCCTCGATGCCCATCGACCACCACACGGCCCGCGCCTTGGTGCAGGCGTCGTTCACGACGATGACGGGCATGTTGAGAGGGTGGAGGAGCATGTTGCCCTCCAGGCTGTCGACCACGGCCTTGGCGCGGAACTCGCGGATTGCGTCGGGGTTCACGCTCGGGTGCTTCATGGCCTGCAACTCGCGCCGCTTCTGGCCGATGTGCTGGTCGTCGTGCCAGATCGCGGCCTGCCCGCGCAGGTTGCGGATCTCCCAGACTGCCGTCAGCTTCGCCACGGTATTCTCGAGAGCGGCGAATTCCTCTTCGCCCAGGTCGTCTATGCCGGTGAAGTCCAAGTCCACGTGGATGCCTCCTTTTAGTGTCGCGACCCGGGGCTACCGGCTCTTGTCCCGCTCGAGCATCCAGCCGCTGTCGGCCCAGGTGTCGTACGGACGCGGCGCCGCCGGGATCCCGTCGCGAATGCTCAGCGGTGAGTAGGGGTTGTGGTAGGTGGTGGGCTTGGCGAGCGGGTGAACCGGCACGTTCAGGCGATTGATCATGCTGGTGTCTTCGACCCAGCCCTTCTCGTACGAGCACTTGATGAACCTGAACCAGTGCATGTGCCAGACTTTCCAGGCGCCATCGAGGAAGATGAAGTCGACGGCCACCATGCCGAAGTACCAGATCGCCTTCGGCGGCGCATCGTCCTGCGGAATCGCGCCCCCGCCCGGTGCCCACCACACGCCCTTCGCGGCCTGAAGGTCGCGCGCCACCTCGATGATCGGGGTGTTGAGCTGGAGGTCGAGCATCTCGCCGGGCTTGACCGGCGCTCCGACCGTCTCCATGACGATCTGCCTGACGGCGTCCGGGCCCTCGAAGACGCCCTCGTCGGCGAACTCGAGCCAGACGTCGGGGCGGCCCAGGGCGAAGTGCCCCAGGACCTTGTCGGCCTGGCGGAAGTTGAAGGCCGCAATGAGGCGGCCCATGTTGTTCTGGATCTCTTCGTAGGCCTGGAGCCGCCTGACCGCGCTCACCAGGTTCGTCTTGCGCTCTTCGCTGACACTCGGCATGTCCAACTCTCCCTTGTGTTACGTGGCTGGGGCCTACCTGTCGGCCAGCCGGTCCGCGGGCGGCCGCTCGACGACGGACCACTTAGGGTCGTCCCACGTCTCGTACGGCTCCGCGCAGGACAGGATGGACGTCTGGGCGCTCTCCGGCGTACAGGGATTGGTAAGTGGTGGGGCCGAGCTCGGGCCCGGGGGCATCGGAGCATTGGCCATTGTTAACGGGCGGATCCAGGTTTCGGCTCCGTTCCATATGTTGCCTCATGTCGTGCCGATGTACCAGCGCAGACCGGCGCGGGAATTCGAGATTGATCGACGGGTCTTCATGTGGTACAAGTAACAGCCAATGGGACAGCTTCCTATTTCCCTAGTGGTGGCCACGGTGGGCTCAGTCAGCCCGTGCCCGTGTGCCGTGGGCCGCCACGACCCGACCCGTGCCCGGGCCCGCCGACGCGCCGTCGAGTCCCTGCGGCTCGCCGGGATCCCTGTCGCAGTGCGGGCGCGCGTCTTCCCCGGAGGCAGTCCCCAGCGCTTAGCCGGCCGGGGACCAGGCGGCCCTCCGCTCGTCCCCTCGAAGTCCTCGGAGGTGCGACAGTGGTGAGCAGGACGAGGGATCTGCCGGAGATCGTGGGGCGCGAGCACATGTCAGACGGCGCGGCACTCCTCGACTCGTTCTCGCGCGACGAGAGCTTCGCCCTGCCGCACCGGCCCCGCGTGGTGGTCTGGCCCGGCTCCGAGGGCGAAGTCGCCGAGATCGTTGCCTGGGCGAACGAGACGGCCACTCCGCTTGTCGCGATGAGTTCCGCGGGCCCGCACCTCTATGGCGACACCGTGCCGAGCGTGGACGGCGCCGTGATCGTCGACCTGGCGCGCATGAACGCGATCCGCAGAATCGACCGGCTCAATCGGATGGTCGTGGTCGAGCCCGGCGTCACCTGGGAGCAGCTGCTGCCCGAGCTGGCGAAGGAGGGGATGCGAGTCACGCCACCACTCCTGCCCCGGCCGGGCAAGTCCGTCATCACGACGCTGCTGGAGCGCCAGCCCACGCTGATCCCGCGCTACAACTACTCGCTCCCCGAGCCGCTGCGCGACTGCGGCGTGGTCTGGGGCAGTGGCGAGCGCTCGTACACGGGCGAGGCGGGCAACGGCCCGTTCGAGCTCGAGAAGCAGTGGGCGGTGGGCGCACACCAGCTCGACCCGAAGGGCCCGGCCCAGACCGACTTCTTCCGGCTGCTGACCGGTGGCCAGGGGACGTTCGGCATCGTGACGTGGGCGTCGATCAAGTGCGAGTTGCTCCCCTCGGCCGGGGCGCTCAAGTTCGTCACGGCCCCGCGGCTGGAGGACCTGGTTGGGTTCGCGAACCTCGTCACCCGAAAGCGGCTCGGCGACGAAATGTTCATCCTCAACCGCACGCAGCTCGTCCGGATGTTCGGCGAGAGCCTCGAGCGGGACGAGGCCGCCGCGATCCCCGAGTGGGTCATGGTCATCGGCGTCCGCGGGCGCGAGCTCTTCGCCGCCGAGCGCGTGGCGGTGCAGAGCGCGGACATCTCGGATGTGGCCGCCGGCTTCGGCCTCTCCCTCCGAGACGATCTCCCGCCGCTCGACGCCGCCGCGCTGGACGCCGCCCTGGCTGCCGCGCCGGCCGAGCCGCACTGGCGGAGCCGGCTGCGCGGGACCACCCGCGACATCTTCTTCCTGACGACCATCGACAGGATCGCAGGGTACGTCGACACCGTGATGAAGACCGCCGCCGGCCACGGCTATCCGCCCTCGATCATAGGCGTCTACCTACAGCCTCAGCATCAGGGCGTCTCCTGGCACGTGGAGCTGGACCTGGCGCTCGACCCGTCGGATCCGCGGCGCGTCCGGACCGTCCACGACGTCTTTACTGCGGCTGGTGAAGCGCTCATCGCCTCCGGCGCCTACTTCTCCCGGCCCTACGGAAGCTGGGCCCGTCCCGTCTACAACCGCGACGCCGCGTCGACATCGGCGTTGCGCAGGGTGAAGGCGATCTTCGACCCCAACAACGTCCTCAACCCCGGCAAGCTCTGCTTCTGATCGGCTCGACAAGGAGGCACGGAGAATGGCACTCGAGGAGATTCGAGCCGACGCGTTGCGCTGCACGCGGTGCTCGTACTGCAAATGGATCCCGTTCGACCTCGTGAAGAGCGATCGCTTTGCGGTCGGCTGCCCGAGCGTCGCGTTCAAGAGCTTCCATTCCTACTCGGCGGGCGGCCGCCTGATCACCGCCCTTTCGCTGGCAGACGGCCGGAGCGAGATCACCGACCGGGTCGTGGATATTGCGTTCGAATGTCTCGTCTGCGGCTCGTGCGATGTGTCCTGCAAGATCTGCCGCTACGACATGGAGCCGCTCAACGGCATCCGCGAGCTGCGCTGCCATCTCGTGGAGCAGGACCGGGTCCCGGACACCTACCGCGACACCATCGAGAACCACCGGCGGACACGCAACGTGTTCGGCCGCGAGCCCTCGACCCGCCTCGACTGGGCCGGCGGCCTGGGCCTGCGAACGCTCGACGACGGCCCGGCCGAGGTGCTGTTCCACCCCGGCTGTCGCTACTCGTTCGACGCCAAGCTGGCCCACGTCACGCGGAGCGCGGTCGCGGTTCTTCGAGCCGCAAACGTCGACTTCGCCGTGGCCGCGGACGAAGGCTGCTGCGGCGGCAAGTTCTACGACATGGGCTATCGCGACGAGTTCGCGAACGCCGCGACCTACAACATGGACAACTGGGCGCGCCACGGGGTGAAGACGATCGTGACCCCGTGTGCCACCTGCTTCTGGGCGATCAGCCGGCTCTATCCGCGGGTCGGCCAGACGGTCGAGGTCGTCCACATCGCCGAGTACGCGGACCGCCTCGTGAAGGAGGGGCGGCTCAAGCTCACGAAAGAGCTCCCGATGACCGCCACCTGGCACGACCCGTGCCACCTCGGCCGGCAGGGCGAGCCCTACGAGCCGTGGGACGGGGTCGAAAAGAAGATCTTCGGCCAGGCCGTCGTCTACGACCCGCCGCGGCCGCGCTACAACGGCACGAAGGGTGTCTACGACCCGCCGCGCGATCTGCTGAAGGCGATCCCGGGCGTGGAGCTCGTGGAGATGGAGCGCAACCGCGAGGCGGCCTGGTGCTGCGGAGCCGGCGGCCTCGTGCGGGAGACCTACCCCGAGTTCTCGGCCTTCACCGCCTCGGAGCGCATCGCCGAGGCTGAGGCTACGGGCGCCGAGGCGATCGTGACCGCCTGCGGTGGCTGCGAGCGCAACTTCACGGGAGCTGTGGCCGCGAGCGGCTCGGCGCTGAAGGTGTTCGACATCATCGAGCTCGTCGAGCAGGCGCTGTAGGACGGAGGGAAGCAACCATGACGCTCACTGCCGAAGCCTACGCGGGGCTCGAGGCCATCGTCGGGGCCGACAACGTCAGCTCAGACCCGGCGGTGCTCGATTCGTACGCGTTCCAATGGCTGGCCGAGCTGGTCCGGCCCGAGCAGAGCCACTACATGCCGCGGCCGGTGGCCGTGGCGATGCCCGCCACGACCGAGGAGGTCCAGGTGATCACGCTGCTCGCGAACCGCCATGGCCTCAAGGTCAAGCCGATCTCCACGGGCTGGTATCACTGGGCGGCGCCGCTGAGCGATGCCTACGAGACCATCCAGCTCGACCTGCGGCGCATGAACCGGATCCTCGAGATCGACGAGGTGAACGGCTACGCGGTCGTGGAGCCGTACGTGACGTGCGCCCAGCTCCAGGCCGAGGCCATGAAGCGCGGCTACACCGTCAACATCATCGGCGCGGGCTGCTCGACTTCCATCGTCGCGAGCGCCTGCGCCTACCTGGGCGTGGGCCCGCACACTTACTACATGGGCGGCAACGCCGAGCTCGTGCTCGGGATGGAGTGGGTCACGCCCGGTGGCGAGGTGATCCGCACCGGGTCGATCGGCTCCGGCGACGGCTGGTTCTGCAGCGAGGGTCCCGGCCCGAGCGTCCGCGCCATCTGCCGCGGCTTCCTGGGCTCGCGGGGCGGTCTGGGCACCTACACCAAGTGCGCCATCAAGCTGGCGCCGTGGCCAGGACCGAAGGAGTGGAACGTCCACGGGACGGCGCCGGCCTATCGACTGCCAGTCCCCGACAACTTCCGCGTCTACACCATCGCGGTCCCGACGTGGGATGCGTGGGCGCAAACCTACCGGCGCATCTATGACAACGAAATCGGGTACATCTTCCACCGCCAGTTCAACCTGGCCGGGGCCGATCTGGGGCCCGCGTTCTGGCTCATGTACAACGACCCGGGCAAGACCCTCGGCGACGTCGCGTGGATGGTCAACGAGCCCGAGATCAAGGCGCTCACCGAGGAACTCCGGATCTCCTTCCAGTTCATCATGGCGGGCAACTCGGAGGCCGACATCGAGCTCCAGGACCGGATCCTCGAGGGGATCCTCGCCGAGGTGGGCGGCTGGAAGGTCGAGCGCTTCTGCGAGCAGGACTTCGCCGAGTTCACCAACGTCTACATGACGCGCCTCGGGCACAAGCACATCAACTTCGTCTGGGCCGGCGGCTACATTGGCAGCTGGATGCAGATGGGCACGCCCGAGTGGGTCAAGGACTACGTCCCGATCGCCAAGGCGGGCTTGGAGCGCGACGCGAAGAGCGGCCTGCTGGTCCAGTGCGGCGGGGACGCGATGATGGGCTCCGGCAGCGTCCTGCAGGGCGGCGGCGCCACCGGCCTCGAGCAGTTCGTCTCCTACGACCCCGCGGACGTGGACTCCATCAAGGCGGGCATCAGGCACATGGAGGACGCGGTCACCGACGCGGTGTCCCACGGCTTTCCGCCCGGCAAGGAGGCGAACTACCTGGAGATCGGCCACCCCGACGAGCGCGTCTGGGACAAGTGGGCGCACTCGCGCCAGCCGGTCGTCTTCGACTTCCAGCGAAAGATCAAGAAGGCGTTCGACCCGAACGACGTGGGCGACCGTATGTACAACACGCTGCCCGAGGGCTACACGGCCCGAAAGGATGGGCAGCCCGCTTCCTGAGGTCCTCTCCTCCACAGGACGCCGAAGCGCGCCCCCTCCGGGGCGCGCTTCGGGATACATGGCCCCGATCGCCGACGGCCGAACTCCATCAGGGTCGCGGGGAGCCCGCCGGCCGGGACCTACATGGGCTCGAACTCGAGCTGGACTTTCATGGCGCGCTTGCGGTCGGAGGCCAGGGCGAAGGCCTCTTCGGCGTGGTCTAGGGTGTAGCGGCCCGACATTAGCGGGGTCACGTCGAGGCCGGCGGCGATGGCCCCGACCGCCTCAGCGTACTCGCTGGTGTAGCGATAGGAGCCTACGACCTCGATCTCACGGCTCACGACCAGGAACAGCGGCGCGGGGGCCGGGGTGGCCGGCATGCCCACTAGGACGACCCGCCCGCCACGGCGGACCGCGTTGAGGCAGGAAGCGACGCCCGCGGCAGCGCCGGACATCTCAATCGCGAAATCGACCCCGGGCAGGGGCCCGGGGTTGTCGCGGACGTTGATCGTGTCAGTGGCCCCAAGGCGGCGCGCCACCGCGAGGGTCTCGTCGACTATGTCGGTCACGATGATTCGCGCCGCGCCTGCGTGCTGCGCGGCCAGGATCGCCGCCGCGCCGATGGGGCCCGCGCCAGTGATCAGAACCGAGCGACCAGCGACGTCGCCGGCGCGGTGGACGGCGTGGATGCCAACCGCCAGCGGCTCGGCAAAGACCGCATGCTCGAAGGACAGCGAGTCGGGGATGGGCACGATCTGCGCGGCGCTGACCACGAGCTTCTCGGAGAAGCCGCCCTGGACGTGGGGAAAGCGCCCGGCGGAGCCGAGGAAGCGCACGTCGGTGCAGATGTTGGCGCGGCCGCTCCGGCAGAACTCGCAGACCCCGCACGGGCGGGCCGGGTGGACGGCCACCCGCTGGCCCTGCTCAAGGCCGGTCACCCCGGCACCCATGCGGCCGACCCGGCCCACGACCTCGTGGCCCAGGGTCATCGGCTCGCGGAGCTTGAAGTCGCCCACGCCGCCGTCGTGGTAGTAGTGGAGGTCCGAGCCGCAGATCCCCCCGACCGCGATCGAGACCTCGACCTCGCCCGGTCCGGGAGCAGGGGCGTCGCGCTCGTCGACGCGGAGGTCGTGGACGCCGTGGATGACGAGTGCGCGCATCGAAGTCCTCTGTAAGCTGCGGCCGATGGCCGTGGTTGGCTTGGATGGTGGAGCAAGTCCCTGTCTAAGCCCCGGACCCTAGGGTTGCCCCTCGATCTTTCCCTTCTCGATGATGTCGATGATCGCGGCGTGGTCGAGGTCCCCGCCGCCGGCGGCCACGAGGGCCTCGATATAGCGCGCGGACGCCTCGAAGACCGGGATCGGCACCCCGCCCGAGCGCGAGAGCTCTTCGAGCGCCGCGATGTCCTTCATGTTGAAGGCGGCCTTGCCCCCGGGCGCGAAGTCGCGCTGGATCATCCGGCCGCCGCCGTTGTCGAGGACCGGACTCCCGGCGTAGCCGGCGAGCATCACGTCTCGGGCGAGGGCGGGGTCGACGCCGGCCGCGCGCGCGATCGCGAGGGCTTCGCCGACCGCACCCAGGGTCGCCACCACGATCAGCTGGTTGGCCGCTTTCACGACCTGCCCCGAGCCGATCGGGCCGCAGAGCACGACCTTCGAGCCGATGACAGAGAGGACCGGGAGGGCCCGCTCGTACAGGGCGCGCTCCCCGCCGACCATGATCCCGAGGGTCCCCTTCTCGGCGCTCGCGGTGCCACCCGAGACCGGGCCGTCGAGAAAGCCGATGCCCCGGGCGGCGAGCTCAGCGCAGATGAGCCGGGCTTGCTCCGGAGTGAGAGTTGTGGTGTCGACGATGAGCAGGTCCGCCCGCCCGGCGGCCGCGAGGCCCCGCGCCCCGTATACCACCGCGCGCAGAGCGCTGATGTCGGGCAGGCTGGTGATCACGATGGCCGCGGCCTCCGCCACCGCCGCCGGATCGGGAGCAGGCTCGATCCCGTTGCGGGCCGCCACCTCGAGCGCGCCCGGGAACAGGTCCCAGGCCACAACGCGCAGGCCGGCAGCATCGAGGACCCTGGCCATCCGGCCTCCCATCTGGCCCAGCCCGATGATGCCGACGACCCCTGGTTGCGTGCTCATGGTCTCTCCCATCACGTCTGCCCGTCCTGACGGTGTCGAATTCGATCCGGGGGCCCCGCCTAGCTCAGACCGCGGCGAGCATGCCCCCATCCACGTAGATGACCTGGCCGTTGACGAAGCTCGAGGCTTCCGACGAGAGGAAGATCGCGGCTCCCACCAGCTCCTTGACGTCGCCCCAGCGGTGGGCCGGAGTCCTGTTCTTGAGCCAGGCGTCGAACGTGGGGTCGTCCGCCAGGGGCTGCGTCATCGGGGTGATGAAGTAGCCGGGCCCGATTCCGTTGGACTGGATGCCGTATCTGGCCCAGTCGGTACACATGCCCTTGACGAGGTTCTTGACCGCGCCCTTGGTGGCCGTGTACGGCGCGATCGAGGGCCGGGCCAGCTCGCTCTGGATGGAGCAGATGCTGATGATCTTGCCGTGGCCGCGCGGGATCATGTGGCGCGCGACGGCCTGGCTCACCACAAAGACGCCCGTCACGTTGACGGCGATCAGCTTGTTCCACGACTCGATCGGGAACTCCTCGAGCGGAGCCCGGATCTGCAGCCCCGCGTTGTTGACCAGGATTTCGATGGGCCCGACCGTCTCCTCGACAGTGGTTACCGCGGCGGCGACTTGCTCGGGGTTGGTCACGTCGAAGGCGCTGGCGTGAGCGTCCATACCCTCGGCGCGGCAATCCGCCACGGCCTTGTCCAGGCGATCCTCGACCACGTCGTTGAGGACGATCGTGGCCCCGGCCGAGGCGAGGCCACGAGCCAGGCTCAGCCCGATTCCCTGGCCCGAACCGGTGACCAGTGCGACTCGACCGGTGAGGTCGAACAGGCTGGTGAACACTTGCGAACCTCCTGTGCTGTCAGCGCTCGGATCCCGGTGCGCGCGATGTGTTCACGAAGCGGATGTAGGTGGGCGCCGGGATGTCGTGCATCTGGTCGGTCATCTCGAGGGCCCCGGTCTCGATGTCGCGGGCGAGGACGCGGATGTACCCGGAGTCCTGGTTGGCGACGATGACGGCGCGGCCGTCGGGTGTGATCGCGAAGTGACGCGGGAACTGCCCACCCGTTGGCACAAGGCCGGTGCGCTCGAGTCGCCCGTCGGGCAGGACCCTGAAGATGGCGATCGAGTCGTCGCCTCGGTTGGAGACATAGAGGAACCGCGCGTCGGGCGAGAGCTTGATCTCCGAGACGTAGCTGACGGCCTCGCGGTTGTCGATCGTGGACTCGTACTGGACCGGCACCAGGCGCGGCTTGACCGCGGCCGGATCGCTCGGGTCGAGCTTCGCCACGCAGACGGTGTTGAACAGCTCGTTCGACACATAGCAGACGTCGAGCGTCGGGTGCAGCGCCATGTGCCGCGGTCCCGAGCCCGGCTCGAAGGCGATCCAGGTCTCGCGGGTGAGCCGGCGGGCGCTGGGGTCCCAGCGGTACTGGAACACCGCGTTCTCGCCGAGATCGGGAATGAAGACCCAGTCGTGCCAGAAGTTCGCGGAGTGCGCATGCGGCCCGATCTGGCGGTTGCCCCAGTGGTCCTCGCGGTTCGCGACCTGTCGCCACGTTCCCTCGGTGCGATGGAACTGCCGAAAGCTCTGGCGCAGCGGGCCCAGCCTGCCATCGGGTGCGGCGTCCACCACGTCGATCATGGCGTCCCAGTAGCTGACGATGATCGCGGCGTCCAGACCTGGGGCTAGGGCGAGGTTGCAAGTGGAGCGGCCGGAAGCCCGGAACGAATCGCGGTAGGCGAGGGTTCCGTCCGGGTTGACGGTGTAGTGCAGGACGTCACCCTCGTCGTGGATCGTCTCGCAGATGGCGTACAGGCTCCGGCCGTCGGGGTGAGGGATCAACACCGCGGGGTTGAGGGCGTCCACGACGCCCTTGAGCCGGAGCTTGCCCTCGCGGCTCAGCGTCATGGCGTAGATTCCCTTGCCCGGGACCGGCGCGTACGGCTGGTGGGCTAGGGCGTCCATGTCGCTGTAGCTGCCCACGAGCAGCTGGTAGTCGCGGTCCAGCTCCACCTTTCCTTCGCCCGTCGTCATTTCGCCTCCACTTCCGATCCCTGTCGGCCGCGCCTTCCCCAGGCGCGCAGCCAGTTCAGCCCTTCGTCCGTGGTGCCCCGCGGCCGGTACTCCGCGCCCACGTAGCCGCCCCAGCCCATGGCGTCGATGGCGGCGAGAATGTCTCTATAGCTGACCTCGCCCACGTCGGGCTCCTGTCGCAGCGGCACCCCGGCAAGCTGGATATGGCCGAGGTAGGGACGCGCAGCTTCCAGACGCCGGATCAGATCTCCCTGCGAGATCTGCGTGTGGTAGCAGTCGAACAGGAGCTTGAGGTTGTCGGCGCCGACGGCCTCGATGGTGGCGATCGCCTGCTCCATCCGGCTCACGTGGTAGCCGGGTGCGTCGCGCTGGTTGATCGGCTCGACCAGCACGGTGATCCCGTGTGGCGCGGCTGCGGCGGAGGCATAGGCAAGGTTCGCGCGGTACACGGATTCGGCGGCAGCGGTCCCGCCGGTCTTGCCGGCGGGCGCATTGATGCACAGGCAGCCGATGCTCGCGGCGTACGCGACTGCCTCGTCGATATATGCCCGTGCCTCCGCCTCCCGGCCGGGCATGGCGTTGACGCCGAAGTCGGCCGGCCCATTGATCCCCTGTCGTGTGTTGAGCGAGACCATCACGAAGCCAGTCTCGCGCAGCGCCTGCCTCACGGCGTCGACAGGGACGTCGTACGGCCAGTGGCATTCGACGGCGTCGAAGCCGGCCTCTTTCGCAGCGCGTATCGCATCGGGCAGCGACAGCTCTTGCCACAGGAACCCGAGGTTCGCCGAGAAATTGGGCACGGTCGCGGTCGCCCCTCTCTCTGCCTAGCGCTGGATACGTGCTGAGGCGCCGCTCGCCAGCGCCCTCACCTGTGCCAGGGTCGCCATGGTTGTGTCGCCGGGGAAGGTGGTGAGCAGGGCGCCGTGCGCCCAGCCCAAACGGACCGCCTCCTCGAGCGGCGCGCCCGTGAGCAGGCCGTAGAACAGGCCCGAGGCGAAACCGTCGCCGCCGCCGACGCGGTCGAGGACATCGAGGTCCATGACCGGTGCCTGGTAGGTCATCCCGTCGGCCCAGACTACTGCGCTCCAGCGGTGGCGGCTGGCCGAGTTGACCTCCCGCAGCGTGGTGGCCACGAGCTTGACGTTGGGGAAGCGCGAGACGACCTTCTCGATCACTTCGACGAAGGCGGCAGCGTCGAGGGCGGATGTCTTGTGGCCCTCCGGCCCGGAGATCCCGAGGGAGAGCTGGATATCCTCTTCGTTGCCGACCAGGACGTCGACGTTGCGGACGAGTTCGGAGGTGACCGCCTGGGCACGGGCGTTGCCGCCGCGGGCCCCCCAGAGCTTGGCCCTGTAGTTCAGATCGAAGCTCACCACGGCGCCGCCCGCGCGGGCCGCGGCCATGGCCTCTGTGAGCACGTCCGGAGTAGTGTCCGAGAGAGCCGCGAACAGGCCGCCCGAGTGGAACCAGCGGACGCCGTGCCCGAAGATCGCGGTCCAATCGAAGTCGCCCTTGCGCAGTAGAGCGGCGGCCTCGTTGGCCCGGTTGTAGAACACGACCGGAGCGCGGACGCCGACGCCGCGGTCGGAATAGACCGTGGCGATGTTGGGGCCGGCCACGCCGTCGTGCTGGTACTGCTTGTAGAAGGAAGTAACTCCCATGGCCTTGACCCGCTCGGCAACCAGCTCGCCCACCGGGTAGTCGACCATCGCGGAGGCGACCGCGGTCCGCAGGCCGAAGCAGTCGCTCAGGTTGGCCGCGACATTGAACTCGGCCCCACTCACGTGGATCGTGGCGTGCGTGGCCTTGCGAAACGGGACGAGTTCTGTGTCCAGGCGGATGACCAGACCGCCGAGGCAGAGAAAGTCGAACTCGCCCTCGGGACGGATGGGCAGCGGGCCGCTCACTTGCCGCTTTCCTTGCCGGGCTTGGGCAGCTCGACGTGGCCGCCGAAGCCCCAGCGCATGGCCGAGAGGACCTTGCTGCCGAAGTCGGCCTCGCCCCGCGAGGTGAAGCGGCTGTACAGCGCGGTGGTCAGGACCGGCGCCGGCACGGTGGATTCGATCGCTGCGATGCTCGTCCAGCGACCTTCGCCGGAGTCCGCGACCACGCCGCCGAACTCTTCGAGGGTCGGGCTCTTGACGAAGGCCTGGGCGGTCAGGTCCAACAGCCAGGAGGCCACGACGCTGCCTCGGCGCCACAGCTCGGTGACCGCTCCCAGATCGATGTCGTACTGGTAGTGCTCGGGATTGCGCAGCGGGCTCGTCTCGGCGTTGACCTCGCGGCCGGCGCGGCCCGCGTTGGCGTGGTGGAGGATGTTGAGCCCCTCCGCGTAGCTAGCCATGATCCCGTACTCGATGCCGTTGTGGACCATCTTGACGAAGTGACCCGCGCCGGCGGGGCCGCAGTGGAGGTAGCCCTCCTCGGCCGTGGTGGGTTCACCCTCGCGGCCGGGTGTGCGGGAGGTGGACCCCACGCCGGGGGCAAGGGCCCGGAAGATCGGATCGAGGTAGTCAACCGCGTCAGCGGGCCCGCCGAACATCAGGCAGTAGCCGCGCTCGAGGCCCCACGTGCCGCCGCTGGTGCCGCAGTCCAGGTAGCGGATGCCCGCCGGCTCGAGCTCGGCTGAGCGGCGGATGTCGTCCTGGTAGTAGGAGTTGCCGCCATCGATGACGATGTCGCCGCTCTCGAGGTGCGGCACGATCTGGGCCAGGGTGTCATCCACGGATGCGGCCGGAACCATCAGCCACAGGACCCGCGGCGCGGAGAGCTTGCCTACCAGCTCGGCCAGGGAGTGGGCGCCGCCGCTGATCGAGCCGTCGGCCACCATGCCGTCGACCGTGGCGGCGGTCCGGGCATAGCCGATGACCGTGTGACCGTTGCGGATCCAGCGGCGCGACATGTTCGCGCCCATGCGGCCGAGGCCGACTAGACCGATATGCATTGCCTGGTCCCTCCGGCTAGGTCCTTGCGTAGCTCAACAGGCTGACGACTCTTCGTGAATGGCCACAAGTCTTCCGCCACGAACGCCAACTTTGGTGCAATCTATCCCATACCTTGACGCCTGTTCCACAGATGATATCATCCCTCCGTTGCGATCGACTCGCTGACCGTGGTCCATCAGGCCCGTCGAACGGGGTCGAGCGAGGCAGAAGGCATCGCCTGGCCGGCTTCTCAGGGGGCTGGTCGGCCCGAGCGCAGAGAGTCGCGATCGGCTCGGCAGTTGGTCCTGGTCTGGGTTCCTTCTGTTAGCGGCCCCGCTCCACGTTGGCCCAAATGATCACGACCACGCCGGCAGGCTTGCCGGCCTCGACGGAGCGCGGGAAGGCACATGGCGGAGCACGAAGACTGGATCCGCGGACTAGCTGCCGACGAGCGGTTCGGCAGACGCGACCGGCTTGGCTCTCTGCACCTGGTTCGGCCAGAAGTCAGGCCCGAAGTCGCCTGCGGCGCCATGAGCGGCCAGACCGTGAGTCTCGTGCGGCGCCTCGTAGATGAGAAGAACGCGCGCGGCGACGGCCGTCCGGGCTACAGGCTCGATGTCTACATGTCGGAGTCGCGCCGGGACGGCGTCCTGTTCGGCTCGAGCCACGTCGAGCTGGACCCGCACGGCTACCGCAACACCCACCTCGACGCATTCAACCACACCGTCATAGACGGCCGGTTCTACTCCGGCTGGCCAGCCGTAATCGACGCCGCCGGTCCCTCGGTCGCCGACTTCGCCGGCGGGATAGTGACCCGGGCCGTCTACGTGGACATCCCCGGCGCCCGCGGCACCGGCTGGATCGACGGCGACCTTCCCGTCACGGGCGCGGACATCGACGCGGCCTTGGCGCGCGTAGGCGCCGTCTTTGAACCCGGCGACGCACTGCTGCTGGACATGGGCCGCGACGCGTACGAGGCCCACGGCGGCACCGCTGAGATCGTCGGGGTCGGGCCTGACGGCGACCGGTGGTTGGCCGCGCACGACGTTTCGGTGCTCTGCGCCGATTTCGTGGGCGGCATCGCCCTGACCTGGGCCATCGGCCTAGTCCACGTGATCGATTGCTCCTTCGTTGCCCTCAAGGCCGCGCTTAGCCAGCGCAATCGCGGTCCCGTCGGGACCCTGGTGGTCGCCCCGCTTCCAATTGGCGGTGCGACCGGCGCCAACGTCAACCCACTGGTCTTGCTCTAGAGGCGTGCCTATCGGAAATCACTTCCTTACCATTCGGTTGTGGAGACGAGTTGCAGCGATCCCTGTCGAGGACGGCCTGCAACGCTGGTTGGGAGGATCGAACAGGTGAAACTCGGAAGAGCAATCTCGCTCATGGCGATCGCGATGACGGTCGCTGCCTGCTCGTCGAGCACGGCAACCCCTACCCCGGCCCCGGCCACGCCGGCGCCAACCGCCGCTGCGACCGCGGCCGCCACTGCGGCCGCCACCGCTACGGCCGCCGCCTCGCCCACGGCTGCGACCGACCTCGCCTGGGCGCAGCCCATCTACGACGCGTACACCAAGCCGCTGAGCGACATCGGTCTTTCCGTGCCGCTCACGTCGGTGCCCGCAGCCCACAAGAAGGTCGCCTGGCTTGAGGCCGCCAAGGTCCCGGTCTTCACCCCGGCGGTCCAGGCCGCCGCCAAGGCCCTCAACTGGGACCTGACCACCATCACGTACGACGACACCAACCCGACTGCTGTCAACTCTGCGATGCAGCAGGCCGTAGACGCGAAGGTCGACTACATCGCCGTCTCGGGCGCCTCGGCGTCCCAGTTCCAGAGCGCCCTTACCAATGCCATGCAGGCGAAAATCCCGGTCTTCTCCGCATTCGGCACGGATGCCGCTCAGGGGGCGACCAACGGGATCTACGCTCAGATCGCTTTCAACCCCCAGACGGCCCACCAGGGCGAGCTGCTCGCCGCCCTCGATGTCGTCGAGATGGGCGGACCCGGCAGCACGGTCATCTTCAACCAGGACGATATCCCGTCGCTCAAGAACATGGCCGACGGGTTCATGGCTGCCATGGCCGCCCACTGCCCCGACTGCAAGGTCGACCGCCAGTCTGTCGCCGAGGCCGACGTCTCTGCGGGCAAGGTGCCCTCGGTGGTCGCGAGTTACGTTCAGAGCCACCCCGATGTCAAGGTCCTTGCCTTCGGCGATGGCGCCACGGCGCTTGGCGTTGACACGCTGCTCCAGACCGGTGGCCTTCTCAGCAAGGTTAAGATCATTGGTCAGTCCCCCGAAGCTGGCAGCTACGCCTCGCTCCTTGCAGGCACCAACGACGCCTGGGTCGGCAATCCCTACCGCATGGTCATGTGGTACTGCTTTGACGCGATGGCGCGGTACAGTGAAGGTATGAGCCTCGATGTGGATAACAGCGCGTTCATGCCGAACCCGATCTACGCCAAGGCTGCCGACCAGGCCTTCCTGAAGGCCGCGCAGGCTAACCCCGGCGAGGGTCCGACCGGGTACCAGTCGACGTTCGAGAAGCTCTGGGGTGTCAGCCAGTAGTGTCCAACTCGCCGGCTCCCTCTCTCGTGCCGGCAGCGGAGCTTGCCGGTGCCACGGTCTCCACGGCCGCTGGCACCGGCGCGAGCCCCATGGCCCCGGCCCTGCTGGTCGACAATCTGTCCAAGACTTTCCCTGGCCAGAGGGCACTGGACCGTATTTCGCTCGCTGTCAAGTCCGGTGAGATCCACGGCTTGGTCGGCCACAATGGGTCGGGCAAGTCGACCCTAATCAAGATTCTGTCGGGCTTCCACCTTCCCGACCCGGGCGGGTCGGTCGCCGTGGCCGGCAAAAGCCTGCTGTTCGGCAATCCCGGCGCCAGCCGGCTCGTGGGCCTGCGGTTCGTACACCAGGAACTGGGACTGGTCGACTCGCTCACCGTCGCGGAGAACATCGCGATCGACGTTGGCTTCGTGGTCAAGGCCGGCAGGATCCTGTGGCGCGAGGAGCGCGAGCGCGCCCGGCGCCTGCTCGAAGTCCTCGACAGCACCGTCGATCCGAGCGCCCTCGTCGCCGACCTCGGGCCGGCCGAGCGGACAGAGGTTGCGATCGCCCGGGCGCTGGCCAGCGCCGACCGGCCGACCAAGGTGATCGTCCTCGACGAGCCGACGGCAAACCTCGCGGGCTCTGAGACGACACGGCTTTTTGCCATCCTGCGGCGCCTAAAGGCCAACGGCGTCGCTGTCGTTTTCGTCTCGCACATTGTCGAGGAGGTGTTGAACCTGTGCGACCGCGTGACCGTCTTGCGCGAGGGGCGGGTGGTCGGAACCTTCGATCGTGAGCTCCTCACCCATGACGTCCTCGTGAACCTCATCGTCGGCGCTGAGCTAACCCATGTAAACCGCCAGCGGGCCGACCTGTCCCAGGAGGACCAAGGTGCCGGGGCCCGCCTCGAGGTCCAGGACCTGCGAGGTGGCGGTGTGGATGGGATTTCCTTCTCCGCGCGATCGGGCCAGGTCGTGGGCATTGCGGGAATCACCGGATCCGGCCGGGAGGACGTAGCGGGACTCCTGTTCGGCTCGCAGGATCGATCGGGGCAAGTCGCCGTGGAGGGCGCATCGATGCCCGGCGGCGATCCGCGGAAGGCAATCGCCGCCGGCATGGCCCTCTTGCCGTCGGAGCGTGTGCGCCGGGCCATCATCCCGACGATGAACGTCCGCGAGAACGTGACCCTGCCGCGCCTGCGAACCGTGATGAAGAGCGGCCGCATCGACGGCCGCCTCGAGCGCGAGGACGCATCCCTTTGGCTGCGCCGCCTGGGCGTGCGGCCCGACGACCCAGAGGCTCAGGTGGCCGCGCTCAGCGGTGGGAACCAGCAGCGCATGATCCTCGCCAAGTGCATGCGCCTCCAGCCGGCGGTCCTGGTACTGGACGAGCCTACCCAGGGCGTGGACGTCGGGGCGAAGGAGGGGATCTACGCGATGGTCGCAGAGGCTGCACGGGGAGGCGCGGCCGTCGTTCTCTGCTCGTCCGACAGCGAGGAGCTAGCCGCCACGTGCGACCGGGTCCTCGTCATGCAGCGCGGCCGCGTCACGCACGTCCTCGAGGGAGAGGACATCATTGACAAAGTCATCGACACGCTCGAGCTCGGCGGTTCCGTGGAAGGGATTGGAAGATGATCAAGCGGGCTCGCGCAATGGCCGAGCTTGTCGCGCGGCGGTACAGCGCTCTGGCCCTGCTCGCGTTCTTCTTCGTAGTCTTCACGCTGCTGGAGCCAGGCATATTCCTGACAGACACCACGATCCGCTTGGTCCTGACCGACAGGACGGTCATCGGCATCCTGGCCGTTGGAGCGGTCGTGCCCTTCGCCGCAGGCGGGTTCGACGTGTCGATCGGGGCGACGCTCGGGTTCGGGTTCGCCGCGCTCACCTGGCTCTCAATCAACACCAGCCTGCCCGAGCCTGTGATGGTCCTCCTCATGCTCGCATTGTGCGCCCTGGTCGGCTTCATCAACGGCGCCGTGGTGGTGAAGCTGGGCGTGGACTCGTTCATCGCCACTTTGGCTATGAGCCAGATCCTCGCGGCCGTGTCGCTGTACCTGTCGCAGAACCGGCAGATCGTCGCCAACTTGTCGAGCGGCTTCCGGAACATGACCCAGATCCAGATTCTGAGTATCACCTCCGACGTATGGCTGTTGTTCGTGCTGGCCGTGATCTTCTGGTTCGTGCTCGAGCACACGCCGACCGGGCGCTTCGTCTTCGCTGCTGGTGGCAACCCCACGGCGGCACGCCTGTCCGGCGTGCCCGTGAGCCGGTACGTCTGGGGCTCGATGGTCGTCTCCGCGCTCATGGCCGGGATTGCCGCGATCGTGATGGCGTCGAAGGTCGGCGTCTACGCCAACACCTACGGAACCGGCCAGCTGTTCCCGGCCCTCTCGGCGCTCTTCTTTGGGGCGACCCAGGTCAAGGGCCGCCTGAATGTCTGGGGCACGCTCATCGCCCTCTACGTGTTGGCCTTCGGCGAGGAGGGGCTCGGGCTCCTGGGCACCAACTTCACCTGGTGGATCACCCCGCTGTTCGACGGACTCGCGCTTCTCGGCGCCGTGGCGCTGGCTGCGCGGCAGTACCGGCGTATGCAGGCCGGCAAGATCGCCAAGCGGACTTCGGATCCGACGCCGGACGAGGCGACCGGAGGCGGCGGCCCGGTCGACAGCCCGGCTCCCGCCGGCGGTTGATCCGGTCCGGGGGCCGCGAGCGTGGGCTGCGGGCTCTTGTTGCCAGTGCCCTGAGTCACTGCGGGACTTCATTCGGCGAATGCTGTCCGGGATTGAGCCTCGGCCTGCTGCCGCGCTGATCCAGTCCGCGTCCTTATCGCTGGCCGGATGACGGCGCCGCGGGTTAGGCACGAGACCTGGTACTGCGATGTCGTGGCTGTTATGTAGAGGTCGCGCCGCTCCGCACCGCCGAACTCGCGGTTCGAGACCACTTCCGGTGTTGGGATGATGCCAAGCAAAGAGCCGTCCGGAGCCAAGGCATGGATCCCGTCGGCAGTGGACGAAAAGACGTTGCCGGCCCCTTCGACACGGATCCCGTCGGCCAGCCCCGGCTCATGACTGCGAAGATCCGCGGGTTCTCAAGCTTTCGGCCGTCGGCCACCTCGAAGGCGACTATGGTGATTGCCGTCGCTGCGGCCCAGCGCAGCGGACGTGTCCGTCACACACAGGATGCGCTCGTCGCGCGAGAAGGCGAGGCCGTTGGGCCCCTCGACCAGGTCTGTGGCGATTGAGAGCGCGTCGCTAACCGGATCGTAACGGAAGACGTAGTTGTCGCCGAGCTCGGACTCCGCCCTGCCGCGCCTCCCGGTCACCGACGAGACCGTGAGGCGGATCCGAGAACCAAATCGTGCCGTCGGACTTGACCACCACATCGTGCTAGTCCGCTATTCGGCACGCACCGGCACGGATTGAGTCGTCGTATCTCGCGCTTGGTCTGTGGTGGCGATGGCGACCACCACTATCCCTAGGAACGTCATCGTTGCGCCTGCGAGATCAAGCATTGTGAGCGGCTCGCTGAGTAGCACGGACGACGAGATTAGTCCGACGACAGGGACCGCGAGGAAGCCCATTGTCGTCGCGAATGGGCTCAGTGACCTCGAGATGGACTGGCTGACAACAAACGCGACTGCTGTAGCGAGCGGGCCGCTGTACAGGACCGCGGCAACCGCCGACGGTTCCCAATGGATCGGCCGACCAGTCTCCATGATCAGCGAGGCGACCGCGAGCGGTACGAGAGCAACCAGGAGTTGCCAAGGCATCAGATCGAGTGGCGTTCCCCGCCACTGATGGCGTCTGATGTGGATCGTTGTAGCCGCCCAGATGACCGCACTCACGAGAAGTGCCGCGCTGCCGATCACCGGGCCACCGGAACCCCAATCGATAGCTTGCGGATCGAGCAGGGTGACGATCCCGACGAGCCCAGCTAACAGCCCGACCAGCTGCCAGCCTGCGGGCGTTCTGCGCAGCCTGCCAAGCTCGATAAGCGCAACCCAGAGCGGCATCGTGAAGACAAGTACCGATGCTCGCCCGGCGGAAATGAGCGGTAGGGCTAGGTTCATGATGGCTATGCCGGCGGCCATCTGGCCGAGTCCAACCGAGAGGGCCACAGGGACGTCGTGGCGATCAGGAAGTCGCAGGCGCCGCCGGGCTGCGAGCACCACAAGGACAACGACAAGGCCAGTAAATACGCGCATTACCCCGTACGTAAACGGGGGAATATCCCTCAGTCCGATCTTGGATACGGGCCAGTGCGTGCCCCAGACCAGGGCCAGGAAAGCGAGTAAGAGGTAGGGTCGGACCTTCACGCGTCGGCCATGCTGCGAAACCACCAGGCGACTTGGCGAAGCAAGCGGAAACGGGAGACTGGAAACGCCCCGGCGCGTAAGCGACAACGCCAGCCGGCCAGATGCTGTGGCCACGTCTGGGCGGCCATAGCAGGCGCGAACCGACTGCCAGTGCCCGTGACGATTGTTGCGCGTCAAATCGCAGGACGGAGTATGACCAAAGCCGCCACCACGAGTACGACTAGGACTAGTAGGGCAGCCTCAAGTCGCGTCAGTCGGCGCCCGGACGATTGACTCTCTTGGTCGGCTTCGTCTCGCGCCACAACAATCGTCGGCTCCGGCGACCAGGTTCGGATTCGCCGTGCCTGGGTCTTGGGCGGTCGGCTGCCACCACTCCGCGTCGCTGGCGCCTCGGTTGATACGGAGTTTCGTGGTTCAGAGTGCCTTGCCACGGTTTTGACTCTTTCTCCGCTCGTGTGGGATGGCTTCAGGTCACATCGATTTGCGGGCCACTCCGCGATTTCGGGATGGAGCAACCCCTCGCAGGCTACCATTGTCAGCCCGCGACCAGCCCCGCGCGCGCCAGAGCATCCGCGGCCCGGACTCCCATGCACCGCTGTAGTTTTCCACGACCAATGGCGTGTCCTTCCTGGAGCCACCCGCCGCAGCTGCGTTGGATGGCTCAGAACCGTCACTGGCCGTCAGGAGGGGGCGATGAGCGAGTCCGAGCGAACACGACATCTCGCGAAGACTTCGGGCTGGCCGACTTCGCCCGGGAGCCACTGGCGGCAAACCCGTTCCGGTGCCGTCCCGGCATCCGCGGCCTGGCGCCGGTACCGTTTGCAGGGTGACGCGTGCACGAGGCCCGTCCCGAGGCCGGTCGATCACAGCGGCGCTCGTCGCCGTGGTGAGCATCCGTGCCACCGATGTCGGCGGGGGCGGACTGCTCACCGGCCCAGCCCATCGGTCATCAACTGCCTCCAAGGCACCGCGACACGGGTGAGCTCGAACAGGAGAACGCGCTGATGGACAACAAGCCATCGCTGGGCCTCATCGGCCTGGGGATCATGGGCCGGCCGATGGCCCGCAACCTGCTCAAGGGCGGCTACCGGCTGACCGTCCACGACATCGACGGCTCGGCCGTGGCGGCGCTGGCGGCCGAGGGCGCGATCGCCGGGACGACCCCCGGCCAGGTCGCCGCCTCGACGGATGTGCTGATCACGATGCTGCCGGACTCACCGCAGGTGCGGGAGGTCTACCTCGGCAGGAACGGGGCGTTCGAGGCCCTGCGGCCGGGCTGGCTGGCCATCGACATGAGCTCGATCGCCCCCAGCACTGCCCGCGAACTGGCTGGGCGGGCGAGCGCCGGGGGCGCCGAGATGCTCGACGCCCCAGTCAGCGGCGGCGACGCGGGCGCCATCGCCGGCACCCTGTCGATCATGGTGGGCGGCAGCGACGCCGCCTACGAGCGGGCCCTGCCGATCCTGGGGGCGCTGGGCAGGACCATTGTCCACGTCGGGCCCCCCGGCGCCGGGCAGGTCGTCAAGGTCTGCAATCAGGTCGTCGTGGCGGTGGTGATTGAGGCCTTGTCCGAGGCGCTGGTGCTTGGGGCCAAGGCCGGCGTCGATCCTGCGCGCATCGCCGACGTCCTCCAGGGCGGCCTCGCTGCAACGAAGGTGCTGGAGATGCGGCGCGACAACATGCTGTCGGGCAGGTTCGACCCGGGATTCCGCATCCGACTCCACCTCAAGGACCTCAAGAACGCCCTGGACCTGGGGCGGGAGACGAACGTGGCGCTGCCGGCCGCGGCCCAGGTCGAGCAGCTCATGCGCGCGGCGGCTGCCGCCGGCCGGGCGGACTACGACCACTCGGGTCTGATCACGCTGCTGGAGGACCTCGCTGGCTTCCGCCTGACCGACTTCCATTCAGACGCGAATGGCAGCTAGGGAGACCATCGCGATGCTGCGCACAAGGTTGGCGAGAGATAGCCAGGTCCGAGGAAGACGATGACGACTTCGGCGGCCGACAGCCCGCTCCTGCGGATGGGAGGATCACACTGGGTTTCTGCATGCACAATTGCGTCAGCCTTGGGTCAGACCAGTCATCTCCTGGTGTTGGTCGCCCGTCAGGTTCTCAGCCCCCATGTCAGGCTCCGAGCTCGGCGTTGATCAATCCGCCACGAGCCCGGCTCTCGCAAGAGCGCTGGCCGCCCGCTCGCCGAGGGCCTCCGGAGTCTGCTGGGCATAGCGCCGAGTCGGCACCGTCGAGGAGTGGCCCAGGTAGCGGCTCACTTCTTCTAGCGGCATGCCGTTGTTGACCAGGAGAGTTGCCGTCCCGTGGCGAATTCGGTGCGAGCCGAAGCAACGCAGGCTCCCGCCGCCGTCGTGGTAGCGGCGGGTCAGCATCAGCGAGAGGGCATTCATCGACAGTGGCCGCGGCGAACCACTTGCATGCGAGAGGAAGAGCCAGCCCGGATCTTCGCTCACGGTAGAGGAGGGAGGCAGGAAGGCTGCTCGTCCGCGCTCGAGATAGGCGAGTATCGCCGTCGCGGTCCCCGGCTGCAGGGCGAGTTCCAGGGTCTTTCCGCCCTTGGCCCACCGGAAGCGTATGACCGAGCGCTCGAAGTCGACGTCTCCGATACGCAGGAGTCTGACGCTCGAGTTGCGGGCGGCGGTAGTGACCAGGATCGAGACGATGGCCGCATCGCGTAGATCAAGGGGCCCCTCGCCAACACAACCCCGTTCGAGTGCCCGTAGATCGTCGAGCGTGGCGCTCTTGGTGGGTGTCTCCTCGGACGGGAGGAGGGGATTGAGCGAGGCCCGCCGCCGGGAACGCCGGAACGGGTTGATCGCGAGCAGACCCTCGTCGACGAGCCAGATCGCGAGCGAGCGGATGGGTCGCACATAGGCGTTTACGCTATTGGCCGAGAGTGTCTGGACACGTCCTGCCGCAAGCGAACGACCGAATGCGTCGGGTGCTCCCCGCCAGACACCCGAAACCTTCGGCCGGGTGCGAAGATAAGTCACGTAGTCGACGAGGGTCATGAAATCGAGCGATGCGGTCGTCACCGGCAGCTCGTTGTCCTCGAGGTAGTCGACCAGACGGGCAAAGTCATCGGCGTGCTTGCGCCTCGTCACCGGGGCCCAGGTCGAGCCGAAGGTCGCGGTGTACTCCGCGATGATGGGCCGAAGAGGAAGGGCGGGGAGGATGTCGAGCCAGGCCCGGCGGCGGATAAACGGTGCCTCCGCACGGGTCTCGACAGCGTCGTCCGCTCGCGCTAGCATGACGCTATATTACGTTAGTCTCACGCTTCCAGCAACCATCTACTTGGGTTCAATCGAGCCCAGAAGGAACGCGAAATGCCACCAGACGACGACGAGTTTCGAGCCCGCGTGCGCAACATTCTCGAACGTTCCGGCCTCTCGATGCGGGCCTTGAGCGCAGCATTGGGCCGCGATACCGGATACGTTGCGGCGCTTCTGGATCCTTCCCGCCCGTCGCGCGCACGGCCGACTCCGGCAGACCTTCTCCGGGCATCGGATGCGACCGGCATCGGCTTCGTAGAGCTGCTCGAGTCCCTGTGGGGGATCGATCCCGGGCGCCTTGCCGGCGAGCTTCGCGGGCTCGGGGAGATTAGCGGTCTCGATGCCCCGATGCGTCGCCTGACCCGGGATGAGCGGGCCCTCGTCGCGGACATCGTCGAGCTCCTGGTGACTCGTCGAGCGAGGCGGCCGCGGCGGAGCTAGCAGCTTCGGGCTCCCACGAGGAGGAGCCGCGCCGGAACCCGCCGGCGCAGGTCGGCTCCCGCGCCCCAACCGCCCCGCCTATCTGCGCCCGGCGGTGAAGTAGAAGTCGCTGCCCGCGCCGCCAAGGTCGGCTGCCATGACGCCAGCATCCACGAGGTCGTCATGCTCGCCGTTGGGGAAGGCGAGCAGCTGGCGGGCGAACTCGCCTGGATCGGTCGGTCCGGTACCCATGCCCGGTCCGCCCCGCAGGAAGTTGACCTTGCGGCCCTCGAAGCGCGCCGCGAGCGTCCGTGCCCGCGTCACCTTGTCCGAGTCGGGATGGACCGGTCTCGCCGGTAGACGGGTCCGGGAGAGCATCTCCCGAACGAAGGTGCTCTGGTGCTGGGTCGCCTCGATGTTCAGGGCGCTGAGCTGACGTGGCACTTCGGGGTAGCCCGACGCCCCGCAGAACCCAGGTGGCAGCAGCTTGATCGGCCAGAGCAGCCTGGGTCCGGGCGGATTAGCCCCCACCGTCTCGACCAGGGTGCCATCGTCATTCTGGCCGGTCAGCCAGCGGCGATGACCCTCCTCGAGCCGAGCCGCGAATGCGCCGACGAAGTAGAGCGTGTTGTCGGCTATGTCCTCGACCACCTCGACCGCGGCGGTGTAGTCGGAGCGCTCACTCTTGGACGATGCGAGATCGAGTCCGACGCGTCGAGCGCCCGCTGGTACGGCCTCGACCCATTCGAACCAGTCGCGCTTGAAGATGTTGCCGCCCATTCCCGCTGGATCGTTCTGGTACTGCAGATCGAAGATTGCCGAGCCGAGCTCGGCCCGCTTGGCCTCGAGGCGCTCGAGCGACCAGTAGTCGGGCCAGAGCGCTGTCCCGTCGTCCCCTATCGCCTTGTAGGTCAGATTTGGCCAGCCCCTGCGGATCAGCTCGGCGTAGATGTCGTCCTCGTGCCAGCGCGTGCCCAGGAAGATGCGTTTGCCCGCCGGGGTCACCATCGGGTCGACGACGGTGAGGTAGGTCTCCAGAGCCTTAGCCCGTCCAGCCGCAGTCAGGTTCTCCTGGGCGCCCACCGGATCGTCGGCGACAAGCTCGTCGAGGCGCGCCCCGGCCCGGACCGAACCGAGGCTCATCGCGAGACAGGTGACGTCCTTGCCCAGATCGACGCCCCGGACGGTCCAGGCCGCGTCGGTCCAGGGCCGACCCTCGACCCCGCCGCTGGCCCACCCGAACACCTCAGCGAATCTAGGGTGCTCTAACAGGCCACGAAGGCCCCGCGAGCGGCCCTCCGCGTCGGCGTCGACCGCCGTGAGGATGCCGAGCCGGCGCCGGCCCTGACTTGCTCCGATCCGGCGGGCGGCCCGATGCAGGAAGAGCGTTGTCTTGGCATGGCCGCGCGGGGCGAGGATGAGCCCGCGCTCGTGCCGGCCCGCAAAGCGGCTCGCCTCCCGGAGATGGGCCGGGAAGACCAGGTCGCTCACGTACTCCGCAAGCGCTGCGTCATCGGTCGCCGCCCTCTCGCGAAGGAGCTCGCGGTATCGGCTCGTCATGGCTCTGATCCCTCGTGCTCTTCGAGTTCGTCGGCCTCGGCTTGGGCGTCGTCGGCCATCGCACGCAGCCGTCGGGCTTGCTCGCGGGGGTCCAGGTGCTCGGCCGGATGGTCGGCCAGGGCAACCGCGACGGGGCCACCGCCGGGACCGGCGATCTCGGTGCGGATCGGGGCGTCGAGACCGCGCAGGCGCACGATCAATTCCTGGGCCTTGAGAGCCGTGTTCATATAGCCGACCCCGACGTTGTTGTCGGCATTGCGCGCCGAGCGGGCCAGCGCGGTGCGGTGGGTATCCTCGGCTATCGCGATCGCCTTGGCGTGCTCGGCTTCGAGATGCTCGCGACTCGCTCGCTCCCGCCAGCGGCGTTCGACCACCGCCATGTTGGAACGCACCGATCGCTCGGAGATGACGATGGGCCGCGGTGCCTCGGGGCCGGTCAGGGCGCGGTGGATCGCCGGCGAGCGGTAGCCGAGATTCATGAGGCCCTCGACGCGGTCGCGGATCATCGCTAGCTCGGCGTCGGTGCGCCGGCCCGGGCCGCTCATGCTCCCGCCTCCGCCACTTCGGCTGCCTCGGCCTGCGCGGGGGCAGATGAGACACGCTCGCCGCTCCGGCTCAGTCGCGTCGCCCACTCGCCGGTGAAGGCCTGCCAGCGCTCGATCGCCACCTGGGCATAGCGCGGGTCGATTTCGGTGGCCAGGCAGCGCCGGTCGGTCCGCTGCGCGGCGATGATCGTGGTGCCGCTGCCCACGAATGGGTCAGACACCGTATCGCCGGGAGCGCAGCTGTTGCGGATGGCCCGTTCCACGAGCTCGACGGGCTTGATCGTCGGATGCGTTTCGCTGCGATTCGGTCGAGCGATCTCCCAGACGCTGTCCTGCCGTCGGTCGCCCCTGAAGGTGTGGGCCGCACCCGGCTTCCAGCCATAGATGATCGGCTCGTGTCGATACGAGTAGTCCGAGTGGCCAATAACAAGGCTGTTCTTTACCCAGACCAGGGTCTGGTGAACCGTGAGATCGGCGTCGGCAAGCGCGAGTAGGAACGCGAGGTGCGCCGGGCCGGCTGGAGATGCCAGGTAGAACGCTCCACCGGCTCGCAGGGGAACCAGGCGAAGAGCAGCGGCGACGAGCTCGCGGGTGCCCTCGATGCCGAGATCGTCGTTGGCGATCTTGAGCGCCTTAGCGGTCTTGCCGGTGTACGACGCACCGTATGGGGGGTCGCTCCAGATCAGATCGACGCTGTCGTTGCCGAACAGCCATGCGACCGCGGCGGGGTCGGTCGAGTCCGCGCACAACAGTCGATGACGACCAAGAGCCCACAGATCGCCCGGCTCGACGTAGAGATCGGCGGGCTCTGGCAGCGGCGGTGCAGCATCAGCGTCGCGGGTGTCGGCGAGCTGCGCCGCCGCCAGGATTGCCGCAACGTCATCGGCGTCGTATCCGGTACCGGCAAGGTTGGCTCGTGCCTCCTGCTCGGCCAGGATCGCCGCGAGGAGGGCATCGTCGTAGCCGCCGAGATCGCTGGTGCGGTTGTCAGCTAGCATGAATGCCGTGGCGGAGGCGTCATCGAGGACTTCCACGTTGGCGGCGATCTCGCGCCAGCCGAGGGAGCGTGCAGCCTTCAGTACATGGTTCCCGGCCACGGTGTAGCGGGTGCTCGCCTGGACCACGATCGGCTTCTGCTGGCCGAAGCGGGCCAGGCTCGCCGCGACCGCGTCAACGTCGCCGACTCTGGGGTTATCAGGATGGACGGTAACGCTCTCGATGGGCACGACCAGTGAGAGCAGCTGGGGCGCGATCCTCGCCTCGCGACTGGAACTGCCGACCCCGCCCTCGGGCAGAGCCGGCCTGGTTTGGGGAACGTTACGACCTCGCCGGCGCGCAGCTCGGGCGGGTCTTCGACGCGGTTCCTGGGTCGATGTTGCGGTTGCTTTCATCGGGCACTCCTCGCTTGTGGGCTTCTGAACTCACCATAGATAGGGCCGTCCAGAGGGTGGCGATCTACCCGAGCTCTTGCTCGGGCCGTTGCCGCCGTTCGCAGACCCCTTCGTTCGTGGTCTTTGACAAGCTTGCAGGACGAGGTCCAGAGGGCGGCTATCTACCCGGATCACCCAAATGCGGGACGCCACTCCGGAGGCAGGCGGCAGGGTCGAGCCGGCCCGGCACTTCGGCCGCACCGGGACGTGCTCGCCGCCGCACGCCGTGGCATGATCGGGCCGTGACCTACCCCGGCTGAGCCTCCCTCCGATCCAACCCCCGCCACCATTGGCGAGGGCAGTCAGGAGGCCGCGCCGTGGAGTTCAGGCACCCTCACATCCACCGGGCCGACGAGAAGGGGCAACTCGCTGCCGAGCTCGGTGTCGAGAAGGCCTACTCCCTCGACGAGCCGCTCTGGTATCTGCGCCTGACGGCATGCTTTCGCCTGGACTGCCGTCGGGAGCTCGCGACTGTGGCGACCGTGTTCGGACTTGGCATCGCCCTCGGCTTCCTGGTCGGGCGCCTCCAGCCGGACGCGCCCGGGTGCTGCCAACGACCGGTGGTGTCGTGTCGGCGGAGCCCTACCGAGGTGACGGTGATTCGCGGAGCGTGGTGACTGGCCATCACCGCGTCGAAACGGATGGAATGACCATCGCGGTCAAAGAAGAAGGAGAAAAGCGGGCGCTCCGGGCGTTCCGGAAGGCTAGCCTTCCGGCTTCACGCTTCGCTTGGGAAGCAGACACTCTGCCAGCTGAGTTACTCCCGCTCGAATCACGCTCCCAGGGAGCGTCTGCCTTCCGGAAGGGCCTGTCTCTATGGCTCTAGAGCAGAAAACTGAGGAAGGTGGA
>JBEKVD010000025.1:0-36746 GCA_049514315.1 Candidatus Limnocylindrales bacterium | reverse complement strand
TTCGTGACCCGGCCGCCCGCCAGGGCGAAGCCTTCGGCGGCTGAGGCGGAGGAATGCTCCGACTCCGGCTCGATGAACTTCAGGTGCGTGCCCCACAGGTTGGGAGTGCCGTTGGCGACGGCGACCTGGTAGACCGCCGCCATGGTCGTGGAGGGCGTGATCGGGTAGGCGCATGCTCCGTCGCTGATCCGCGTCTCGACATAGGCAATGGCCTCCGAGCCGTCGATGATGGCCGGGATACCTGGGAATTCTGGAGTCGGCTTGTTCGTCACGGTGGTCGGTTCACTCAATGCACGCAGCTGGCGGGCCAGCGCGCTTCCATCCAGGTGCTTGAGCAAGGTGCCGCCGATCCCGCTGGCGACCGCCTCGCGTTGCTCGTCCGAATGCCAGTATGAAGCCAACACCGCAATCCGGCCCGGAGGGACCAGGTCGCGCAAAGCCGCAACCATCGGCCGCCATCCCCCGGCGACGTCGGCGTCGAGCAACACCACGTCCGGCCGGGCAGTCGCAGCCTCGCGCGCCGCGGATTCACACGACGCCTGAGAGACGACGAAGCCGTGGCGCGAGAGGTGGTCACACAGCGCCTCGGTTGCTGCGCGATGTTGACTGACGATCAGGAGACGGCGCTGCGATTCGAGGGGTTCGGCGAGCATGCGCATAGCGTGAGCCGAGAGCGTTGTCGCGGGAACCGACAGGGCTCCCTAAGACCGGGGGCCATATGGCCCGCGACGGCACGTGCCGGGATGGATTGGATCCTCCCTCAACGGGTGGCCGATCGACGGCGACGGAGCCGGCCCGCGGGGCGGAACGACCCGACATCCCGGGACTTGCGGCCGGCCGGAGACTGACGCCCGGGCGGGGCAGACATTCCCGCCGCTGAGGGCCATTCGGCACTGCGCATCGCCTGCTCGGGCCAGCAGACTGCTCGTTGTGACGAACGCCGGAGGGGACGCCCGGCGTTCGTCCTTTTCTGTCCCCGGCTCTGCTCGGTGTGCGCTTCGATGGCACATCCGGTCTGGCGGCGGGCGGTCTACCGGCTGAGGGCGGACGCCGTCTCTCAGCTTCTAGAGTTCGTGGTACTTCCTGGCGTAGGCCGTCAGCTCGTCGCGGAAGTCGGGGTGGGCAATCGCGATGAGGCGCCTGGCCCGCTCGCGGAAGCCCTGCCCGAAGAGCTCGGCGACGCCGAATTCGGTCACGACGGTCCGGACATGCGACCTGGTGGTGGTGACGCCGGCACCTTCCTTGAGACTCGCTGTGATGCGGCTGACTTTGCCGTCGGACGCCGTCGACGGCAGGGCGATGATCGCCCGGCCTTCCGCGGCCAGGGCCGCGCCGCGCATGAAATCCATCTGACCGCCGACGCCGCTGTACATGCGGTGGCCGATCGAGTCGGCGCAGACCTGGCCGGTCAGGTCGACCTCGATGGCCGAGTTGATGGCCGTCATGCGCCTGAAGCGTCGGATGGTCGCGGTGTCGTTCGTGTAGTCGACCGGCCTCATCTCGACCATCGGGTTGTTGTCCACGAACTTGTACAGGCGTTGAGTGCCCATCATGAAGGCCGTCACGATCTTCCCGCAGTCGATCTCCTTGCGCTGGCAGGTCACGACACCGCGCTCCACGAGATCGACCATGACGTCCGTGAACATCTCCGTATGGACGCCCAGGTCCTTCTTGCCGTACAGCCCCTTGCCGACCGCGGCCGGGATGGCGCCGATGCCCATCTGGAGCGTGGCTTCGTCCGGAACGAGGTCCGCCACGTAGCCGCCGATCACATCCTCGAGCCCCCCGGCGTCGCCGCCGGTGTATTCGTACGGCGGCTGGTCCACCTCGATCGCGAAGTCGATCGCGCTGACCGGTACGAAGCTGTCGCCAAGCGTTCGCGGCATCGACTTGTTGAACTGGGCGATGACCAGCCTCGCGTTCCGGATCGCCGTGAGCATGGTGTCGACCGAGGTGCCGAGCGAGCAGAAGCCGTGCTCATCGGGCGGAGTCATGTTGGCGAACACGGCGTCCAGCGGCAGCAGCCCACTGTCGATCAGGCGCGGAATGTCCGACAGGAAGACCGGGATGAACTCGGCCCGGCCCTCGTTGATCGCCTTTCGAGCGTTCGGCCCGATGAACAGGGCCCGGTGGAGGAAGTGGCCCTCCATGCCGGGGCCAAGGTGAGGGTGTGGGCCCTCGGCATGCATGTGAACGATCTTGACGTCCTGGAGCTCGGGAGCTCGACGCACCAGGGCGTCGAGAAGCACGGACGGCGTGGCAGCAGCGCCGTGCATGAAGATCTGATGGCCTGATTGGATGACGGAGACCGCCTCATCGGCGCTGACGATACGCATGCTGGGGAGTGTACGGTCAGCGAGCAGCCATGCGAGGGCCGATTGGACGATTCCGAGTCTCGGCGGCGCCGGTCCGGGCGCCGCCCGCTGAGCGGTGGTGCAGCCCCTCAGGCGCCGCCCTTGAGGCGGTGGCGGGCGACGAAGGCGGCGGCCTGAGCGCGGCGCTCCAGGTTCAGCTTCGAGAGGATCGAGCTGACGTAGTTCTTGACCGTCTTGTCGGACAGGAAGACCTCGGAGGCTATCTCCTTGTTCGTCTTCCCCTCGGCAACGAGCAGCAGGATCTTCTGCTCCTGCTGCGTCAGCTGGGCCAGCTCGTCGGTGTACGTGCCCGTGGCGATCCGGCGGACGCGGTCGAGGACCTTCTCCGTCACAGCCGGGTCGAGCAGCGACTCCCCCCGGCCCACCGACTCGAGAGCGCTGATGAGGTCCCGGCCGCGGATCTGCTTCAACAGGTAGCCGGACGCTCCGGCGATGATCGCCGACAGGACCGCTTCTTCGTCCGGGTAGCTGGTCAGGATGACTACACGAGTGCCGGGGAACTCGGCCCGGATCTCGCGACAGGCCTCGATGCCCGATCCGTCCGGCAGCCGAACGTCCATGACGACCAGATCGGGCTCGAACTTGCGAGTCATCTCGACGGCTTCTGCCGCCGTGCCCGCCTCGGCGACGACCTGGAAGTGTTCGCGCCGCTCCAGCAAAGAGACCAGGCCCTGCCTGACGACCTCGTGATCGTCGACCACGAGAAGTCGCAGGGGGCGCGCTTCCGTCTGGTCGGTCATTCGCCTCCTCGATTCGTTGGCCCGCCCGATGTCTCCCGACGGGGTACTGAAACGATGATACGCGTGCCCGATCCGGGTTCGCTCTGAATGTCGAAGTGGCCGCCGAGAGCTGAGGCACGGGCGCGCATGTTTACCAGGCCCTGGTGGCCGGTATCCCGAGGCCTGGCCCGATCGAAGCCGACTCCGTTGTCGCTGACGATCATCGTCACGGTCCGATCGCGAGTCTCGACGTGGACGTTGCCCCGGGTTGCCCTGGAGTGGCGCGCGATGTTGCTGAGAGCTTCACGGGCGATCGAGAGAAGCTCGCCGGTGAGTTCGGCAGGCAGATCGGTGTCGTCCGCCTCGGCGGCGTCGAGCTCCACGTCGATCATGGAGTTCACCCGGAACTCGTCGGCCAGCGCGGCAAGGCCGCCGATCAGGCCAGCCTGCTCGAGCAGCTCGGGCCGGAGCCCGAAGATGAAGTTGCGGATGTCGCGGATCGATTGATCGAGCGAGTCGATTGCACGCTCGACCCGGGCCCGGGCCACGTCGGGCTCGTCGGCCATCAGGTCGGGCACGTCCTCGAGCGACAAGCCTACCGCGTAGATGCTCTGGATTATGCCGTCGTGCAGATCGCGCCCGATCCTCTCGCGCTCCTCGACGATCGCCAGGCGCTGGACCTGCTCGTGTAGCCGGGCGTTCTCGATGGCGATGCCGGCGTGAAGGGCGAACATCTCGACCAGGCGCTCGTCGTCCTCGGTGAAGTCACCCGAAGGCTGCTTGTTGGTCAGGTACAACCGGCCTATCGATCGACCCCTGGCCCCGATCGGGACGCCGAGCAGAGATCGCATCGGCGGGTGGTAAGCCGGGAAGCCGTAGCGGCGCGGGTCCGTGTTGACATCGTGCACGCGGATGGGTCCGGTCTCGCTGGCAATCACGCCGAGCAGCCCGTGGCCGCGGGGCGGCGCGCCGAGTCGCTCGCGCTCGGCGCGGCTGATGCCGCTCGTGATGAAGCGTTCGATGCCGCCCTCCGGGTCCACGACGCCGAGGGCGGCGAACTGTGCGTGGGCAAGCTCTCGAACGCGGTCCGTGATCAACTGCAGGAGGCGGTCCAGGTCCAGTACGCCGGCGATGCCGCGAGTCGCCGCGTCGAGCGCGGTCAGCTCCTCGGAAGCCCGGCCGGCGCGCGCCCGCGACCAGGCTGAGCCGAGGACGATCTCCAGGCCGCGGGCGCATTCGTCGACGGAGGATGCGGCCGCCGGAGGCGCATCCAGCCGGAGGGTGGCCAGGCTCAGGTCGCCGAAGTAGAGCTGGTGGGTAGGCAGGCCGGCGTGCTCCGCGCTGTGGTCGAGCAGGCTGCCGGCCCGCAGATCGAGCTCGGCCAGCGGCGGCGCCTTCACGACGAGGTGCCCACCGCCCAGCCCCGAACCGGCGATCACGCGACCGAACGCGGAGGCAAGCTCGCCGTAGCTCTCGGGGCCCGGACGGACGTGCCAGCGGTCAAGGGCAGCCGACATCTCGCGCAGGCCGAGCAAGCCGGTAAGGCCCCGGCTCGGGTTGGACGTCGGACGAGAGGCGCTCATCAGCAGGAGCCTAGCAGGCTGCCAACCCGCCGTCGCCGCCGTTTCGGGTGTTCCGCTGCGTGGCAGGCCGGCGGCGCCGGCGGCCCGCGCTCCCCTTACGCGAACGGGAGCCGCCGAACCGTCTTCAGAGGCGAGACCCGCCCGGGGACGTCCGGCCCGCGGGAACGGGCCGGAGGTCCCTTGGCCCTCAATCGGCCCACGCCCACCCTTGCCGAGCACGAAGACCGGCAGCACCCCAGCGCATCGGCCGGACGGACAGGACGATGTCCCGAATCGAAACCGTACTGCTGGCGACCGACGGATCTCCGGCTTCGGAGCCGGCCAGCGAGGAAGCGATCGACCTGGCGATCCAGGTCGGGGCACGGCTTCTCGTGGTCAGCGTCCTCAGCGCCGCCTCGCGGCCGCCGGGGGCCGCGGCCGAAGCCGGCGCCGTTGCCGACTCGCGCGACTCGCTCACGACAAAGGCCCAGGCCATCGTTCAACGCGCCAAGGCGGCCGGGGCCAACGCCACGTTCCTGGTCTGGGAGGGCGAGCCGGGAGATGCCATCGTCGCCGCCGCCAGTTCCGAGAACGTGGACCTGATCGTCGTTGGCTCGCATGGCCGCAGCGGCGTCAGTCGCTTCTTCATCGGCAGCGTCTCGGACTACGTCGTCCGCCACGCCCATTGCCCGGTCATGGTGGTCCGCGGTGGCCTGGAGCCGGCGCGGCGGTAGGCGTCTCATCCTGTGAGCGCAACCCACGAGCAGCCAGATACAGAGATGCGCCCCGACGCGACGATGACGCCGAGGCGCGCTTGGGGAAGTCTACGCCGTGTGCGGGCTAGTTGGCTCCACTCATCGAAAAGATGAACCTCTCATACAAGTCGCTGCAGGTGGCCGCGCCCGAATTGCAGTTCACGTTGTACGGGTATCTGCCCTTGTCGAAGTAGTAACTGGCTGAGTTGCCGCCAACGGTGGTGCTGCCAACCGAATTGATACTGACCGGCATGCTCACCATCCCCAGCGCTCGGCATTTCCCGGCGGGACCGGGTATCGAGGTGAAGACCGCAGACGCGATCACCTGACCGACAGAAAAAGCATAGTTGACGCCGGGTATGGGGAGGCTGGCCAGCGCTGCCAGTGTGGTGAAGGGGTTGCTGCCTTGAGTGCAGTAGCTCGGCTGGACAACGACCGAGTTGCTCGATCCCCCGATCACTTCGTACGGGCGCAAGGCGTAGCCGCCGTAGGCTCCCGTCACATTGAGCGCACTGTCGACCCCAACGTCCTGCGTCCCAGATACATCGGCCCCGTAGATATACCAGTAGGACGGGGACGCGGCCGTCTTATTGGTACAGAAGTCGTAGTTGAGCTTCAGCGCGCTGGAGCTAGTGTTGAACAGGTAGATGGTCGTAGGGCTTCCGCCCGAGACGTAGTACGAGTAGTACTGCTGGTGCGTAACCGTTCCGGCGACGTGGATCCACGCCTGGTGTCCGCCGGGGCAGCCTGCCTGGGTGGGCCAGACCGTCGCAGCGACGGGCTTCACGCTCGGCCCCGCAAAGGGCAAGATGATGCCCACGGCAATTGCTGCGGACGCGCAAACGCGCCCAAAGTGCCTCATGATTGCTCCTTCGATTCCGTCCCGACACTGCGGTGGCCGACTGGTCTCTCAGCGCTGACTGTGCGGCGACTCTTGTCGACCCTTCGATGCAATCCGGATGTTGCCGGCCCCCAAGGACCGGCCCAACGGGCCGGCCATCCTGTCGCGCATCGACCCCCTACTTCGTATAGGCGCCCTCCGGATCGAGTTCGTCGCGGATCAGGCGCAATTCCTCGGGCGTGGGCGCGGGTGTGAGGGCGAGCGATTCGGCGATCTTCGGTACCCAGCCGATCGTTTCGCGGACCTGGTCGAGAGTGGCTCCCGGGTGGATCGAGTCAAGGCGCATCTCGCCCGAATCGTCGAAATGGTAGATCCCCAGGTCGGTCACGACGACCGATGGGCCGCGGCCGAGCCAGCCTTCCTCGCGCCGGATTCGAGCCGCCGACTCCGCCCCGCCCAGGTTCCCGGGCGAGGTCCGGAAGTCGATCTGATCGACGAACGAGCGCTTCGACTGGCGCATGATCACGAAGACCTGGCGGGCGTTGATGGCTATCTCGCAGGCTCCGCCCGAACCCGGAAGGCGCGTCTTCGGATGGTCGTAGTCGCCGATGACGGTGCTGTTGATGTTGCCGAAGCGGTCGATCTGGGCCGCACCGAGGAAGCCCACGTCGACCAGCCCGCCCTGCAGGTAGAAGCTGAACAGCTCGAACATCGAGACGGCCGCCGTTGCGCCCGTCACGATCGTAGGGTCACCGATCGAGAGCGGCAGCCGAGCCGGTTTCGCCCCAAAGGCGCCCGACTCGTAGACGAGCTCGAGCGTGGGGGCGACGGTCAGGCGGGCCAGGTTGACGGCTATGTTCGGCAGACCCACGCCGACGAAGCAGACGCGCTGGCCGGCCAGCTCGCGGGCCGCGGCCACGATCATCATCTCCGACCTGGAGAAGTCGGCGACGCCGCTCCCCGCGCCAGAGGCCACGGGCGCCGGGCCGGACGCCGCGCCGGGCGCGCTTTCGGGGCCGATCGCGCGCGGCCCGCTCACGTGTAGACCCCGTAGTCGACCGAGCCCGAGGGCGCTTGCCCGGAAGGCCTGAGGGCAGCTACACGGTCGACCCCGAGCTTGTCGACGTACTCGGCACGGCCGCCCACACCGTAGACCCACTCGTCGAGCCAGGCCTGCGTGCTGGGCGCCTCGCGGCTGATCGCGTCCCAATCGCGATAGAAGCGGTTGTCGCGGTCGTAGGCGCCCTGGACGTACGAGGGGTGAGCGCCGAAGGGCTCGACCACCACCGCGTCGACGATCAGGCCCGGGACCACCGTTCGGTTGGGGTCAGCCCGTATGACACTCTCGTCAACCAGCTCCTCGACGACGACGATGACCCGCTCTGCCGCGAAGGCCGCCTCCTTCTGGCAGCCGAGCAGGCCCCACATCTGGGTGTTTCCGTTCCCATCGGCCCGCTGTGCATGAACGATCGTCACGTCGGGCTTGAGCGGCGGAACGGCATAGACGGTGTCTTCTCCGTACGGGGAGCGAATCGGCCGGATGAGCGGGTTCGCCTTCGGCAGGTCCGTTTCGAAGTAGGAGCGGAGCGGGAAGAAGGGCAAGTTGGACGCACCGGCGGTGTAGCGGCCGACCATGCCGAAATGGCTGTACTCCTCCAGCTCGAGCGGAGCCGGGTCCGCATCCTCAACGCGGCGCCGGATGGCGTGCAGCCCGCCAACGCCCGGGTTGCCGAGCCAGCTGAAGACGAGCTTCCTGGCGGTGCCTGCCGCGACCATCTGGTCGTAGATGAGGTCCGGCGTGAGACGCGCAAGCGTCAGGTCGCGCTTCCGCTGGCGAATGATCTCGTGCCCGGCCGCAAAGCAGATCAGGTGCGTGAAGCCTTCGATGGCCACGGTGTCACCGTCCTGGACCAGATCCGCGACGGCGTCGCGCATCGACGTGACCTTACTCATCTGCGCTTACCTGGCACTTATCGCTCGATCACCAGGCGATCGCCTGGCGATCATCGTGGGTTTGTCGGCGCGGGCCGGACCGGCCAACTACCGGTCCAGTGCATCCTGTCATTTTCCAACCCGGATAGCACGAGGCGAGGTGCCGGGGCAGCGGGAGCCTCGGCGTGGGCCAAGATAGGGTTTCGCAACCGCGGAATCCCGGGCCGGGCGCCCATCAACGCTGGAACCGGCGCTTTTGACACGCGCACACAATGCCAGCTGCTACGCGGGTTTGCTGTTGGCAAGCTCGGGCACCGGCAACACCGATTGAGCCAACGGAGACGAGCGAGCCGGCAGAGCCGGTGGAGCCGAGGGAGGCGCCGATGAGGCCGTGCGGCCACTCACTGGTTCGCCGCGACCTCGGCTACCGCCTCCCCGAAGAGCGCGAGGCCTGTCGCGGCCTCTGCGGCCGTCAGGACGAGCGGCGGCGACACCCGTACGACCGTGTGCCCCGCCTCGAGAGTGAGCAACCCGCGCTGGAAGCTGGCCCACTCGACGGCCGCAGCGTGCTCGTGCGTGTCGAACTCCACGCCGATCATCAGGCCGATGCCGCGCACGTCTCGCATCAGCGACGGGAACCGCGCTTGCAGGGAGCGGAGTCCGGCCAGCAGCTCGCCGCCGCGTGCCCTGGCGTTGTCCATCAGGCCGCCCTCGAGCAGCTTGATCGTCTCGAGAGCGGCCGCGCAGGCGAGCGGGTTGCCGCCGTAGGTCGTGCCGTGCGCGCCGGGGCCCCACTTCGTCATTAGCGAGTCACGGGCGATGAACGCGCCGAGAGGCATGCCGCTGGCGATCCCCTTGGCTGTGGCAACGATGTCCGGCTCGACGTCCCAGTTCTGGATGGACCACATCTTGCCGGTACGACCACCGCCCGCCTGGACCTCGTCGTCGATCAGCAGGATGCCGTGCTCGTCGCAAATGCGGCGCAGGCCCTGGATGAAGCCATCCTCGGGGACGACGTAGCCGCCCTCGCCCTGGATCGGCTCCACGACGATCGCCGCCACCTCGGTCGGCGGCACGAGGCGGTCGAACAGGACCTCGTCGAACCACTTCAGGTCGGCCACGTGCCCGAACGGGGCGTGGAAGACGCCCGGCAGCATCGGCCCGAAGCCGGCGTGGTACTTCGCCTTCGAGGCCGTCAACGAAACCGACCCGTACGACCGGCCGTGGAATGCGCCCAGGAACGAAACCAGGTACTGCCGCCCCGTGGCGAAGCGGGCGAGTTTGATCGAGCCCTCGACCGCCTCGGTGCCGGAGTTGCCCAGGAAGACGCGGCACTTCTCCTTCATCGGCGCGATGCGCGCCAGCTCGGCGCACGTCTCGGCGTAGATCGGGATGTAGAAGTCGGCGCTGTAGTGAAGCAGCTTCGCCGCCTGGTCCTGGATCCGGCGGACCACGTCCGGGTGGCAGTGGCCCGTCGAGGTCACGGCAATGCCGGCGTTGAAGTCGAGCAGGAGGTTCCCGTCGATATCTTCGATTACGCAGCCCTGGCCGCGCACCGGCACGACCGGGTAGGCCCGAGGCACGCTCGGCGAGGTCCACTCGGCATCGAACTCAAGGTGGGCTCGCGCCTTCGGGCCGGGCAGCTCGGTGACGAGGTGCGGAATGGAGCGAGCCTGGGCGGGCCTGTCCGGAGCCTGGATCACGGTGCACCTCGACTGTTACGTTGCCGCCGCGCCGGGGGCCCGGCAGCCGCGTGAGCGGATAGCCTTTATGCAGGCTGAATACGACGGTCAGTATAGCCGAGCGGCCCGGCCCGACGGAGCATTCCGGCTGCTTCGACGTCCAGCCACCTCGGCGCGTCGGTCCGAGCTCCCGGCCGTACCGCCGACGCGGACCTAGTCGACCAGGGTCTGCGACTGCTCGCGCATGAACTGCTGGACGTAGTACAGGCCGCCGGACGCCTTGCCGGTCGTGCCCGAACCCTTCCAGCCGCCGAACGGCTGAACGCCCGGCCAGGCTCCGGTCGTCGCGCCGGCTCGCCGGTTGACGTAGATCACGCCCGCCTCGACGACTCGCTCGAAGGCCTCGATCTCCTCGCGGTCCTCGCTGAAGAAGCCGGCCGTCAGCCCGTAGAGCGTGTCGTTGGCACGCTCGAAGGCCTCTTCGAGCGACTTGACCGAGGCGACGGCAACGAGCGGCACGAAAAGCTCCTCGCGCCAGATCCGGTGGTCGGCCGGCAGTCCCGCCACGATCGTGGGGGCGACGAACAGGTCCGACCCGTGACCGGCGAGAACCTGGCCGCCGACGAGGATGCGGCCGTCGCGCTTTGCCTCGGCAACCGCTGCGTCGTACTTGGCCCTGGCCTTGGCGTTGACCAGGGGCCCGAGCCACACCGAGCGGTCGGTCGGGTCGCCGACGGCGATGGCCTTCGTCTTGGCGACGAGCGCCTCGAGGAAGGCCTCGTAGACCTCGCCCTGGACGAAGACCCGGCTGCAGGCCGAGCACTTCTGACCGCCGTATCCGAATGCCGAGCGCATGACGCCCTCGGCCGCCTCCTCGAGGTCGGCCCGGGCGCTCACGATGGCCGGGTTCTTGCCGCCCATCTCGACGATGACCGGCTTGGGGTACCGCTTGCTGAAGGTCTTGAAGATCTCGTTGAAACCGATCTCGTAGGAGCCGGTGAACAGCAAGCCGTCGACGCCCTCGTTCTCCTGCAGCTCCGCGCCGACCGTCGCCCCGGGCCCGCTGACCATGTTGAACACGCCGCGCGGAAGGCCGGCCAGGTCCGCGACCTCGGCCAGCTTGACGCCGCAGAGCGGCGCGTCGCTGGAGGGCTTGAAGACGACCGTGTTGCCGGCCACGAGCGCGCCGCCCGAGGGACCGCCCGAAAGAGCCATCGGGAAGTTGAACGGGCTTATGACCGCCCAGACGCCGTGCGGCTTGAGGACCGATCGAGTGTGCACGGTAGGGTCGCCAAGGTTACCCATCGGGTGGTCGAAGCCGTCGTTCGCCTGGACCTGGTCGCAGTAGTAGCGGATCAGGTCGGCTGTCTCCTCGACGTCGCCGAGCGCCTCGAGACGATTCTTGCCGACCTCGATACCCATTAGCGCGGCCAGCTCCATCTGCCGCTCACTGATGATGTCGGCCATGCGGCGCATGATCGCGATCCGCTCCAGCCAGGGCGTCCCGGCCCAGCCCGGGGCGGCAGCGCGGGCGGTGGCGATGGCATCGCGGACATCCTGCCGGGTGCCCTTCGCAAAGCGCCCCACCAGCGAGCCGTCGATCGGCGAGCGCTTCTCGAACGTCTCGGCCGCCGGTCGCCATGCGCCGTCGATGTAGAGGCCGTGCGTGGCGCCGAGCTCGCCCCGAGCGAGCGCAAGACCGGCGTCGTAGGAGGCGTGCAGCTGCTCGTTGTCGTTGCGCAGAGTGGCGTACGTGATCTTGAGCCGGGGCTCAGACGTCGCAGTCATCCGAACACCCTCCTGGGGTCGCGCTTCCGGGGAGCCGCACCGCCTCGAACCGCGCGCTCGCAGCAGGGCGCAGTCTCCATCTGCTTCAGTCTAGCGCGAGCGGCCGCCCCGACACTCCTGCACGATGTCAGGTTGACGGCGGCCAAACGGCCCCCGACGGGTCGCCGTGCAGAGCCGCGTCAGCCGGGGAGCGCGGCCACTACCTCGGCGATCGACGGCGCCACGGCGTCGGGCAGCCGCCTGGCTCGCTCGGAGGCGGCGCGGGCCAGCTCGGCGTCGCCGTGCTTGCCCGATCGCACGAAGATGCCCCGCAGTCCGGCCTTCTGCGCGCCCCGGATGTCATTCCACAGGTCGTCGCCGACCATCGCCACGTCCCCGGGGAAGAGGCGGTCCGACGGGCCCGTGCCACACCCCATACCGAGCAACCTGACCGCCTCGTCGAAGAAGGCCCGCGACGGCTTGCCCGTTACGAGAGACCGCTTCTGCGTGCCGAACTCCAGGGCCGCGACGTATGCCCCCGAGTCGAGGGTTACTCCTGCCGGCGTGAGCCACCAGCGGTTCTTGTGCATGGCCACCAGTCGGGCACCGTTCCGGACCATGCGAAAGGCCGACTGCATGTTGCGAGGCGTGAAGTCGTCGCCGGCGTCCCCGACGACGACCGCCACCACCTGGGCCTCCGGGTCCGCAGCCTCCTCGTGCGAGAGCAGTCGCAGCCCCGCGAACTCAGTGACGGCGTCCTGCGAAGCCATCACGTAGAGCTGAGAGGTGCCGTAGCGGCGCCTTGCCAGCGCCGCCGCGGTTGACACAGCGCTCACGATCCGGTCGGCGGAGATAGCCAATCCGGAATCCGTCAGTTCACGAGCCAGCGTGACCCGGCTCTTCAGAGACACGTTCGTTCCGATCAGATACGGAAACCGCCGCGAGTCCAGCGCTCCCAGGGCTTCGACCGCCCCGGGCAAGGGAGCGCCCTTCAGGACGAGTACGCCGTCGAGATCCAGCAACAGCGCACGCACGCCGGCCAGGCGCTCGCGCAGAAGGGCCGCGCTCTCGGCGTCGCCCGTCGCACGCCCATCGGCCGGGCGGACAATCGGAACGGTCTTCACGGCGTGATCGTCGCACACAACGCGGCCCCGGACGTGCCCAGCCCAACCATGGCCCGGCCCGCGCCGAATCCAGCCGCGCCGCGACCCCCAGATCGCGTGGGCAAGAGAGTCGTGCGGGCCGAGAGATCGCTCGGGCAGGAGAGTCGCGCGAGCGGAGAGATCGCGTGGGCTCATCGACGCTCCTGGAGCTGGAAGAGGCTCTTCCGGGAACCCTCGGGAACCTCCCGGGTCACCAGTCTGCTCGACACCGGCCGTTGCTCACCCCATGGGCACATGCGACGTCCGGCCGGGCATCTACATCCTCCTGTGGCCGATGCTGCTCGAGTCGGCGTACGAGACTGACGCCCACCGGACCGGATTGCCTCTGCTGCCCGCGCACTGAGCGTGGTTCGACGGAACGCTGGCCTGGGCTGGGCTTCCGAGAGCCGTTGCGGGGCGCATGTGCTCACCCCATGAGCAGCACGAGCCCAGATCGAGGCCGGATGCAGGTTCTGCTCACCGCGCGAGCCCAAACGACGGTCGCCGCTGCCCGGGCTCGCAGCCCCCGCCGCCTCTCCCGCCGCCTCTCCCCACCGCCTCTCGCGCCGCCTCTCCCGCGACGGCGCCACGTCCGGCGGGCACCACGCGCGAGGGCGCCCCAAATGCGGCCACGAGCCACGTGCGGCCGACGGGTCCACTCAACCGGACGGCACGTGCTGCCACGAGCCGAACCCCGGGCAGGGTATCCTTCACCGGAACCGCGGCTCCGTACCCACGGGGTCCGCGCCGCCCCGGAGGGAACCACACCCGGGGAGGCCTTGCCATCATCCGCCGGGCGCTGCCGGGCGGTCGCCGGAGAAGGATGACCGAATCCAGACCCATTCACAGCGTGGTCCTGGTCAAGCAGGTGCCCGATACGCACAACCTCACCGGCGAGGTGATGACCAAGGACGGCACCATGAATCGCGGCGCCCTGCCGGCCATCTTCAACCCGGAGGACCTGAACGCCCTCGAGATGGCGCTCCAGGTCAGGGAGCGCCACGGCGGGACCGTGACCGTCATCACCATGGGCCCACCCAAGGCGGCGGACATCCTGCGCGAGGCGCTCTGGCGGGGCGCCGACCAGGTCGCCCTGCTGACCGACCGCAAGTTCGCCGGGGCGGACACCCTCGCCACCTCAGTCGCCCTCCAGAAGGCGATCGAGAAGATCGGTCGATTCGACCTGGTCCTGTGCGGCCGCCAGGCCATCGACGGCGACACCGCCCAGGTCGGCCCGCAGACTGCCGAGAAGCTCGGCATCCCCCAGATCACCTACGTCGAGTCGATCGTCGAGCTTACCTCGACCCACATCACCGCCGAGCGGGCACTCGATTCGGGCTCCGAGATAGTGCGCTGCACGCTCCCCTGCCTGCTCACGGTCGTCGGGTCGGCCAACACGCCGCGACCGGCTTCGGTCCGGCGCCGGATGGAGCGCAAGCTCGCCGCCACCCCAAACGAACACGCGGCGATCCGGGCGGCATGGCCCGAATTCGACACCGATGAGGCCCTCGAAACCTACCTGGTGAAGCACGACCTCAAGATCCCGGTCTGGACGGCCGAGGACATCGGCGCGACCGAGGGCAGCATCGGCCTGGCGGGCTCGCCGACGCAGGTCCACAAGATCAACTTCGTGGTCCTCGAGAGCACCGAAAGCAAGACGGTCGCACCCACGCCCGAGGGGATCGCGGCGATGGTTGCCGAGCTCGTCCACGAATACATCGTCGGGTAGGCGCGAGATGGCAGACACGAAGAGCATCTGGGTCTTCATCGAGCACACCGACGGCCACATCGCCGAAGTCAGCCTCGAGTTGACCGGCAAGGCCCGCGAGCTGGCCGATCGGCTCGGTTACGAGGTCGTCGGCCTGCTTTGCGGCCACGACGTCGATGCCCTCGCCCAGCTGGTGATCCACCACGGCGCAGACCGTGTCCTGCAGGCGGACCACGAGGAACTGGCCCTCTACCGAACCCTGCCCTATGCCCGCGTCGCGATCGATGAGGCACGGCGGAGGGCGCCGGAGATCTTCCTGATCGGGGGCACGCCCAACGGCCGCGACTTCGCGCCGCGGGTCGCAAGCGCCCTGCGCTGCGGGCTGACGGCCGACTGCACCGACCTCCAGGTCGGCGACTACTACGTCAGGAAGGAAGACCGGACCTACAAGCACCTGCTCTACCAGATCAGGCCGGCCTTCGGCGGCAACCTGGTGGCCACGATCGTCAATCCGAACACCCGGCCCCAGATGGCCACGGTCCGCGAGGGCGTCATGCGCAGGCCCGCCCCCGACGCGACGCGCACCGGAGTCGTGGAGAAGATCGTCCCCGCTTTCGAGCCCGGCGACTTCGCCCTTGAGGTCCTGAGCCGCCAGGTTCGCCGATCCTCGGTCAAGCTCAAGGACGCCACGGTCATCGTCGCCGGGGGTGCCGGCGTCGATGGGCCCGACGAGTTCGCCCTGCTGCGCGACCTGGCCAACCTGCTCGGCGGCGAGGTCGGGGCGTCGCGCGCCGCCGTGGACGCCGGGATGATCGACCGCGCCCACCAGGTCGGCCAGACAGGAACGACGGTCAGGCCTCGCCTCTACATCGCGGCCGGCATCTCGGGCGCGATCCAGCACCGGGCCGGGATGGACCAGTCGTCCAAGATCATCGCCATCAACACGGATCCAAACGCGCCAATGTTCCAGATCGCGCATTACCGCATCGTCGGCGACGTCGCCGAGGTGCTGCCGATGATCATCAAGACTCTCCGCGAGCGCTCCATCGACCAGCGAGAAGCCGAATGAGCGAGAACTTCTTCCTCGACAATGCCGACCTCCGGTTCCGGCTCGACCAGCTCGACCTGCGCGAGGCGCTGGCGTTCAAGGAAAAGGGCTACTCCGAGGCCGAGACATACCCGGGCGCACCGCGCAATTACGCCGACGCCAGGGATAACTACCGGATCGTCCTGCAGGTCCTGGGTGAGGTCTGCGGCGAGCGTGTGGCACCCCGTGCCGCGGAGGCGGACGAGGAGGGCGCCCACTTCGAGGATGGCCGGGTCACCTATGCCGCCGCAACGCAGGATGCCATCGAAGCGCTGCGCCAGGCCGAGCTGTTCGGGGCGATGTTGCCGCGGGAGTACGGCGGCCTGAACCTGCCGGAGTCGATCTACCAGATGATGGTCGAGGTGGTCGCCCGCGCGGAGAGCGGTTTGATGACCGTCTACGGCCTCCAGGAGATCGCCTCCATGATCGAGGAGTACGGCGACCCCGAGACGAAGGCCCGCGTCCTGCCTAAGTTCGCGCGCGGCGAGGTGTCAGGGGCGATGGTCCTGACCGAAGCCGACGCCGGGTCGGACCTGGGCGCCGTGGCGACTCGCGCGACCCTGGACGATGCCACCGGCCGGTGGCATCTCAGCGGCGTCAAGCGCTTCATAACCAACGGCCTGGCCGACGTCTCCGTTGTCCTGGCCCGCAGCGAGGAAGGGTCGTCCGACGCCCGTGGCCTGTCGATGTTCCTCGTCGAGAAGGACGAGACCGTCAAGATTCGCCGGATCGAGAACAAGATGGGGATCCACGCCTCCCCGACGTGCGAGATCCAGTACAACAACACGCCGGCGATCCTGATCGGCAAGCGCCGCTTCGGGTTGATGCGCTACGCCATGAACCTGATGAACGGGGCGCGCCTCGCGGTCGGGGCGCAGGCCCTCGGAATCGCCGAGGCGGCCTATCGTGAGGCCGACCGCTACTCCAGGGAGCGCATCCAGTTCGGCAAGCCGATCCGCTCCCTGCCGGCCGTGGGCAGGTTGCTGCTCTCGATGCGCGTCGACCTGGAATCAACCAGGGCTCTGCTGGCCGAGACGGCCCGCTGGGTGGACCTGTGGAAGGTCTACGACAGGGCCGTCGGAGACGGCACCGCGCCCGACCTCGACGCGGCCCGCGCCCGGCTGAAGCAGTGCCAGACCCTGGCCGAGACGCTTACCCCGATGGCGAAGTACTGCGCCACGGAGATGGGAAACCGTGTCTGCTACCAGTCGATGCAGGTCCACGGCGGCGTCGGCTACATGCGCGAGTTCAACATCGAGCGGCTGTTCCGCGACGTTCGAATCACCAACATCTACGAGGGCACCAGCCAGCTGCAGGTTGTCGCGGCGATCGGGAAGCTGCTCAACCACGCGCTCGATCCGCTCCTCGCAGAGTGGCGCGCCGCCACGTACCCGGATGACATGGCGGCCGAGACGGCCGTCCTGGGCCGCCTGACCGACCTTTTCCGCGGTGCGACTGACGCCCTGAAGGCCCAGCCCGAGCGCGATCGAGTCGATTACTACGCCTGCGACCTGGTCGACACCGCCGTATGGCTGGTCAACTCGTGGCTGCTGCTGCGCGACACGAACGTGCTGGAAACCAAGAAAGCCGTTGCCCGCGCCTACATCGCCGCCGTCGAGCCGCGGATCCGCGCCTCGGCCGGGGTCGTGATGGCCGCCGACCCGGTGCCGCTCGAGGCGTTGGCGGCCCTGGTCGGATAGTCGGTTCCGGGCTCGGCCGCGAACCGGTCCACCGTCGAAACCGCAACCGGCGGTAGTTCGGATTGTCCAGTGCCCGAGTAGAGATTATTCTGCGCGCTGGCCGGCGGAATCCGTGACGCGTAACGATCGAGATCCCGCGGGGTTTTGACAGGATGTACCGGTCGGTGCCGCGCGGGCCGGGATTACCGGTCGGCCCGCAGCGAGGCGGCAAAGACTACGGAGGACCCCTGAACTCATGACACTGGACCGAACGGCGGGCTCTGATGCCGACCAGGCGGCCGCCACCGCCCCGAAGACCCCGGCCGACGCATCCGGCGCCACGGCCGACCCATCCGGCGACACATCTGACGGGAAGCCGCCCGTCGTCGCCAGGCCTCGGGTCGCTCGCCGGCTCGCAAGACCCGTTGACGAATGCAATGAAGAGGGTCTCCTGAAGGGCAAGAAGGCCCTCGTCTTCGGCGTCGCGAACGACCACTCGATCGCCTGGGGCATCGCCAGGGCTCTCCACGATCAGGGCGCGAAGGTCGGCTTCAGCTCGATTGCCTCGCTCATAAAGCGACGCGTGCGCCCGCTCGCCGCCTCGATCGGCTCGACGTTCGTGGAGCCCTGCGACGTCCGTGACGACGACGAGATTCGGCGCGTCTTCGAGCACTGGCACGCGAGGGAAGGAAACCTCGACATCCTGGTGCACGCCGTCGCCTTCGCCGAGAAGGAGGACCTGGCCGGCAACTTCTCATCGACCAGCCGTGACGGCTTCCATACGGCCTTCGATATCAGCGTCTACTCGCTCATCGCGATGGCCCGGGAGGCCCGGCCGTACATGAAGCCCGGCTCGTCGATCATGACCATGACCTACTACGGCGCCGAGAAGGTTGTGCCCCACTACAACGTCATGGGCGTCGCCAAGGCGGCCCTCGAGGCCTCCACTCGGTACCTCGCGGCGGACCTCGGGCCGAGCGGCATCCGCGTCAACGCCATAAGCGCCGGTCCGATCCGGACCCTCTCCGCCCACGGCATCGCCGGCTTCAAGCTGATGTACGGCGGCTTCGCGGAGGTCACGCCGCTCCGGTCGCACATCACGATCGAAGACGTGGCCGGCACTGCCGTCTACCTGGCCAGCTCTCTCTCAGGCAAGACCACGGGCGAGATCATCTACGTCGACGGCGGCTTCAACATCCTGGGGCTGCCGGTCGCCGAGGAGTAGCTCGGCTCGGGCGCCGGCTTTCAGGCGCTCCGCAACCGGCCGACGGTTTGCTGGCCCGGAGGTCGAGGAGGTCACTCACCAGTAGGCGCCGCCTTCGACCTTCTCGTACTGGCGGGGTGTCTCCGATGGCTTCGGGCGCGTCCAATGCTCGTTGTACAGCTTGGAGATGATCTCGTGCTGATCCCATCGACCGCCGCGGATGCCGAACAGGATCTGAGTGGCGCCGCCCATGTGCAAGGCAATTCTGCCCAAGCGCTTTGCGTGGGCGGCCAGCGGAAGCCCGTAGGCGCCGGCCCCCACGATACAAACGTCGAAGTCGACCGCCTCCATCTGGGAGGTCATGTATTTGAGGGCGTCGAACCAGGAGGCGTGCTCTGAGTGCTCTCCGGCGATCGACTGTACCGCCTTGAGAACGTGCAGGTCGAACTCTGGGAGAACTCGGGCATCTTCGAAAAGGAGCCGGCGTCTCTGTCCGTAGTTTTCGAGGATCGAGTCGGCGAATGGATGCACCACGAGCACCCTCTTGCCGGCGAGTTCGACGCTCCAGGGGTTGTCGTGGTAGTAAGGCTCGAGGCTCCTGAGTGGAATGAGATCAGCCCGCGGGCAGAACTCCCGGGCGAGGTCGCTCTCCCCACGGTTGAACCACACACAAAGCGCATCGAGTTGACGCACGGCTTCGAGATACTCCTCCACAAATCCGTCGAGCGATCCGTCGGTCGCGGGAAAGAAGCCGGCGTTGTTGGCCATCATGGAGACGACGGTCGACGGGTAGGCCTTGGGCCTCCGTGTGCGACGAGCCTTCAGGTAATACGTCAGGCAGTCGAGCTCCACCGTTCCTGGCCGTCCGACGAGATACGGACGTCCTGCGGACAGCGCATCTCGAATGAGGGCGTTGCCCTCTCCGAGCGTGTGAATAGGCTTGTGGTAGTCCGACGGTTTCAGGGAATCGGGTTCCCGGCGGCGCCCTTTCTGCCAGGCGCGAATGAACGCGACTCCGGGGGCTCGTCGTATCTGCTTTCTTAGCGACGCGGAGATTCCCATGCGGCCGGTCGCCTCAGTCGCTGCCGCCCGGCAGCTCGAAGCGCATCAGCCGCCAGGTCGCGATCGCCAGGGTCGCGGCCACGAGCACCCCGGCGAGGAGGAAGCCTGTCGCCGCGGAAAGGCGCGCTTCCTCGACCGGCAGACTGTAGATCGCCGCCGAGGCGCCGAGCGCGTATTGCCGGATCGAGAGGTTGGCGATGCCGGGCAGCATGACCGAGAGCGCTCCCTCCCAGACCAGCATGTAGCCGACGCCGATGACCAGCGCCCGTCGCGTGAACAGGCTCAGCGCCAGGAATAGCGACACGTAGCAGGCCGATCCGACCACCATCGCCAGCACCTGTGCCTCGGTCGCCAGCACACCGTCGTTCCCGGCCGGTACCAGGTCGATGAAGCCGGCCAGCGCGGTCGAGGTCGCGGTCAGCAGGATGGCCACCGCCACGGCGCTGAGTGCCTTCCCGGCAACCACGGCCCACCGCGAGAGCGGCTTGGCCAGCAGGTAGACGATCGTGCCTTCGTCTATCTCGGCACCGAATGCGCCGGACCCGAACAGGATCGCAACGAGCGGCAGCAGGATCGTTAGCGAGACGGTGTCGAAGACGCGGCGCGTGAACGGCTCGATGTCCGTGTCGCCGGCGACCCGGAAAGCGAGCGCCAGGAGCACCGGGAGGGCCGCCAGGAGAACCAGCAGCAACGTCCTCCGGCGCCCCAGCAACTGGCGGAGGGTTATCCTGGCGATCTCCGGAATGGCGGCGATGGAGCTCATTCGCCCCGGCGCGCTCATCGCCGCACCAGGTAGTCGAAGACGCTCTCGAGCGACTCGTCGGCGGAGACGACTTCGAACAGTCGAACGCCGGCCGACCGACTGGCCCCGGCGATCAGCCGGCGGAAGGCACCTAGCTGAGCGGTCCGGACCGAGAGCCCGGCCCCGGTGAGCTCCACCGCGAAGACGGTCGGGTCGGTCATCAGCATCGTGGCGAGCCGTCGGTCGTCGCTGGACCGAAGGGTGATGGTGTGTGGTCGGTCGGTCATGAGGGCGCGGATGGCTCGGTAGTCACCGGAAGCGGCGAGCCGGCCGGCTACCATGACCAGGATCTCCGTCCCTACCTGCTCGACCTCCTCGAGCACGTGCGACGAGAAGAGGATCGTCCGACCCGCCTCGGCGAGGTGGCCCAGGAGGTCCATCATCCCGATCCGCTGGCGGGGATCCATGCCGTTGAAGGGCTCGTCGAGGAGAAGCACCTGCGGGTCGTGGACCAGCGCTCCCGCGACCTTCACGCGCTGCCTCATGCCCTTGGAGTAGGTCCCGATCCCGCGGTCCATCGCGTCGTCGAGCCCGACCCGCCCGATCGCCTCCCGCGCCGCTCGGTCGGCGTCCGGCATGCCCTGCAGTCGAGCGTTGAATCTCACGTACTCCAGGCCGGTGAGGAATGGGTAGACGGCCTCTCGCTCGGGAACCAGCCCGATCTGGCGGTAGACCGACGGGTCGCGGTGCGGGATGCGTCCCAGGACCCGGACCTCGCCGGCGGAGGGCGCGAGAAAGCCCGCCAGCATGTGGAGCAGTGTCGTCTTGCCGGCTCCGTTGGGGCCCAGCAGGCCGATGACGCCGGGGCCCAGGCTGAAGGTCACGTCGTTCACGGCGACGACGTTGCCGTACCAGCGGGCGACGTGGACGAGCTCGATGGCCGGCCGGGCCGGGGGCGCAGGCGGCGGGGTCGATCCATTGCCCTCGGGCGCGAGCGGCAGAGTCGGTCGGGCGGCGGCGGGCGCGCGCTCGGCGCTCATGCCGGAATCCTGCGGTATCGGTACATCAGGATCGCCGTCATCACGACTGCGGTCGCCAGCGCCGCGGCCAGGTACTCGCCGCTCGTCAGGCTGCCGCTGAAGCTCTGAGGATCGAGCTTCTGTCCGAAGAACCAGTCGACGGCGCCGTTGAGCGACGTGAGCGGCGAGAGCAGGAATAGCTTGTCGGACCAGGACCAGCCGGCCGTCTGACCGATCGAGTAGATGGCCGCCGGTATCGCCTCGACCAGGAGGACGTAAGCGACGATGCCGATGGCGGAGTAGGCCCGTCGCGGCGAGAACGACGAGATTGCCAGCGAGATGGCAGCCAGGCCGACTGAGATCACTGCGTTGGCGGGCAGGGACGGCAGGGCGCGGGGCCACTCGTCGCCGACGGCGGCGAAGGTGTCCGGCTTCATGAGAACGTCGCCGACGAAGAGCGCCACGACCGGCACCAGCAGGAGAAGGAACAGGGCCACGGCCAGCGAGCCGAGCCTGGCCAAAGCGTATTCGATGCGGCCCATCGACCTGGTGAAATACAGCGGCAGCACCTGGTTGCGCTGATCGCGGCACACCAGCTCGGGCGCCTGGGCAACGCAGAAGAAGAAGACGAGGAAGGAGAACCCGGGGAAGTAGGAGTCGTACGCCAGGAGCGTGACCTCCGCTCCGGAGGCGGCCTGCCCGGCGATGACCGAGGAGAAGGCCAGCTGGACCACTGCCGGCAGCGCGTAGAAGCCGGCCAGGAGAAACGGCGCCGCCTTGGCTGTGGCAGGCCTGCCGAAGCCCCAGATGCCTCGAAAGCTCTCGACGAAGAGCGACCACATCGCGTAGGCACGGCCGTTTCGCTTGCCCTCGTAATGGCGATAGCCGAGGTCGTAGATGCTGCCGGCCGGCGGGGTCGCGGCGACGGGGCTCGGAGCGGTCATTCGGCACTCCCCGCCGCCGGGGCGTCGCGGAAGAGGTCTTCGAGGCGGCCCCGCTCCTGCCGGATGGCGACCAGCGGCAGGGCCAGCTCGGCCACCACGTCGCGCACGGCGTCGTAGAGCGCGTCGCTGTCGAGGGCGATGAGGACGCGGGCTCCTTCTCGCCTCGCCCGGGCGCCCCTGGCAGTCAGACCCGTGACGAGGCGGTCGGCGCCCTCTTCGACTTCGACCGCGAGCACCGGCGTCCGCTGCGTGAAGGTCGAGATGGGCGCCGATCGCAGGAGATGACCGGCGTCGATCGCCAGGAGATACGAGCAGACCTGCTCGATCTCGCCGAGCAGGTGCGAGGCGACGACGACCGTGATCCCGAACTCGGTGCCCGTCCGTTTGACCAGGTCGAGCATCTCGTCGCGACCGGTCGGGTCGAGGCCATTCGTCGGCTCATCGAGAAGCAGCAGCTGGGGATCGTGGACCAGCGCCTGCGCGAGCTTGACGCGCTGCTTCATGCCCGTCGAGTAGCCGCCGATCTGGCGGTAGCGCTCCTCGTAGAGGCCGACGTGGCGCAGGACTTCGGCGGTGCGCTCCCGCGCGGCCGTTCGCGGCAGGCCGGAGATTCGGGCCATGTGAGTGACGAACTCGGTGGCGCCGACGTCCGGCGGCAGGCAGTCGTGCTCGGGCATGTAGCCGACGAGCTGGCGGATCGAGCGTGTCTCCCTGACGGTGTCCATCCCGAGGACGGATGCCCGCCCGGCCGTGGGAGAAATCAGGCCGAGCAGGAGCTTGAGGAGCGTGCTCTTGCCCGCCCCGTTGGCGCCGACAAGGCCGATGATTCCCCGCTCCACCTGGAGATCGAGCCCGTCCAGGGCCTTCACCGACCCGTAGTACTTCGACAGGCTCGCCGTCTCGATCAACGCCACAGGGTAAATCCCTCCTCCGGTCGAGCGAAATCATACCGGCCCGGCCCTCGATGGATCCGACCCGGACGCACCGGCAAGGCCCCGAACCGGGTTCTTGCCCATTCGCGATCTCTTCTTCACCGGCGTCGCGGTCTTCCGAAGCCATGGACGCCTGTACGCCCAACTCGAGCTCTCCGCTGCTGGAGTTCGTGTGGGAGTGCTGTGTTCAGCATTGACTGAACTTTGTGAACGACATAGTCTTGGCTGACCCAGGGCGAGCCGACACGAGCCGGCCCGGGCCTGGGAAGGCCCCGGAGGCAACTGCGTGGACGACATCTTGGGACGTGCCCGGGAGGCTCGGAGTGTTCGGATGTCGGCGGAGCGCTTCGTCGAGGAGATCGGCCTGGTCTTCGACTCGATGCACCTGCCCCGCATGGCCGGCCGAGTACTTGGAGCCATCCTGCTGGGCCCGGCGGACGGCCCCACGGCCGCAGAGCTTTCCGAGACGCTCCAGGCGAGCAAGGGCTCGATCAGCAACATGACCCAGCTCCTGATCCACTACCGCTTCATCGAACGGACGGTGCGCGCCGGCGATCGCCGCGACCGATTCGTGATCAAGTCCGGGGCCTGGGCTCGGATGATGCTCTGGCGCCTCGAGCTCCTGCAGCGGCTGCAGGAACTCGCCGGCGCCGGCCTCGACCTGCTCGGTCCGGAAGGCAATCCCGAACCGCTGCAGGAGGTTCGCGACATGTACGCATTCCTGGAACGTGAGTTGCCGAAGCTCTTCGATCGATGGGAGGTGGAACGCCCGACGGTTCGGAAGGAGGCCCCCTGATGGTGGCCGCAGTTGAGACTCACGCTCTGACCAAGTGGTACGGCCGCTCGCGCGGCGTAATCGACGTGGACCTGGTCGTCGAAGCGGGCCAGATCTTCGGGTTTCTGGGGCCCAACGGCGCCGGCAAGTCGACCACGATCCGCCTGCTGCTCGACCTCATCCGGCCGACGAGCGGGTCCGCCCGGGTGCTGGGCCTGGACGTTCATCGCGATCGCCTCGCCATTGACCGGCGGGTCGGCTACGTCCCGGGCGAGCTTTCCCTGTACGGCGAGCTGACCGGCCTGCAGCTGCTCACGTACCTGGGCAACCTTCACGGCGGTGTCGACGCGGCCTACCGGGATGGGCTGGCCCAACGGCTCGAGCTCGACCCGACCGGGCGGATCAAGAGCCTCTCGAGGGGCAACAAGCAGAAGGTCGGCCTGGTGGCGGCGTTCATGACGCGGCCAGATCTGCTCATCCTCGATGAGCCGACGGCGGGCCTGGATCCCTTCGTGCAGCTCGAATTCGAGCATCTCTGCGAGGAGTTCCGGGAGGAGGGCAAGACGGTCTTCATCTCGTCCCACCAGCTGCCCGAGGTCGAGCACCTGTGCGATCGCGTGGGCATCATCCGCGAGGGCCGCCTGCTGGCGGTCGAGTTGATCGCGGCGCTCAAGGAACGCGCCATGCGAAGGCTCGAGATCGACTTCGGCGGTCCGGTCGAGGCCGACGTGTTCGCCAACCTGCCGGGGGTCCGGGACCTGACGATCCACGACGGCGTCCTCCGTTGCACCGTCCTCGGCAGCCTGGACGCGCTCGTCAAGACGGCCGCTCGATTCGAGGTCCGCAACATTCGAAGCGTCGAGACGAGCCTGGAGGAGATTTTCATGGCCTACTACGGGGCCGGCGACGGGGCTGCGGGAGAGGAGGCGCGCCATGCTGCTGCGTAACGTCTTCACCAAGACGATCCGCGACCTGCGCTGGCCGACCTTCTGGGTCTCCCTGGGCATGGGCGCCATGACCGGCTACTTCGCCCTGCTGTTTCCCACCTACGCGAAGATCGTCGACCTCAACGACATGCTGGCCAAGCTGGGCCCGGCGGCCAAGCTTCTCGGCGCCAGCCTGGGCGACGCGAGCACGCTCGTCGGCTTCCTCCACATCGAACTCTTCTCGATGATCCTGCCCGTCCTGATGGTCGCCTTCGCCGCCGGCACGGCCAGCGGCTTCACGGCCGGCGAGGAGTCGCGCGGCACGATCGACGTATTGCTCTCCTACCCGGTTTCGCGGCGGCGCCTCGTCCTCGAGAAGTCGCTGGCGACAGCGATCGGGTGCGTCGTCGCGGCGGTCGCGGTCCTGGTGTTCGCCCTGGTCGGAGCCGCCCTCAGCGCCAGCCCCCTGCCCCCGGATCGCCTGACATCTGCGCTGGTCATGCTCGTTCTGCTGGGCCTGGCGTTCGGAGCCATCGCCCTGGCGATCTCGGCCGCCACCGGCAACCGGGCCGCAGCCATCGGCGTGGCCATCGCCCTGCTGGTGGCGATGTACCTGGTAGACGTACTGGCCTCGATTGTCGACGGACTCGGCATGCTGCAACCGCTCTCGCTCTTCCACTACTACATGGGCAGCGACCCACTCCGCAACGGCATCGGCCTCGCCGACGCGGGAGTCCTGGCGGCCGTGGCCGCGGTCTTCCTGGTCGTCTCCCTGGTCGCCTTCGAGCGCCGCGACCTGGCCTCGTAACCGAACGACCGATCCGGTTCCTGCCCCCGACCCGGCGAGGGCCCGCGACCCGTCGATTGCCCGCGACCCGGCGAGTGACCGCGACCCGGCTGATCGCGCCGGGGAGTTAAGCTAACGCGGGCTCGTAGCCGGCCACTCACGGAGGTTCAGGTGCGCGTTTCGATCGGGATCGACCTCGGGTCGTCGCGGGTCAAGATCATGGCGCTCGACGACGCGGGCGAGAGCCTGGGCGTGGCACTGGCCTCCTACCCGACGGACTCCCAACGGGCCGGGTACGCGGAGCAGAACCCCGACCGCTGGTGGGACGCGCTGCGGCTCGCGATGTCGGAGCTGCTGGCCCGGCCCGCCCTCCGTGGCGCGAGCGTCGAAGCGCTCGGGCTGGCCGGCCAGATGCACGGCGCAGTCTTCCTCGACGCGAAAGGTTCCGCGGTCAGGCCGGCCCTGATGTGGTCCGACGGGCGCGCGGAGGCAGAAGCGTCCGAGATCGAGGAGCGAATCCCTCGCGACGAGCTCGTGGCTCGCACCGGCAATCGCTCGAACGTCAGCTTCACCGCTCCGAAGATCATGTGGGTCGCCCGCCACGAGCCCCAGGTCATGGCAAGAACCTGCTGGATCGTCCAACCGAAGGACGCCCTGCGGGTCCGCCTGACAGGCGAGGTGGCTGGGGACGTATCGGACGCATCGGCGACGCTCCTGTTCGACCTGCGAGAACGGCACTGGTCCGACGACATCTGCGAGCGGCTGGAGATCGACCGAGGGCGCCTCGCGCCGCTGTCCGAATCCGAGACTTCCGCCGGAGGGCTGCGCGAGGAAGCTGCTCGAGCACTCGCGCTCCCGACCGGGATCCCCGTTGCGGTCGGCGGCGCCGATGCGCCCGCCGCCGCGCTCGGCCTCGGCCTCGGCCTGGCCCGCGAGCAGGATGCGGCCGGAACCGTGCTTATCTCTCTCGGCACGGGCGGCCAGGTCCTCGTGCCGGTGGCGGAGCCGAAGGTCGATGCCGAGGGGCGGCTCCACGGCCTGTGCCACGTGGTTCCCGGCCAGTGGTGCGTCATGGCGGCAATCCTCTCCGCCGCGGCGTCACTCGACTGGGCCGTGCGATTGCTCAGGCCGGACGATCCAAACGGGGCCCGAGAGTTGCTGGCAGCGGCGGCCAGGGCCCCCGCCGGCAGCGATGGGCTCCTGTTCCTGCCCTACTTGCGCGGGGAGCGCACGCCTCATTTCGACCCGTCGGCGCGCGGGGCCCTCGTTGGGCTGCGAATCGGCCACGGCCCCGCGGAGGTGGCGCGCGCGGTCCTCGAGGGAGTGGCCTTTGCCCTGGCCGAGGGCCTGGCCTTGATGCGTGGCCTCGGCCTGGAGCCCACCGCCGCCGTTGTCGCGGGCGGAGGCGTCAACAGGCTGTGGCAGCAGATCCTCGCCGACGTGCTCGACATGCCCGTCGCACTCGGCGCCACGGAGCACGCCTCGGCCCGGGGCGCCGCGCTGCTCGGCGCCACAGCCGCAGGGATCGCGCCATCGTCTGCGGTGGCCCTGGCGCCGCACCCCGCCGACACGCGTCTGATGGAGCCGGATCAGGCCAGCGTCGGCATCTACGCCGAGCGGTTCGCCGTCTACCGCGAGCTCTACGGTCGCCTGCCGAAGTCGTAGCGGGCACGCTTTGCGGTTTTCTCTGCCACGGCCGGGGCGAACTGTGGCACGCTCATGGCCTCATCTGCGACCCAGGTTCTACCCGTGCCCGAGCCTCTCACAGCCGCGCCCTCATACCGTGCCCTGCTGGGCGTGCCCTCTCTCGGGCGCGTCCTGCTGGCCATGCAGATTGCCCGCATCTCTCAGTCGATGATCGGGATCGTCATGATCCTGTTCGCGCTGCAGCGATACAACGACCCGTCGCTGGCGGGCCTCGTGGCCTTCGCAAGTATCTTCCCGGGCCTCGTCATCAGCCCGATCGCGGGCGCCCTTCTCGATCGCCACGGCCGCGTGCGCCTGATCATCCTCGACTACCTTGTCGCGACGACGGCACTGATCGTGGTGGCGACGCTCTCGCTTTCCGGGCATCTCACCGCCTGGCTCCTGGTCGCCATCGTCGGGCTGGCCGGACTGACCGGCCCGCTCAGCAGCAGCGGCCTGCGCTCTCTCTTTCCGCTCCTCGTCCCGAAGCCGCTCTGGGAGAGGGTCAACGCCGTCGATTCCAACGGCTGGGTCCTGGCCACGGTGGTCGGCGCACCGGTTGGAGCGGTCGTGGCCCAGTTCATAGGGTTCGAGGCCGCGATGATCGGGATCGCCGTCGCGTACGCCTCGGCCGCGCTGGTGATGATCGGGGCGCCCGATCCTCGCACCGAGGTCGCCTCGACCGGGAACCTCCTCCGCGACGCGTGGCTCGGGCTCGTCTACACCTGGAGCAACCGAACGCTTCGAAGCCTGGCGGTTTCGCTGTCGACGCTGAACCTTGCCGGCGGCATGGTCCAGATCGTGGTCCCGGTCCTGGTCCTCAGACACCTCGGCATGGGCCAGGACATGGTCGGCTACATGTTCGGCCTGAGCGGGGCGTTCGGCGTTGGCTCGGCCTTCATCTCCGGTCGCCTGAGGACGGATGGACGGGAGCGCCGTCTGATTCTCATCCCGACGGCCGGCCTCGTCTTCGCGACCGCCATCCTGCTGTGGCCGGGAAGCATCGTTCCCATCGCCCTCTCGATGGCCGTCTCCGGGATGCTCAACGGCCCCCTCGACATCGCCATGTTCACGCTGCGCCAGCGTCGCACGGATCCCGCCTGGATGGGCCGGGCCTTCACCGTCTCGATGAACCTCAACTTCTCGGGGTTCCCGATCGGGGCGGCGTTGACCGGCATGATGCTGTCGGCCTGGCCGATAGAGGTGGCGATCGTCTTCGGCGTCGCGGCCAACGTTCTCGCCGTCCTGCTGGGCTACGTGTTGATCCCCCGCTCAGACGAGACGGCCGCGGAAGAGGCCCGGGCGCGGCCGGATGGAGCGTCGGCGTCCGCTCGAGCGACGGGTCAGGGGCCGGCGTGAGGTCCGCCCTCCCAGCCTGACGCTCGACGCATCCAGCCGGTCGTCCGACCGATGGCCGCGTCCGGCCACCTACTTCTGTATCTGGTAGGGCGTCCGATTGAGCGGCTCGGCACCGGTGGCCGTGATGGCGTAGCCGTCTTCAATTCGCAGGCCGCCCCAGGGAGCACCGAACATGGGTATGTCGATCGAGATGACCATGCTCTCCTTCAGTGTCGCCGGGCTGCTGGGGCCGAAGATCGGCGGCTCGAACTCGATTACGCCGACGCTGTGAAGGCCCGAGTAGAGGAAGTACTCCCCCAGGCCGGCTTCGGCCACGATGCCGCGGCCGACGGCCTCCACCTCTCGGCCTTCTCGGCCGGGGCGAAGAGCTTCGGACGCCGCGCGCTGGGCTCGGATGGCCGCCTCCAGCGCACGCCTGACTTCCGGACCGGGATCGCCCACCAGGACGACCCGGCCGATCGCGGCGTGATAACCCTCGTAGCGGGGGGCTACCGTCAGCAGCACCAGGTCGTTCGGCTCGATGCGGCAGAACGTGGACCGAGCGAGTATCGGCCGGGAGTTCGGCCCGGAAGCGACGATGGTGTCGATGCCGGTCCCTTCGGCGCCCGCCCGGCGCATCGACGCCTCGATCGCGGCGGCAACCTCACGCTCGGTTACGCCCGCGCCAATGGCCTCGATCCCCGCGCTGATCCCGGTCTCGGCAATCCTGTACGCGTAGCGGATCACCGCGAGCTCGGCCGGCGACTTCCGGGCACGGAGATCGCACAGGACGTTCTCCACGTCCACCCATTCGGCCGCCGGGAGGGCGGCGCTGAAGGCCGCCATGAGACCGGCCCCGATCAAGCCGAGGCCGCCGAGCCCCACCCGCCGGGCCGCGGATGCCCCTCCGATCTCGGTCATCGCCTCCGCCAGACTCTGGATCCTGGCGTAGGGATAGTCCTCGTCGGGGTGGGTCAGCTCGCGCAGGACCCGCACGTCGGCGATGCGACCGACCGCCAGGGCGTACTGGTCGCTCTCCGGACCCACCAGCATCACCGGCTCGCCACGACGGGGCAGCAGGATGCAGGCGGGTTCGAAATGGACAGGAAAGTCGGCCAGCCAGCGGGCATGGGCAGGCCCGAACGAGGCCCGATCGTCGGCATATGCCACCAGGAAGTCGAGATCCTGGGCCGCCATCATGGCCTGGACCCTGCGCCAGCGCTCCGGGTACTCGGTCGCGGGGATGTGCGGTTCTCTGGCCTGCTCCATCGGCGCTCCCTTCGTTCCTCGGTCCGATCCTACGCCGGCGCCTCCGGTTGCGCCTCCGCCGGCTCCGGCGCGAAGCCGAGCCGCCGCCGCGTGATCACCTTCGCGTCATCGACGAGCGAGTACACGACCGGGACCACGATCAGCGTCAGGAAGGTCGAGGTGAAGAGGCCGCCGATCACGACCGTGGCCAGCTCAGAGGCGATGATCTCGCCCTGGGAGAGACCCAGGCCCAGCGGGATCAGGGCCAGGATCGTGGCGATGGCCGTCATGAGGATCGGCCGGACCCTCGTCCGCCCGCCCTGCATCAGGGCCTCGTAGATCGGCAGGCCGCGACGTCGGTGCTGTTCGACCAGGTCGAGCAGGACGATGGCGTTGGTGACCACGATGCCGATCAGCATCAGGAAGCCGATCAGGGCACTGACGCCGATGGGTCGCTGGGTAAGGAAGAGCGCCGGGAAGGCCCCGATCGTGGCCAGCGGCAGGCTGAACATGATCACGAGCGGGTCGACGAGCGAGTCGAAGACCAGGACCATCACCAGGTAGACCAGCAGGATGGCAACGGCCATCGAGACGAAAAGGCCACTGAAGGCGCTGTTCATCTCCTCGGTCACGCCCGAAAGAGTGACCGTCACGCCCTCCAGCTTGCCGGCGGCCTGCAGGCCGTTGATCGCCTTCTGGACCTCCGTGGAGACACCGCCCGTGTCCTGGCTGGTGGTATCGGCGGAGATCGTCGAGGCGGGCGATTGGTCGACGCGACTGATGCTGGCCTGGGTGTTGACCTGGTTGACCGTGGCGATCAGGCCCAGGGGCACGTCGGCGGTCCCGACAGGCATCTCGGCCAGGCTCTGCAATGAGGTCAAGTTCGCGTCGACCTGGAGGTAGACGTCGATCGGGGCGCTCCCGAGGACGACTGTGCCGGCGTCGGTGCCGACCAGCGCGTCGTGGACCTCGGCCTGCACGCCGACGGTGCTCGTCCCATCGAGGATCGCCTTGTTCGGGTCAACGTCGACGTCGTACTGGGTGGTGGTGGTCGCGAGGTCGCTCTTGACGTTGATCAGGTCGGGCAGGGCCCTCATCGCGGCCATGACCGTGGTCGTCGCGCTGGCGACGTCGGACTGGTTCGACCCGCTGACGACGACGCTGATGGAGTTCGAGCCGCCGCCGGCCAGGCTCTCCTGGGAGACCTGAATCTGCCAGCCCGCCAGCTGGAGCTTGTCCAGGTCGTCGGACAGCTTCTGCTGTTCAGAATCGAGGTTCGTGCTCGAGGTCAGCCCGACCACGATGCTGGCCGAGTTGCTCGCGTTGCCCGTGAAGGCAGCGGCGAGAGCGGAGATGCCGGTGTCCGATCCGCTCGGGACGGTTGTCTCGATCAGGTTGACCTCGGAGTAGGTCCGGAGCCTGGCCTCGACCGCCTTGGCCTGGGTGAGCACGACCGACGACGGCGTGCCCGAGGGCGGAGATACGGTGACCTGGAGTTGCTTCTCCGACCCCGCGTTGAGGAATTGGGTCGGGATGTGCGGCACGAGCAGGCCGGCGCAGACGACCAGGGCGGCCGCGATGCCGATCACGCCCCAGCGGCTGCCGCGGCTGCGGAGGGCAGCTTTCAGGAGCGGCGTGTAGATGCGCTGGACCAGGGTGTCGTGATGCTTCGGGCCCTCGTCGGGGTCGAGCTTGATGCGGTCGATGAAGAGGCTCGCCAGCACCGGCACGACGGTGAGGGCGCACAGGAGCGATGCGAGCAGGGCGAAGGTGACCGTCAGGGCGAAAGGCAGGAAGAACTGGCTCACGAGGCCGCCGACGAAGCCGAGCGGCAGGAAGACTGCCACGGTCGTAAGGGTGGAGCTGGTGATGGCGCTCGCAACCTCTCGCGTGCCGGAGATGACGGATTCGCGCATGGGGTCGCCGCGGCCGCGGTGCCGGTAGATGTTCTCGAGGACGACGATGGCGTCGTCCACGACCCGGCCGACGGCAATGGCGAGGCCTCCCAGGGTCATGATGTTGATCGTGACCCCAGCCACGAGCATCAGGACGAGCGCGGTCATGATCGACACGGGGATGCTGACGGCCGCCACGAGAGTGGACCGCAGGCTGAGCAGGAAGAAGAAGATCGTGATTATCGCGAAGAGGGCGCCGAGCAGACCCTCGCGTACGAGGCTGTCGCGCGATTCGATGATGTAGGAGGACGAGTCAGAGACGGTGTCGATCTCGAACGTGCCGTTGCCCTGCGACTGGAGCTCGGTGAGCTTGGCCTGGACCGCCTGCACCACGTTGACCGTGTTGGCATCCGAGGTCTTCGTGACACTGATCACGAGCGCGGAACCGGCGTCGCCGGTCTGGGGCGACTTGTTGAGCTCGGCGTAGCCGGTCGGGTAGGCGGCGACGCGGTCGACGGTGCCCAGGTCGCCAAGAGTGATCGGCGTCGGGATGGGAGAGGCCGACCCCGCGGCCGGGGCCTTGACGCCAACTGCGAGCGACAGCAGGTCATCGGGGTTCTGCAGGACGATCTGGTGCTGGGCCGACACGGGGATCGAGATCGTCGTGCCGCCGCTGGTGACCGGCAGCGAGCCGGCGGGCAGGATGAGGTTGTTGGCCGCCAGCTTGCCCTCGATCTGGCTCAGCGAGATATTGTTGGCCGCCAGCTTGGCGGGATCGAGCTCGACGACCAGCCGGTACTCAGTCGCGCCGCTCAGATCCACGCTGCCGACGCCGTCTATGCCCTCGATCGAAGGCACGATGGTCGTTGAGGCCAGCGTGTTCAGCTGGTCGGCCGTGGTCGATCCTGTGGCCCGAATGGCGACGATCAGGGACGGGAATGCGCTTATGTCGAAGGACTGGATGTTGGAGGCGGAGCTGAGCCCGATCGCCTTGACGTTGGTGTCGATGGTCGAGATCGTGTCCTTGATGTTGGTGCCGTAGGCGAACGACGCCACCACGATCGAGAGGCTGTTGGTCGAGCTGGAGTCGATGTGGTCCAGGCTCGCCACGCTGCCGATCGATCGTTCGATGGGTTCCGTGACCTGCGTCGAAACGTCCTGGGCGCTGGCGCCCGGCAGGGGCGTGACCACGACCACGTACGGAAGCTGTATGTCCGGCAACAGCTCCTGCTTGAGCGAGGCCCAGGCGAAGACGCCGCCCAGCAACATGGCCACCGTGATGAGCACGGTCACGCTCCGTTTGCTGACGGCGAGCTGTGTCAGTCGGATCACGAGTTGCTCCTTGACTTACTGGCGATCTGCGGGGAGGGTGACGTGTGGAAGGCGCGTCGCGGGTGAGGCCGCGGAGATTGGGACCCGCGTCAGGGTTGGAGGGCGGTCGACGCGCCCCGCTCGGGGGGCGGGATGCGATTCAGGGCAGCTGAGAGTCCTCCTCGATGGTTGCGACTCGCGTCGCGGGCTCGGGGTTCACGCCATCCTCGATCTGGTTCGTTCGAGGACGATCGTGATCAGGCGGGCCATTTCGGCCAGTTCATCTTCGGTCAGGACGCCCAGGATCCGGCGCATCATCTCGAGACGCATGCCTGAGATCTCGTCGATGAGATGCCGGCCGGCTTCGGTCAGCCGGCAGTCCACGACCCGGCGGTCGTCCAGGCGATGCTGGCGCGTCACGAGCCCGTGCCGTTCCATTCGCTCCACTGCACCGCTGACAGCTGGCAGGCTCACCCCCAGCCACTCTGCGATGCGACTCATCGGCGAGGGCCCGTGCTTGCTGAGCAGGAAGAGCAGTCTCACCTGGCCGAACGTGAGCTCCTGGGCCACCCAATCGGGGACATCGGGCGCGTGGGTGTCCAGGCAACTGCTGAGCTCGTCGATGACGGCTTCGATCTCCAGTTGCCTTGCAGATACTTCGTTCACAGGCGAATAGTATGGGCACCGACAAATAGATGCTTGTCCTGCGAACGAACGCGCTCCTGGAGGGCAACCGGGCGGCACATTCGGGCCGCGCCCGAGAGCGAGCGCTCCTCGCGCACGCCGTCCACCCCTGGATGTCTCCGGCCCGCGATTGCCTGATCTGCCCACCGGCAAGGGGCGCCGCGAATCCGACCCGCGGGGCCGGCGGCTCGCTGCTAACGTTCCGTTTGTCGGCGGTCTCGGGAGATCAGCGTGGCGAATCGGAGGACACCGGGGGGCCCTATCAGGTGGACGACGCTGGGAAACGCGCCGTACCCGAAGTCCGACGAGCCGTGCTCCGGATACCTGCTCCAGGCCGGCGGCGCCAACGTGCTCGTGGACATCGGCGGCGGGGTCCTCGGTGCGCTGCAGCGCTACATCAGGCTCGAGGAGCTGCACGCCGTCTGGATCAGCCACCTCCACGCCGACCACTTTGCCGACATGCCGCTCCTCTACTACGCGTTCGCGTTCGCCGAGACGCCGATGCGCAAGATCCCGGTCCTGGGCCCGGTCGGCTGGGCTGCTCGCGTCGAGGCCTTCGTCAAGAGTTCGGTCGACCACCATATGAGCGACTACTTCCAGGTGGTCGAGCTCACGGATCGCGGCATCGCCGAGATAGGCGATCTCAAGGTCCAGGCGCGCGCGGTCGAGCACGCTGTGCCGGCATTCGGGCTGACCGCCAGGTACGGCGATCGGCTCCTAGCGTACACGGGCGACAGCGGCCCGTGCGACAACCTCGTCAGCCTGGCCAGGGGTGCGCACACCCTGGTGGCGGAGTGCTTCACGAAGCTGGTCGAGATCCCGTCCGTGCATCTCTCACCCGAGGACGCCGGCCTGACGGCGTCTCATGCCAGCGTGACCCGGCTGGTGCTGACCCATCTCGGTCCGGGCCTGGGCGATGACGAGGCCGTCGACCGGGCGGCATCCGTATTCGGAGGGATCGTCGAGGTGGCCGCGCCGGGAATGTCTTTCGAGGTCTGACGGCCGAACGCCCGGCGCCAGGCCCCGTGGGCGACCCGGCGAGGCGCCGGCGCGGCGCGGCCCCGTGGGCGACCCGGCGGGTGGCTGCCGGGCACCGGCGGGCGCCGGCCGCATGTCTTTCGGCTGCCGCTATTCCTCTCGCCTGTATGGCGTGTCGAGGACGACGAAATCCTTGCGCCCGACGAGGGCGGCCCGGATGCGGTGGACGTTCTGGTTGTAGAGGATGCGGTCCCACCAGTGGCGGGGCAGGTGCTCCGGGAGCAGCACGATCGTTACCCGGTCCGGATCCTCCTCCTGTGAAACTTCCAGGTAGCGCACGAAGGGCCGGACGAGGGCCCGATAGGGCGACTCGACCAGCACGACCCGAACACCCGGCAGCTGCCGCTCGACGCGGTCACGGAAGCTCTCGCCCTCGGCCGGGTCCAGAGTCACGTGGACGAGCTGGACTTCCTCGCCCATCGTCTCGCCGACCTTGACCGCCTGGACCACGGCCCGGCTCATCGCCTGGGCCACGACCACCACTCGCTGGCGGCGATGAGGTGGCCCGAAGACGACATCCGGCTGAACGTCAAGACCGCGCCCCTCCTGGTCGTACTCGCGCTTGATGAAGAGCATCATGGCGATGAGGATCGGGACAACGATGATGATCATCCAGACGCCCTGGCCGAATTTCGAGATGGCGATTACCACGACCACCACGGCCGTCACGACCGCGCCGACCCCGTTGATGAATGCGCTGCGGCGCCAGCCCGATCCCTGCCCCGAGAACCAGTGGCGAACCATGCCCGCCTGGGACAGCGTGAATGAAGTGAAGACGCCGATCGCGTACAGGCCGATCAGGCGGTCGGTGGAGCCGTTGAAAGCGACGACCAGGGCGATGGAGACCAGGGCCAGGGCGATGATGCCCGAGTTGAAGGCCAGCCTCTCGCCGCGCAGCGCGAACTGGCGGGGGAAGAAGCCGTCGCGGGCCAGGATCGAGGAAAGGCGGGGGAAGTCCGCGAAGCTCGTTTGCGCGGCCAGGACCAGGATGCCCATCGTCGAGAGCTGGAGCACGTAGTAGAGCGGCCCGCGACCTCCGAAGACCGTCCGCCCGACCTGCGAGAGCACGCTCTCGCCGACGCCCTGAATCCCGGCAGGGTGCGCCCCGATGTTGACGGCCAGGTAGCTCGTGCCGAGGAACATGACCCCCAGCAGCGTGGCCATGATGATCATGGTCTGCTGCGCATTCTTCCACTCGACCGGCTTGAAGGCCGGAACGCCGTTGGCCACGGCCTCGGTCCCGGTCATTGCCGAGCAGCCGTCGGCGAAGGCCCTGCAGAGCAGGAAGATGCCGGTGTTCTCCGCGGCCACGCCGGTAAGAGCATCGACGTGATCGACCTGCGGGAGCTGGCCGGTCAGCGATCGGAAGGTTCCGACGGCGATGAGCAGAAGCATCGAGCCGATGAAGATGTAGGTGGGGCTGGCGAAGAGGGTGCCGCTCTCCCGCAGCCCTCGCAGGTTTACGACCATCACCAGCAGGATCGAAAGCGCGATGAGCGGAACGGCCCACGGCTGAAGCACCGGAAAGGCCGAGTAGAGCGCCTGGACGCCGGACGACACGCTCACCGCCACGGTCAGGACGTAGTCCGTCAGCAGCGATCCGGCGGCTATGAGACCGGCCAGCACCCCCAGGTTGGCATGGGCGACGATGTAGCTGCCGCCGCCGTTGGGATATGCCCGGATCGTCTGGCGGTAGCTGAAGGTCACGATCACCAGCAGGGCGACGACGACGACCGACAGGGGCAGGACGTACCTGTAACTGTCCGATCCGGCGCCCGACAGGATGAGCATCATGGCCCCGGTGGCGTAAGCCACCGATGACATCACGTCCGACGAGAAGACCGGCAGCGCCTTCCACTTTGGAAGACGCTCGGTCAGTTCGGCGGCCGACGACAGCGGGCGACCG
>JBEKVD010000024.1:0-36790 GCA_049514315.1 Candidatus Limnocylindrales bacterium | reverse complement strand
ATCCGGGCTCTGCGCCGACGGATCAGCGACGAGGTCTTCCGCCGATTGCGGCATGATGAAGCCGCTCGGGTAGCTCGGCGAGAGTCCCTCGCCGCGGCTGCTTGACATAGGAGTGACGCATGGATCGATCGCCGGCCTCGGTTCCTTTCGCGGAGCTGACCGTTTCTCAATTCACTCAGGGCCTTTCATCGGCCGAGCCCGTCCCGGGAGGAGGGACCGCCTCCGCGGTCGCCGCGTCTCTCGGTGCGTCCCTGATCTCGATGGTGGCCGCCCTCTCGAAGGGCAAGCCGAGGTACGCTGCCTACGAGGCGACGCTTTCTCGTTGTGAGGCCGCCGGGCACGAGCTTGCGGGGGAGTTCCTGCGGCTGGCGGACCGGGACGCGGAGGCCTACGCCGGCTATGCCGCGGCGCTGAAGCTGCCGCGCGAAACCGACGAGCAGGTCGAGGCGCGCCGCACGGCCCTTCGGACCGCCGCGCGCCTTGCCTCGGATGTGCCGTGGGAATGCGTCATCGCCTGCGCGCGACTCGTCGGGGCGGCCGAGGCGCTGGCAGGGCGCAGCAACGTGAACGCTGCCAGCGACGTGCTCGTTGCGGCTCTTCTCGGTGAGGCGGCGGCTCGGGGTGCGGCCGAGAACGTGCTGATAAACCTGCCTGCAATTGGCGATGACGAGCTTGCCGAGACGATGCGCGGACGGGTTGACGCCGCGCTCCATGAGCTCGCGTCGGTAGCGGCGCGAACGCGGGAGATCGTCCTTTCCGGGCAGTCGCGGGAGCCGGAGCCCGACCCGGCGTGAGCGACGGACAGAACGCAGCCGTGGCCGCGCCATCGGGTCCGCGTCTGCTCACCGGGGGCCCGATCGCGGCGGGGATTCGCGCCGAGCTGGCCGTGGATTTTGCCCGCTTCAAGGAGTCGTGGGGTCGCGCACCGGCGCTTGCGGTGGTGCTCGTTGGGGCGGATGCCCCGTCGGCCGTCTATCTTCATCAGATCCTTCGGACGTGCCGCCAGGTCGGCGTCGAAGGCCGGCTGGTCGAGATCGGCCCGGAGGCGACACCCGAGACGCTCTGCACGCAGATCGAGCGTCTCAACGCCGACCGGTCGGTCGCCGGCATCATCGTCCAGATGCCGCTCCCGGCCGGGATCCCACTGCGCACGGTCATCGACTCGATCGACCCGGCCAAGGACATCGACGGCCTCCACCCCAGGAACGCGGGCCTGCTCACTCTCGGCTACGACGGCTTCCTGCCGGCCACGGCCCAGGCATCGGTCGAGATCCTCAAGAGGTCGGGCATCGAGATCGCAGGCAAGCGTGTGGTCGTGATCGGGCGTTCGAACGTTGTCGGCAAACCCGCCGCCTTGCTTCTCCTGCGCGAACACGGCACCGTGAGCGTGCTGCATTCCAGGACCCGTGACCTCGGCCACTACACCCGCGACGCGGAGATCCTGATCGTTGCCGCCGGGGTGCCCGGGCTGGTCACCGGCGACATGCTTTCGCCAGGCGTCGTCGTAGTGGACGTCGGTATCAACGTGGTGAGCGACGGGGCCGGGGGCGAGAGGCTCGTGGGTGACGTGGACCTTGAGTCGGCGCGGGACGTGGTCTCGGCGATAACGCCCGTGCCGGGCGGCGTGGGTCCGCTGACTGGCGCCCTGCTGCTGACGCACCTGCTTCGCGCCGCCACGGACCAGGCAGAGCGCTCTCCACGCCCGGCAGAGGGGGTTCCCACACCATGAGCGGCCCCCGGGCCATGCCAGGCAGCCTGGAGATTGCCCGCTCGGTCACCCCGCGGCCGATCATCGAACTCGCTCGCGAACTCGGTCTGCACGAAGACGAGGTCGAGCTGTACGGGCCCTACAAGGCCAAAGTCCGCCTGGAGGGGATCGAGCGGCTCGAAGCCGAGACGGCCGCCCGGGGCGAGCGTGGGAAGTACGTCGTCGTGACCGCGATCACCCCGACGCCACTGGGCGAGGGCAAGACGACCACCAGCATCGGTCTCGCCCAGGGGCTCAATCGGATAGGTCACCGGGCCGCCGTCTGCATCCGTCAGCCATCCCTCGGGCCGGTCTTCGGCATCAAGGGCGGCGCGGCCGGTGGAGGCTACAGCCAGGTGATCCCGATGGAGGACTTCAACCTCCACCTCACCGGTGACAACCATGCCGTAGGGGCGGCGCACAACCTGCTCGCCGCCTTCATCGACAACTCGCTCATGCACGGAAATACGCTCGGTATCGACCCGCTGGGCGTTCTCTGGCCGCGGGTCGTCGACATCTCGGACAGGGCCGTCCGCAAGGCAATCGTCGGCTTGGGCGGGCGCGAGAACGGCTATCCGCGCGAGACGGAATGGCAGATCACCGTCGCGAGCGAGGTCATGGCGGTCCTCGCTCTCGCATCGGATCTCCACGATCTCAGGGCACGCCTGGGACGCATGGTCGTGGCCACGACGTTCGATGGCCGGCCCATCACGGCCGAGGACCTGAAATGCGCCGGCTCGATGACCGTCCTGCTCCGCGATGCCATCAAGCCGAACCTGCTCCAGACCCTCGAGGGTGGGCCGGCGTTCGTCCATTGCGGCCCGTTCGCCAACATCGCCCACGGCAACAACAGCATCCTGGCCGACCGCCTCGCCCTGGCGACTTGCGAGATCGCCTGCACCGAGGCCGGCTTCGGCGCGGACATGGGCGCGGAGAAGTTCTTCGACATCAAGTGCCGCCAGAGCGGGCTTCGCCCCGACGCCGCGGTGATGGTTGCCACCGTTCGGGCGCTCAAGATGCACGGCGGTGTGGGCCGAATCGTGGCCGGCAGGCCGCTCGACCCGGCGCTTGCCGAAGAGAACGTCGATGCGGTGCGGGCGGGCGCGGCCAACCTCGCCGCCCAGATCGAGAACGTCCGCGTCTTCAATCTTCCGGTCGTGGTGGCGGTGAACCACTACCCGGGCGACACGGACGCAGAAGTGGCCGCGATCAGGGAGGTGGCGCTGGCCGCCGGCGCGCGTGACGTGGTCGTGAGTGAGCATTTCGCGGAGGGCGGCGCGGGAGCCGAGGAGCTGGCCGGGGCCGTGTGGTCGGCGGCGAAAGAGGGCGCTCCGGACTTCCGGCTGCTGTACCCGGACGATCTCCCGTTGCGCGAGAAGATCGAGACGATAGCGGTGCGCATCTACGGCGCCCGTGGCGTCGATGAGCTGCCGGCGGCGACGAGGGCGCTGAAGCTCTACGAAGAGATGGGCTTCGGCAACCTGCCGGTGTGCATGGCCAAGACGCACCTCTCGCTCAGCCACGACCCGTCCCTCAAAGGCCGACCGTCCGGCTTCCGTGTCCCGATCCGGGAGGTGCGCCTGTCCGCCGGTGCAGGTTTCGTCACGCCCCTCCTGGGCGAGATGCGCACCATGCCTGGGCTGCCGTCTCATCCGGCCGGCGAAACGATCGACATCGACGCAGACGGTAACATCGTCGGGCTCTTCTAGCCGCCGCGCACGGGAGCCGCCAATGCTCAACATCCTGCTGACCCGCCACGGCCTGACGCCGGCCGGCGACGCCATGCTCGGTGGCCAGCTGGATGTGCCGCTGGCGCAGGAAGGGCTCGCCCAGGCTGAGGCCCTGTCACGCCGTCTGGCCGGCGTGCGCATCGACCGCATAATCTCGAGCCCGATGCTTCGGGCCCTCGAGACGGCCCAGGCACTCGCCCGAGGCCGGCCCGTCGAAGTCGAGGAGAGGCTGCGCGAGCTCGACTACGGTCGGTGGGAAGACCTGACCTACGCCGAGATGCAAGCGCACGACCCCGACTTACGAGCCCGCTGGGAGCACGATCCGGCCGCGACTCACTCACCCGGTGGCGAGTCGGGCGATGACGTCGCCGCCCGGGCAAGGAGCTTCCTCGGCGACCTGCTGGCGGCCGAAGTCGGCTCGATCGACCTCGCTTCCCGCTTCGGCACGTTGAGCACCGGCCGCTCCCCGGACGCCGGCGGCTCGCGCGGCCACGTTTCCGAATCCCAGGCCGAAGCGGAGGGCGAGCGCCGCGTGCTGGTGGTGGCTCACGGCACGTTCAATCGCATCCTGATGTGCGTGGCACTGGGCGTGCCCGTACGAGACTACCGGCGGCGCTTCATCCAGGATCAAACGAACCTGACGGTTCTGCGCTACGAGCGCGGCGACACGGCCGATGGAGTCCAGCTGATCCTCGCCAACGACGTGGGCCACCTCCGCGGCCCGGGTGAGGCTCCCTGGGGCTGAGGCCCGCTACTCGCGCTGGATGTCCGGCCGCCCCGGAATCCGACCCGCTCAGAACCCGTAGCGGTGAATTCGCGAGTAAATCGTGTTGGCGACGAGCTGCGCCCCGAGCGCACTGAAGTGGAGGCCATCGCTGGTGTACTTCGGCACGTACACCCCGGTCGACGTGGAGAGCGGGGTGTGGATGTCGACAACGACGAGCTTGTAGGCGTTGCCGAGGTGAACGATCGCCGCGTTGAGCGAGTCGATCTTTTGCGCCATGTCGGGATATGTGTCAGGTGGGATCGTCATGAGGTCGATGCGTATCCCCTTCGCGCTGGCCGCGACAATGATCGCCCTCAGGTTCGCGATCGTGGTGGCCTGGCTGATGCCATCGCCCAGGTCGTTGGTGCCACCCATGATGAACAGCACCTCGGGCTTGTAGGCGAAGACGTCGCTGTTGAGGCGGGCCAGCATCTGCGCGGTGGTGTCGCCCGGGACACCGGCGTTGTTGACCAGCCTCAGGTTGGCGTCCTCTGCGTCGAGCCGGGTCGGCCACGGTCCTTCCGGGGGCCATGCCGTCAGCGAATCGCCCAGGGCGACGAAGGTGTAGACCTTCGAGGCCGGCTTGGGGGCCGGCTTCGGAGTCGTCTTCGCCGCCGGCGTCGGGGTGGGCGTCGGGGTTGGCGTCGGGGTTGGCGTCGGGGTGGCGTCGAGAAGGCCCGCTGGCGGACCCACGAACGAGGGTGACGCGGTCACAGTCGAGCTGGCCGAGGGGCTCGAATCCACCGACGCAAGTTCGGCGGTCGCCTGGGTCGACGTGCTGGCCAGTGTCGGTTCAGCCCAGCCGCCGGGCAGTGTCGCGGAGATCGCGGTTGCGATGATGAGCAAAGCCAGCACTCCGGCAAACTCCCTGCGTCGCTGCTCTCTGGGCAAGAACCACCTGTAGAAGCGAGCGGCGAAGCCGCCTGCGCGAGCGCCGTTGGAGCCCGAGTGGGGAGCGGCGAAGACCCCGGCGAGCCAGCGCAACGGGGCGGACCGAACCTGATGGGCCATCCGCCGGCTCGTATGGGCCACCTTCGGGTCCGGATGAGCCATCCGCCGCGATTGACTGACTCCGGCATCGACCTCTCGAAGCGGCTTCGAGCGGTCTCGGACCGAGCTCACGCCAGCCCGGTTGCGAGGTCGGCGCCTCGCCCGTCGGTATCGTCGATGCTCAGCGCCTGCAACTGGACGCGAGTCGGTTTGCTGCCCATCTGCGTTCCTTGCATATCGCCGGCGGACACATGGAAACCGGGTCCGCAGTCTTAGTCTGCCACCGATTGGTCAATCCGTGCTCGCTCCGGCCGTCGAGCCGATGACGGAGTCCGGAGTCAACCGGGTTTCGAACGACCCGGGCTATGCCTCGATGCCGCCACCGCGCCAGCCCGGATGCCCGAGGCGCCACCACACGAAGAGCGCGACCGCGGCCACGCAGGCGAGGAGGATGAGGGTGTCGAACGGCCTCAGGTCGTCCCGGATCCTGGTCCAGTTCGCGCCCAGGACGGTGCCGGCGTAGACGAGGGCTATCGTCCAGGGGATAGCGCCCAGGGTCGAATACAGGGTGAAGCGCCCGATCGGCATGTGCGACACGCCCGCGATGAAGCTGATCACCGACCTGATGCCGGGCAGAAGGCGGCTGATGAACGCCGTGGGCGAGCCCCAGCGGACGAAGAAGCTTTCGGCCTGGTCGACCTCGTGCTTCCGGATCAGCAGGAATCGACCCCATCGGTCGAGGAAAGGCCGGCCGAGCCAGGCGCCCAGCGCGTAGCCGCACAACGAGCCGGTCGTGTTGCCGGCCACACCTATAACCACGACGACCCAGAAGTTCCAGGGCCCGTGGGTAAGGGGCTCGATCTGGCTTGTGTCGCTGACCATGAATCCGGCGAGCGGCAGGATCAGCTCGGATGGGATCGGCACCAGCGTCGACTCGATAACCATTGCGAAGAAGACGCCCAGGTAGCCAACCGCGGCGTAGAGGTGCTCCAGGAACGGAATGACGGCGGTGTCGATGAAGCTGAGCACGAGGGCCTCGCTGGTGGGGCGGACGCCCGCCGCCGGGCGTGAAAGGGGCCGCAGGCCTTGCGCAGGATAACCGAGCGATTGGAGCGGCGTATGGTGCGCGGCGCCTGCGGCTCGATCCTTGGCGCGGCAGGCAGGTCGTCAGGAGACGGGGGCAGGGTGATCCCGACCCGAGCAGCGGTTGATGGCCCGCCGGAGGCGAACCTCGTCCGCGACCCCGGACTGTTGAAGCGCCCACAGGGCCGGCAGCAAACGCGGATCGGCTGCGGCAGCAGCAGCGTCCACCTCGAGCTCCACGACGAGCGGGGACTGCAGGGCCCGAATCAGGTGGGGCACGGCTCGCGGATCGTGCCGGACCGCCAGCCCGAAGAGAGCCTCAGCCCGGGCCTCGTGGTAGGCATCGTCGGCCCGGGCCAGCAGGGCGGCACGAACGTCCGGGCCATCGACGTCCGACAGGGTACCCAGGCCAAACGTGGCCCAGTCTCGAACCTCCGGGTCGGCGTCGCGAGAAAGGCCGATGAGAGCGGTCCGCGCCTCCGGCGCGAGGGGCTGCCGGCCGATCGTGGCCAGGGCGAAGGCCGTCGCCAGCCTTACCTCCGGGCTCGCATGGTGGGCCAGCGGGACCATCTGCGCGAGCGCGGCGGGCTCGCCGACGTGGCCGAGTGCGGCCACGATCGAGGCCAGAGGTGCGGCCGTCCTCTCGACCGCCAGGGCCGCCAGCAGCGCCTCGAGAACGGCGTGTCGGCAACCCGGCTCGACGCCCACGAGTCGGCCCAGGATGTCCGCACCGAGTGTCCGCCCGCGCTCCACCTCGCCCAGGAGCAGACCCATCCCGGCAGCGAGGACGTCGTCGGGACACTCGGTCAGAATGCCGCCGATCAGATCCCAGCGGCAGTCATCGTCGTAGGTTGCGAGCGCGGCCTCGATGCGGTCGTCTAGTGGCCGCATAGATCACCTCTTGGGGCGAAAGGCGGCCTTTCCGCGGCCGCTGCTCTCTTGACGGCGGCACCGAGTCTCCGTCGTGGGCCTCGTCTGTCGGGCACCGCGCAGCCACGTTACCGCTTCGCCCATCGCGGGAGCCAGCGGTCGCGCGTGGGGGAACGCCGTCCCGCCCCGCGCATCCCGGCCTCCGGTAGCATTGGCGGGCATGTCGTCGATCACGTTCGTCACGATCGTCTCGAGCTTCCTCGCGTCGTCGGTTGAGTTCGTCGAGGCCGTGACCATCGTTCTGGCCGTGGGCGTGACGCGCCAGTGGCGATCCGCCCTGATCGGCGCATTCGCCGCCCTCGTGGCCCTGGCCTTGCTGGTGGGCATCTTCGGCACGGCGATCATTCTCTTCGTCCCGATCGACGTCGTGCGCCTTGTGGTGGGCGGATTCCTCATCATCTACGGCCTCCAGTGGCTGACCAGGGCCGTGCTCCGGGCCGGCGGGGCAATGGCGAAGCGCGACGAGGCGGCCGTCTACGAGCGCGAGATCTCGGCACTCCAAGACGAGCCGCCCGTTCCGTCAAGCGGCATGGACTGGATCAGCTTCACGGTCGCGGCCAAGGGCGTGCTTCTCGAGGGACTGGAGGTGGCATTCATCGTGGTCACGTTCGGCGCCTCGGCCGGGATGCTGGGACCAGCCGCCCTGGGGGCGGCTGTCGCGGGAGCGCTCGTTCTCGGGATCGCGTTCCTCGTCCACCGGCCACTTTCGGCGGTGCCCGAGAACGGGCTCAAGTTCGCCGTGGGCGTGATGCTGACGGGCTTCGGCACCTTCTGGGCAGGCGAAGGCGTCGGAATCGACTGGCCGGCCGGCGATGCCGCCATCCTCGCCCTTCTCGCGGGCTACGTGGTTCTGGCGATCCTCGGGGTCTATCTCGTCCGCACCCACATCAGCAACTGGGGGGTGCGTGTTGTTGAGGCCAGCCGGGAGCCCCTGAGATGAGCTACGTGCGGAGCTTCCTGGGTTTCTGGTACGACTTCCTGGTCGGGGACCGCCCGGAGCTCTTCGCGGGTCCGATAGTCGCGCTGTTCCTGGCATGGCTGGCGGTCCGGGCGGGCGTCCAGGCTCCGATCATCGGAGCCACTCTCTTCATCCTCGTCTCGTCCGTCGGCGGTCTGAGCATCGCCTGGGCGGTGCGGCGATAGGGAAGCCAGCCCGCTGGGCGTCCGATGCGCCCGTTGGCTTAGAGTTGGAGAGCCATGGCACGCCTCGAGATCGTGGATGTTTCCGACGAAGCTCGCTTCTGGCTGGTTCCGCCGTGCGCCGATCCATCGTTCGACCATCGAACCTGCGACTACTGGGAGGACGCCGATCGGGGTTCGAAGGCTCGGAGGCCGAGCTGGCTTCCCGCGCCCGCGAGGGATTCGGGCGCCGGGGCCGGGTCGGCCTCGGGCGCGCTCGAACGGCCCAAAGACGGAGTCTCGACCAACCCGTTTGCGCCGCGCCCGAGGATCGAGCCGAACCCGTTCCTGCCGGTCTCGAAGGCCGCCCCGTACCCGTTCGCGCCGGCGTTCGGCGAGCCGGCCGGCAACCCATTCGTCGATGACCGAGCGAGCACGCTCGCCGACAACCCGTTCGCACCGAAGCGCGCGGTCCGCCCCATGATCGCGGCCGACGCACCGCGAAAGCTGCAGCTTCTGGGCCGGGGCCTGGGGATCTTCGGCAGCTATGCCAAGCTGCTGCTCATCGACGGCGAGGCCGCCGGCTACTGCCAGTTCGGGCCGCTATCGGCCTATCCACGCGCGCTGCGGCTGCGGGAGCTGTATCCGCGGCTCCCGGACGCGCCGCTGCCGGCGGTCATCACCTGCATCTCCACCACGGCCGAGGCCCGCCGGAGAGGCCGCGCGCTGCGGCTGGTGGAGGAAGTCTGCCGTGACCTCGCGGGCCGGGGCTTCGCCGCGGTCGAGGCGTACCCGGAGGCCCGGGCAGTGGAGGACGCAACCCCGGCCGCCCGGCCCGGGTTCTGGATCCGGGCAGGCTTCCGGCTGGCCGTGGACGACGAGCGCTACCCGGTGGTGCGGCGTGAGCTGTGAGATCAGCCGGCCGGGCCGCGCCATGCGGTTCGGGCGGTCGCGCCGCGCCACCGGCACCGACCTCCGCACCGGCCCCAGCCTCGCGGCGCTCGGTCTGGCCGCGGCCCTGGTCGTGGTCAGCGTGGCGGCCACCGCCTGCAGCCAACCCGGCCCTACACCCGAGCCGCAGTACACGGCCGTCCTGATCGGCGACACGCCGTGGCCCAGCGGCACGACAGGCCAGTACGGCCTGCACATCGACCCGAGCCTGCTCGGGAAGCTGCCGCGGTCGGTCGACGCCGAGGCGATCGTCGAAGATGCCGACAGCGAGTCGGCGGCGCTCGACAACGCCGACCTGGCGAAGACTTTCGATGGCTACGCCGCAGCCTCGATCGGTGAGGTCGGCGACGCCGACTGGCTCAAGCTGGCCATCGGCCACTTCCAGCCCGACAACCAGACACCCGACGTCTATGCAGCGTGGGTCGACCAGTACGCGACCGGTGCGTGCTCGCAGGCCGACGGCGTCTCCGGTACCAGCCAGGCGACGATCAACGATTGGCTCGTCGACGTGGCAACGTGCGGCGGCGGTCCGACCGTCTACACGCTCTCCCTCGGCGGCGGCGTGGTCCTGTCGATGTTCGGTTACGGTCCACTCGACCTGGGCCCCCAGCTGATCGGGGCGCTTTACTAGCGCTCCTGCCGGCCTCGGCCCGGAAAGTTGGGGCACCATCCGGCGGCCGGCTCCAGACCGGCCTCCTCTTCAGCCGGGCGCGTGACGATCCGCGCCGGCCGGCGCGTGACGATCCGCGTCGGCCGGAGCAAACTGAGCCTGAGCGCTCGGGCGGTGCCCGGGCCGTCCATTCGGAGGCTCCCGATGGCGATCGAAACTGGATCCAGGCAGCACGCCGGACCCCGCCCCGTCCGTGCCCCTCGCGGGCCGGAGCGTAGCTGCAAGGGCTGGGCCCAGGAAGCCGCGCTGCGGATGCTGATGAACAACCTCGATCCCGAGGTCGCAGAGCGCCCCGACGATCTCGTGGTCTACGGCGGCACCGGCCGGGCCGCGCGCAGCTGGGACGCGTTCGATGCTATCGTCCGCGAACTGCGACGCCTGGAGAACGACGAGACGCTGCTGGTCCAGTCCGGCAAGCCGGTGGGCGTGTTTCGAACTCACGAGTGGGCGCCGCGAGTCCTGATCGCCAACTCGAACCTGGTCGGCAAGTGGGCCAACTGGGACACCTTCCGCGAGCTCGAGAGGGCCGGTCTGACGATGTACGGCCAGATGACGGCCGGCTCCTGGATCTACATAGGTACCCAGGGGATTCTCCAGGGCACCTACGAGACGTTCGCGGAGCTGGCTCGACAGCACTTCGGCGGGAGCCTGCGCGGTCGCGTCGCCCTGACCGCCGGGCTGGGCGGCATGGGCGGAGCGCAGCCGCTGGCAGTGACCATGAACCAGGGCGTGGCGCTGGTCGTGGAGGTGGACGAGGCCCGCGCCAACCGCCGGCTCGAGATCGGTTACGTGGATCGCCTGACCTACTCCCTCGACGAGGCGCTCGGCTGGGCGCGCTCGGCGGCCGCCGAAGGGCGTGCGGAGTCGATCGCCCTGGTCGGCAACGCGGCCGAGGTCGAGCCCGAGCTCGTCCGGCGGGGCGAGCGGTTCGACGCCGTCACCGATCAGACGTCCGCCCACGACGCGCTCAACGGATACATACCGATCGGCGTCTCCGTCGTTGAGGCAGCCGAACTGCGGCGCACCGACCCCGACGAGTACGTCCGCCGCTCCATGGCGTCGATGGCCGACCACGTCCGGGCCATGCTCGCCCTCAAGGCCACCGGCGCCGTCACGTTCGACTACGGCAACAACATCCGGGCCCAGGCCCAAACCGCTGGCGTTGCCAACGCCTTCGACTTCCCGGGGTTCGTGCCGGCGTTCATCCGCCCGCTCTTCTGCGAGGGCAAGGGCCCGTTCCGATGGGCGGCGCTGTCGGGCGATCCGGCGGACATCCTGGCCACGGATCGGGCCATCCTCGATCTCTTCCCCGAGAACGAATCGCTTCGGCGATGGATCGAGATGGCTCAGGCCCGGGTTCCGTTCCAGGGCCTGCCGGCGCGGATCTGCTGGCTCGGCTACGGCGAGCGGTCGAAGGCCGGCCTGGCTTTCAACGAGCTCGTTCGATCGCGCGGGGTGAGCGCGCCGATCGTCATCGGGCGGGATCACCTCGACTCCGGCTCGGTTGCCTCTCCCAATCGAGAGACGGAATCGATGCGCGACGGCTCCGACGCGATCGCCGACTGGCCGCTGCTCAACGCCCTCGTCAACACCGCGGCGGGCGCCAGCTGGGTGAGCATCCACCACGGCGGAGGGACGGGCATCGGGTACTCCCAGCACGCCGGGATGGTCGTCGTCGCAGATGGCTCCGACCTGGCGGCGCAGAAGCTGGAGCGGGTCCTGACGACCGATCCCGGCACGGGGGTCATCCGCCATGCCGACGCCGGCTACGATCGCGCCATCGAGGTGGCTCGCGACCGCGGAATCCGCGTGCCAATGCTCGACGGCGGTCGTTCCGAAAGGTCCTAGGTCAGCCCCCGGCGCAACGTACCGGCAGCCGTCGGCTCGAGCAGGACGGCCGGCCCTCGCGAAGCGACCTGCGGTCAGGCTCCGGTGGGCTGCGGCTGAAGGCCGGGGCTCTCGGTCCCGGGAAGCGCGGTGCCGGTCGGCAGCGGGCTCGCCGGCGCGACGCCCGCGGTCGTGGGGAGTCCGGCCGGGATGTCGCGGAGCGACCGGAGCGGCGAAGCCAGGACGGGCGCGACCGAGGCGAACGAGGCCACCGCCGCCAGGACCAGGGCCGCCCGCACGGGGATGGCCGTCGCGAGGATGCCGCCGATGACCGACCCGATAGGGATGGTCCCCCAGACGATGAAGCGCATCGTCGCGTTCATCCGGCTCTGCATCTCCAGCGGCGTGATGGCCTGGCGGAGGCTTATCTGGGCCACGTTGTAGACGACCTGGCTCATGCCGGCCAGGAACCATCCGACGAACAGGGTCACGGCCGCGACCTCCAGGTTCGCCGGCGTCAGCGTCATCAGCAGGAATGCCGGACATCCGAGGGTAGCGGACAGGATGATCGTCCGCCCGAGGCCGATGGCCTTCGTCAGTCGGCTCGAAAGCGCGGCACCAACAAGGAAGCCGACGCTGGCCGCACCCATGACAGTGCCGTAGAAGGCCGGCGGCAGCTTCAGGTCCTGCCAGATCAGGACCGGGAAGACCCCGAACAGGGCAGCGCCGCACAGGTTCGACGTGCCCGTGCAGGCAGCTATCGGTCGCAGGTAGCGATTGCCCAGGACGTACCGCAAACCCTCCCTGACATCCGTTCGCATCGGTATGGCACGGCCGGTTTCGTCGAGCCGACGTTCGGGTCTGGCCTCGTGCCGGCGTATTGAGCCGATGAACGCGCCGGAGACGAAGAAGCTGACTGCATCGAGGATGATGGCAAAGGGCGCGGCCACCAGCCCGATCAGGTTACCGCCCAGGGTGGGGCCGCCGATCTGAGCCACCGAGTAGCTGATCTGGAGGTCGGCGTTGCCGGCGACGAGGTCGTCGCGGTCGAGGATGGAAGGCAGATACGACTGATCGGCGACATCGAAGAAAGCGGTGAGGGTACCCGTTGCGAATGCCACGAAGTACAGCTGCCAGATGCTCAGGGCGTCCGCGACATAGGCGAGGGGGATCGACAGCAGGACCACGCCACGACCAATGTCGGCGGCGACCAGAACCGGCCGGCGCCGGACGCGGTCCAACCACGCTCCGGCCGGCAGCGTGAAGAGCAGGAACGGCAGCATCTCGACCGCGACCAGCAGGGAAACCTGGAAGACGCTCGCGCCGAGCATGGTCAGGGCGATGAACGGGATGGCGATGATCGTGACCTGGCTGCCCAGGATCGAAACCGTCGCAGCCGACCAGACCTTCAGGAAGTCTCGATGCTGCCACAGCGGCGGCCTTGCCGTGCCTGTCATGCGCCTTCTCCCATCGCGCGGCATGCTATCGACCCGGGCTTATCCGGGCCTTACGCGGCGAGTCGCATTGCGCATGTGCCACGATACGTTTGGCCGGGCAACCGGATAGTTACCGGTGGTACCGGGCTGGTACTACCCGGCGAGCTGTCTGATCGTGGCGAGGTCCAACGAAGGTCGGTTGCGGGCATGGGAGGTCACGTGGCGAAGCTGGTCGAGTCGGTGCCGAACTTCAGCGAGGGCCGGCGCATCGAGGTCGTCGACGAGCTGGCTTCGGCCGTGGAGAGTGTGCCGGGGGCCTTTCTCCTCGATCGGACGAGCGACGCCAGTCACAACCGCAGCGTCATTACACTTGCCGGCGAGCCGGCCCCCATCCTGGAAGCCCTGGAACGGGCCTTCGCCGTCGCCGTGGCCGAGATCGACATGGAGAAGCACGTCGGCGAGCATCCGCGCATCGGGGCCGTTGACGTCGTCCCGTTCGTGCCGCTGGAGGGCGCGACCATGGGCGATTGCGTGGACCTTGCCCGGACCTTCGGCTCGCTGGTGGCCGACCGTTTCGACATCCCCGTGTACCTGTACGGCGAGGCTGCAACCTCGCCGTCGCGGCAACGGCTGGCGGACGTGCGTCGGGGCCAGTACGAGGGTCTCAAGACGCAGATCGGCGAACCCGACCGCCGGCCGGACTTCGGTCCGGTCCGGCTGCACGCCACTGCCGGTGCCGTAGCTGTCGGCGCGCGGCCGTTCCTGATCGCGTACAACATCAACCTGGAGAGCCGTGATCTCGAGCTGGCGAAGCGGATTGCCCGCAGGATCCGGGAGTCGGGCGGCGGCCTTCCGCGGGTGCAGGCGAATGGCTTCTGGATCGAAGAGCTCGGGCGGGCGCAGGTGTCCATGAATCTGCTCGACTACCGGACGACTCCGATCTGGCTCGCCTGGGAATCCGTCCGTGCGCAGGCAGCGGAGGCCGGCGTCCAGGTGGCCGAGTCCGAGCTGATAGGGCTGGCGCCCCTAGGGGCATTGCTCGACGTCGCCGACCACGCGGGGGTGTCGGGCCGGCTCCCCCAGAGAGAGCGGCTGGCGGGAGCCGCGGCCTTCCTGAAGTTGCGCGACTTTTCGCCGCTGCAGGCCCTCGAGTTGCGGCTCGAGGCAGCACAGAAGGCCTGAAGGGAAGAGCGACCCGATGAGCGCTGTCGGCAGGGCCGCCGGTCGTGGCGCCCCCACGGAGAGTGAAGGCCGCGCGGGCATCGGTGCCGGCCATGCCACGCCGACCGCCGGCCATGCCGCGTCCAGGGCCGGCCATGCCGCGTCCATCGCCGCGGGCGGCGAAACCGTCCCGCCCGGCCTGCTGATCGAGGGCGCCGCGTCCATCGCGACGCTCGCCGGCGGGATCAGGCGCGGCGCCACGCAGGCCGATGCGGCCGAGATCGGCGGCGGCGCGCTTGCCGTGGCCGCCTGGGGCGATCGCCTGATCGCCGCCGGACCCCAGAACGAGGTGCTCCATCGGATAGTCGCCGCCGGGTATTCCCTCAACGACTTCGCTCGCCTGGACGCGGCCGGTTGCCTGGTCACGCCCGGGCTGATCGACGCGCATTCCCACCTCGTCTTTGCCGGTACTCGGGAGGCGGAATGGCAGATGCGGGCTCGTGGCGCCGGCTACCTGGAGACCCTGGACGCCGGCGGAGGAATCCTGTCGACGGTGGCTGCCACGCGGGCCGCCTCGGATTCGGACCTGCTGGCCGGGGCGCGTCGGCGCCTCTCCGAGATGCTCGCGAACGGCACCACCACGGCCGAGGCCAAGTCTGGCTACGGGCTGGATGTGGTGACGGAGGTGCGCATCCTCGATGTTATCGGCCGGCTCGATCGCGAGGGCCCTGTCGAGCTGGTACCGACCTACCTCGGGGCGCATGCCGTCCCGACCGAGTTCCGCGGCCGGCCCGACGGGACCGAGGCGTACGTAGACCAGGTCATCCGCGAGCAGCTGCCGGCCGTGGCGCTGCAGGGCGTGGCCCGCTTCTGCGACGTCTTCTGCGAACGTGGCGTCTTCGACCCGGACCAGGCCGCCCGCATCTTCGGCGCCGCGAAGAATCTCGGCCTTCGCCTGCGCGTTCACGCTGACGAGCTGCTGCCCTCCGGCGGAGCCGAGCTCGCCGTCGAGATCGGTTGCGTTTCCGCCGACCACCTGGCGACTCCGTCCTCAGCCGGCGTCGCCGCCCTGGCCCGGGCCGCCGCAACCGGACGGCCTGTCGTGGCGACTCTGCTGCCGGCCACCAGCTGGTTCCTCGGCCAGCACCACTTCGCACCGGCACGGCGCTTCATCGATGCGGGCATTCCGGTCGCCCTGGCCACGGATTTGAATCCCGGAACGAGCCCCACGGTCAGCCTGCCGCTGACGATGTCGATTGCCTGCGTGGAGATGGGCCTGCTGCCGGCGGAAGCGCTGGTCGCGGTCACGATCAACGCCGCTCACTCGATCGGCCTTGGGGCGGAGCTGGGCTCGATCGAACCCGGTAAGCAAGCGGACCTGGTCATCTGGGACGTGCCGAATCTCGGGCAGGTCCCCTACTGGCTGGGCTCCAATCGCGTCCGTGCGGTCGTCAAGCGCGGACGAACGGTCTTCGAGCGGGAACTCTAGGCCCCTCGTGGGTCAGCCGCGCGTCAGCCGTCGGTCGGCCGCGGGTCAGCCGAGATCCGGCCGATGGCTTGCCGCCGTGCGCCGGCCTGAGGCGCCGTCAGATTCGGCCCCGTTGCTCCAGGACTACCGTGGCGACCTCCTCGGGCAGCGACGAAGGCATCAGCGACAGCTTGGACTGCGGCGCCGGCGGCGCCGACACGCCCATCTCGTGGAAGAACTTGCCGAGTGCTTCGGCAGCCTCGGGGTCGTCGCACAGCGGCAGTGGCACGACGACTTTGGCGTCCAGCTGGGCGACCAGCTCGGCCGCCCTGTTGGCGGGTAGCGCGCCCCCGACGCCGATGCAGACCACGTCGACGGGACCGATGTCGGTGAGTTTGTCTTCCGTGAGGAGGTGCCCGATCTCGCCGAGATGAATGACGTGGACTCCGTCGAGCTCGACGATGAACGCGACGTTGCGGCCGCGATCGTTGCCCCGATGCTCGTCCCGGAAGGTTCTGACGCCGGTGATCAGGACGTCCTTGACCTCGTATTCGCCCGGCCCGTCGAGGCAGAAGGCATCCTCCAGGCTCCCGGGAAGAATTGTCGAGCCGTCGCGCGAGAACCTGCCCCTGGCCCTGGGAAGGGGCGAATCGTCGGGGTGACTGTAGGTGACGATGTCGCCGGTGATCCCACGACCCGTCGGCCCGACGACGGATTGGTAGGCGTCGGCAACGACCACCGCATCTTTGCCGCGCATGCGAACACACGTCCGACCGTACCAGGTGATTTCCATGTGCAGATTCTTGCACAGGTCCCTGCCCGGCCGCTCATCAGACGGCGGTATCGGGCTCTCGGAGGCCACAACTCCTTCGGTTGAGCGACCGCCCGCCGACCCGAACCAAAAAGGAGGACCGGAGGCGCCTGCCCAATCGGCACCTCCGGTCGGAGGGAGGGAGGATGGAACGTTCAGGAGGCTCGTCCAGTGTTCCTGAAAGAAGATTACTCGGGTTACGTGAATGCTGGAACCCAAGATTATGAAGAAATCGTAATATAGTGATCCGATGCCTGGGAGGATGGCTTCGACGTGGGTCCGGATCGAACGCGGCCCTGCGTCAGCCGGCTTCGGATCCGTGCTGCTGTGCGCGCCTGGCAGAATGGTCGCGTGACGACGCGTCTTCAAGGCCGACTTTGGTTCGGTCTGCTGGTCGGCCTCGCCATCGTAGCTTCCGCCTGCGGGTCCTCCGTCAGTACGGCCAGCCCGACGACGGCTCTGTCGCCGACGCCGGCTGTGCCCTCGGAGTTGGGCTCACGACCGTCGGCGACCGGCTCGCCGAATGGACCCGATCTTGTCATCTATGCGCAGATCGAGCGTCAGGTCCAGGCCATCCGGGAGCTTGGCGCCCGGAAGCCCGTCACGCCGGTGCTTCTCGACGAGGCCGGCGTTCGAGACTGGCTGACCAAAGCCAACGCCGAGCAGACCAACCAAGCCGTGCTGGCGAACGAGAGTCGGCTCTTCATCCATCTCGGACTCCTGCCGGCCGGGTCGTCGCTCGAGCAGATGGAGCTCGACCTGGAGGCCGGCCAGGTCGTCGGCTTCTACGATCCTGCATCCCAGGGTTTGTACCTGCTGTCGGACTCGGGCGGCGTGGGTCCGATCGAGAAGCTGACCTTCTCGCACGAGTACACGCACGCACTGCAGGATCAGAACTTCGGGCTCGCCGGATTGGCTACCGACACCCCCGACCAGGGCGACCGCGACCTCGCCAGGACTGCTCTGCCCGAAGGCGACGCCACGCTGACGATGACCCTGTGGGCGGAGGAGAATCTGTCGTTGGGCGAGCTGCTGGCCGTCGCCGGCTATTCGCTGACCGGGCCTCAGGCCGACCAGCTTGCCGGCGCGCCAGCAATCCTCCGCGAGACGCTCACCTTTCCGTACGAGGACGGCGTCAGCTTCGTCGAGGGCGTGTACGAGGACGGTGGCTGGGCAGCGGTCGACAGGTTGTATGCCAATCCGCCCGACTCGACCTCGCAGATCCTCCACCCGGAGCTGTACGCGGACGGCGTGAAGCCGGTCGCGGTCTCGTTGCCGGCCGTGCCCGCCTCGCTGGGGAGTGGCTGGAAGCTGACGATGCAGGACACGCTGGGTGAGCTGCAGCTGCGCGTGTGGCTCAAGGGGGAGAATCCCTCCAGCGTGGAGACGGCCGCGGCGGCGTCGGCTACCTCCGACTGGGGCGGCGACCGCATCGGCCTGTACGAAGGGCCGAGTGGGGCGTGGGCCGTCGTCCTGTATACCGCCTGGCGCTCCGCGGCGGGCGCGACCGCGTTCTCCGCGGCTGCCTATCAGCGGCTCACGACCCTGGGCGGCCAATTCCGGGTCTGCGGCGACTCGACCCACGTGAACCTCTCGATCGCCTCGAGCGAATCCCTCCTGCCGGAGTTCATCGCCTGCAACCCGATTGGCTGAGGATGCCTGTCGTGCTGGCCGCCACACTCGCGCCTGTCGTGCATTGGGACCGTGAATCGGGGGACGAGACGAGGTCGGTCAGAGGGTTCTTGACGGGCGCTTTCGCCCTCGTCCTCCTGGTCGCACTGGCAGGGTGCCAGTGGGCGGCGCGTTCCGTCACGCCCGCGGCTACGTCGAGCCCGGCCATGGCGCCCTCGGGACAGCCGGCAGCCACGCCGAGCGCGCCTTCTTTCGCCGTGTACCCCGTGAATCCGAGTGGCAGCTCCGTGGATGACGCCAGGTGCGTCATACCCACCCTGAACTACGGGCAAGCCCAGCCGGACTGGGGCGAAGGCTACTTCATCGGCGCGCGGTACTACGTCAACTTCACAGGCCAGGCTGAGGTCCACGTCGCGGCAATCAGCGCGCTCGTGGCTTCCGACTGTGCCATCTACGTGCGGATCGTTCCCGTGTCGTCGGCGGCCGGCCGCAGCCTCCAGGAACAGATCACCAATGACGCGGCCTCGCTCAGGTTGGCCGGTGTCGAGGTCTACCTGGTGGGCTTCGATCCGGTGAGCGACAGGGTCAGGATCGGCGTCGGTTCGCTGACGCCCCAGGTGCAGGCCGCACTCGATGATCGGTATCCGCCCCAGATGATCGAGGTCTACGAGCAGGCTCCTGCCTTCTCGGTGGCGTCGTAGCCTGATTCGAGGATCATCGGGCGCGCCACCGCGCGTCGGGGATTACATCGACTCCGGGGCTGAAATTCCCAGGAGTCCCAGCGCGTTGGCCAGGGTCGTCCTGGTGGCCGCGACCAGGGCCAGCCGCCCGGCCGATCGATCCGGCTCCGCCTGGTCGATGACCCGGGCGTCGCGGTAGAACGCATGGAACGCCGTGGCCAGCTCTGTGGCGTAGGCCGTGATGCCGTGCGTCTCCTCGCTCGCGGCCGCGTCCTCCACGACCTCGGGCAGGCGGACTATCTGGCGGGCGAGCAGCGCTTCGGGGGCGCCGGGCAGGACGGCGGCGAGCAGCCCCGCGAGCCGGTCGTCGTCGCCGGCCGGCGGAGCCATTCCCGCCTCGGCTGCCTTGCGCAGGATCGAGGCGATCCGGGCGTGGGCGTACTGGACGTAGTACACCGGGTTCTCGCTCGACTGCTTCTTCGCCAGCTCGATGTCGAAGTCGATGCCGCTCGATGCGGCGCGTGAGGCGAAGAACCATCGGGCTGCGTCGACGCCGATCTCGCCGAGCAGTTCGTCGAGGGTGATGAACTCGCCGGCCCGCTTCGACATCGCGATTTCCTTGCCGTCCCGCACGAAGCGGACCCATGCGATGAGAATCATCTGGACGTGGCCTCGGGCGAAGCCGAGCGACTCCGCCGCGGCCTTGACTCGGGTGACGTAGCCGTGGTGGTCCTCGCCCCAGATGAACACGATGCGGTCGTAGCCGCGGCTGAACTTCTCGACGAGGTAGCCGATGTCGGCCGCGAAGTAGGTGGGAGCGGCGTCGTCGGTCGAGCGCAGGATGACTCGATCCTTGTCGTCGCCGTACTTCGTCGACCGGAAGACGACCGCGCCGTCCTCCTCGTACACGTCCCCCGCGGCCTTGAGGCGATCCACCGCCCGGGCCACCCAGCCGTCGTCGTGGAGCGTGCTCTCCGAGCGCCAGACGTCGAAATGGCAGCCGAGGTGCTCGAGGCTGCCTTCGATGCCCGCCCGAACCTGTTCGGACGCCCACCGACCGATCGCCCAGGCCGGGTCTTCGCCGGACCTCTCCGCCCCGGCGATGACTTCGGGCGGCACGTCCCGGGCCATGTCGTAGACGTAGTCGCCGCGGTAGCCGTCCTCGGGGATCTCGCTTCCCTCGCGGATGGCGAGCACCGACGCGCCCAGGTTCTTGACCTGGCTGCCGAAGTCGTTGAAATAATACTCGCGCTCGACACGATGGCCGGCCGCGGCCAGGACCCGGCACAGCAGATCGCCGGTGAAGGCGCCGCGGGCGTTACCGATGTGAAGCGGCCCGGTCGGGTTGGCCGAGACGAACTCGACGTTGATGTGCTCCCGATGCCCGGCCTCGACGTGGCCCCAGGTTGCCGCGCTGCGCAGGATGTGGACCGTCGTCGCGGCCAGTGCGCGGTCGGAGAGTCGGACGTTGAGGAATCCGGGAGGCGCAACCTCCACTGAGGCGATCGGCGAGTCCGGATCCGCCGCCGAAATGGCGACGTGGGCGGCGATGGCCCGGGCGATTTCCAGGGGGGGACGGCGGTAGGGTCGGGCGAGCCGGAGCGCGATGTTGCTGGCAAAATCGCCGAAGGCTGGGTCGGCCGGTCGTTCGATGGCGACGGGTGCGTTTGGTAGACCGTTGGTCTCGCCGCCTGCGGAAGCCGGCGCCAGTTCGGTCCGGGCGCGCCCCCAGGCGGCCTCGATGGCCTCGCGGACCAGGCTGCGCAGAGTAGGGTTGGCCTCCGGGGTCATGATCGAATGGTAGCGAGGCAGGCCACGAGGCGCGGATGGCGGCAACCCTGGGCGCTCTTCCGCCCCGGTTGTCCTGCTGCGGCACAACGATGAAGCCCGCGAGTTGCCACGAGTTGCCGCGAGTTGCCGCGAGTGGCCGCGAGTGGCCGCGAGTTGCCGCGAGTTGCCGCGAGTTGCTCAAATTCGCCGGGGACGATGCAAAGCACGTCGCCGAGGTATCCCGCGGCGGTCGAACCTCTCATCTGCGCGGTTCCGCGCTTCGCCAACGCTGCTTCTTGGCCGCCCGCCCGACGATTCGGGTTGGTGGCTCGCTTTGGAGTGCCCGGGGCGAAGTTGAGCAGCTGAATCGAGCGGCCCGGCTCGTAGCATTGCCCGGGGCGAAGTTGAGCAGTGGCCGCCCGAAGGTGAGGCCGGGAAGGGCGCTGGCCCGGCCCGAGCGCCCGAAGCCGAGCTCTCGAGGCCCGAGCTCTCGAGGCCCGAGCAATGCTGGCGCGGCCCGAGCTCTCGAGGTCCGAGCGCCCCCAGCCTGAGCGCCCCAGCCTGAGCGCCCCCAGCCTGAGCTGCCGCTCTGGCCCCTCCGGCGCCCGACGAACTCGAGCCGCCGCAGCGGCCTGCCCCCGGTGGCAGGTAGCGGATCTCTCCTAGCGGCGCTGCCGCTGGCCGAGCTGCCGGTGGCCGAGTTGCCACGAGCTGCCGGTGGCCACCGGCCGGAAGCCCCCAGCCGCGCCCCGAGCGCCGGGCCCGCGGCTCCCGCGCGGTTGACTCAGTACGGCCAGCTCCAGTCGCGGATCTCCGGCGCGTCCTCGCCTTCGGCGCGGGTGTAGGCTCGGGCTTCGGTGCGCTTGTCCTCCATCAGCTGGCGGACGTGGCCGGCCTTCGCGCCCAGTCCTGGGATCCGGTCGATAGCGTCGATCACGAGGTGGAAGCGGTCGAGGTCGTTGAGCATGACCATGTCGAACGGCGTGGTGGTCGTGCCTTCTTCCTTGTAGCCGCGGACGTGCATGTTGTCGTGCCCGTTCCGCCGGTACGTGAGGCGGTGGATCAGCCAGGGGTAGCCGTGATAGGCGAACACGATCGGCTTGTCCGCCGTGAAGAGCGAGTCGAACTCCTTGTCGGTCATGCCGTGAGGATGTTCGGACTCGGGCTGGAGCCGCATCAGGTCCACGACGTTGACAACGCGGATCTTGACGTCGGGCAGGTACTGGCGCATCAGATCGACGGCGGCGAGGGTTTCGAGAGTCGGGATGTCGCCGCAGCAGGCCATGACGACGTCGGGCTCGCCGCCCTGGTCGTTGCTGGCCCAGTCCCAGATGCCGATGCCGCGTGTGCAGTGCAGGATCGCCTGTTCCATGGTCAGCCAGTTCGGGGCGGGCTGCTTGCCGGCGACGATGACGTTGACGTAGTTGCGGCTGCGCAGGCAGTGGTCGGTGACCGAGAGCATCGTGTTCGCGTCCGGTGGCAGGTAGACGCGGATGATCTCGGCCTTCTTGTTGACGACGTGGTCGATGAAGCCCGGGTCCTGGTGGGTGAAGCCGTTGTGATCCTGGCGCCAGACCAGCGAACTGAGCACGTAGTTAAGCGATGCAATCGGCCGGCGCCAGGGGATGTCTCGGGTCACCTTCAGCCACTTGGCGTGCTGGTTGAACATCGAGTCGATGATGTGGATGAAAGCTTCGTAGCAGTTGAACATGCCGTGCCGGCCGGTCAGGAGGTAACCCTCGAGCCAGCCCTCGCACTGATGCTCCGAGAGGACCTCCATCACGCGGCCATCGGGTGAGAGGTGGTCATCGCCGGGGACGGTTTCGGCGTCCCAGGCTCGATCCGTCACCTCGAACAGGGCCTGGAACCGGTTCGAAGCCGTCTCGTCGGGACCGAACATCCGGAAGTTGTCGGGGTTGCGGGCCATGATGTCACGCACGAAGGTTCCGGCGACCTTCGTCGCCTCCGCGATCGAGCCGCCCGGCGCTGGCACGTCGACGGCGTAATCTCGGAAGTCGGGCATGATCAGTTCGCGCAGCAGCAGACCGCCGTTGGCATGCGGATTCGCGCCCATCCGATGAGTGCCATGCGGGGCCAGGGCTGCCAGCTCGGGCCGGAAAGCGCCCTTCTCGTCGAACAGTTCCTCGGGCTTGTAGCTGCGCATCCACGTCTCGAGCAGAGCCCGGTGATCGGCGTTTGTCCGGGCCTCATCGATTGGAACCTGGTGCGACCGCCACGTGCCCTCGACTTGCTTGCCATCGACGAACTTCGGGCCGGTCCAGCCCTTGGGCGTCCGAAGGACGATCATCGGCCACTGCGGACGGCCGGTCGTCCGACGCCGTCGTGCCGCCGACTGGATGTCGCGGATATCGTCGAGGACCGTGTCCAGGGTCGCGGCTAGCTGCTGATGGACGATCGCCGGGTCGTCGCCGCTGACGAAGTACGGCCTGTAGCCGTAGCCGACCATCAGGTCGCGCAGCTCGTCTTCCGGGATGCGGGCCAGGATCGTCGGGTTGGCGATCTTGTAGCCGTTGAGGTGCAGGATCGGCAGGACCGCGCCGTCGCCCTTCGGATCGAGGAACTTGTTGGAATGCCAGCCGGTCGCGAGCGGGCCGGTCTCCGCCTCGCCATCGCCCACGATGCAGCAGACCAGCAGGCCCGGGTTGTCGAAGGCGGCGCCGTAGGCGTGAGAAAGCGAGTACCCGAGCTCGCCGCCCTCGTGAATCGACCCGGGGGTCTCCGGGGCGACGTGGCTGGGGATGCCGCCCGGGAACGAGAACTGGCGGAAGAGCTTGCGCATGCCGTCCTCGTCCCGCGTGATGCTCGGGTAGAAATCGGTGTAGCTGCCTTCGAGGTAGGTATTGGCGACCAACCCGGGGCCTCCGTGGCCGGGGCCGATGATGTAGATGGCGTTGAGGTCGCGGGCCTTGATCTCACGGTTCATGTGGGCATAGATCAGGTTGAGGCCCGGCGTGGTACCCCAGTGTCCGAGCAACCGCGGCTTGACGTCGGTGGCCTCGATGGGGCGCCGCAGAAGCGGGTTGTCGAGCAGGTAGATCTGGCCGACGCTGAGGTAGTTCGCAGCCCGCCAGTAGGCGTCGATGAGGCGCAGCTCCTCGGCCGAAAGCGGCCCCTGGGCGGATCCCGCCGGTCGAGCTGTGGTACCGCTGTCAACCATCGTTGATTCTCCTTGGGGTCGATGCCGGTCCCGTCTGTGTACTCGGCTCAATCTTGAACGTGTATGTGCAAAGTGTCAGCAGGCTCGGGGCCGGTGGCCGACTCGACGACGTGTGATACTGCGATCGCCAGGCAGATCGGGCCTGCGTTGGGAAATCGGCGTACCAGTGGAGAGCATGTGAATCTTTTCGGGGATCCTGATCGGAGAATCATCGGCGCCGTGTCCCTGGTCGCCATGGCCGTGTGCCTCGTCGTCGGCCTGGCGGGCTTGCGGTTGGATTGGCCAAGAGCTATCGCGTCGGTCGCCTTCGGGGTCTTTGGGTTCGGCATGGCCGGCACTTACTACGCCCGCCGGATGCGCCCTGGATGGCTCATCTGGGCCTGCGCGCTGGGGTTGCTGCTGGCCGCGCTGATGCTGACTACGTGACGGAGGCCTGGTTCGTCGGCTGACGACGCTCGGGCCTGAGCCGGCGGAGCGGGCCGCGCTCGAGGTGATGGCTGCGGCCGAAGTGGGGATCGGCGCCGCGGGAAGCGGCCTCGACGTCGTTTCGGACCTGGGAGCGGTCGCCGTCGCTGGCGAGCCGGCACGCGGATGCCGGCCACCCGTCACCGGGTCGATCGGGTCCTCTCGCGGAATCGCTCCGGCAGGGCCAGGTCGCCGCGGTCCACGGCCCGCTGAAGGGTCAGCCGGTCGAAGCCCGCAGCGGCAACGATCTCGCAGGCTTCCTCGAGCCCGAACGCAAAGGTGTGGGGCAGATGGGAGTCCGATCCCACGGTCACGCGCCGCCCGCCCAGCTCGCGGTACCGGGCCACGACCCACGGCGCAGGGTACGTCTCGCCGACCGAATGCCGGAGCCCGGATGCATTGACCTCAAGTGCCGCGCCGCTCTGCACGAGCGCAACGAGGAGCGGCTCGTAGGCCTCGGGAATGGCCGCGTATTCTGCGGCCGGGAACCACCGGATGAGATAGCGCTTGATCACGTCCAGGTGGCCGATGGTGTCGAACAGACCGCTGCGAATGGCCATCTCGACTTCGGCAAAGTACGGCGCCACCACCTCTGCCAGCGTCTTGCCAGCCACGAACGAGGCGACCCGGCTCGTGTCGTACGGACCATCGGACATGTCGTGCACCGAGCCGATCGAGTAGTCGTACGAGTGGGTGCGGAGATGCTCGCGGATCTCGGCCTCGAAGCGGCTCTCGTAGGTCAGCTCGACGCCGAAGCGGACCGTGACCCTGCCGGCCCACCGCTCGGCCGCGCCGCGGACCATTCGCTCCCGGCTCGCGTAGTCGGAGTACCTGTAGGCCGGAGCACCGGGCATGAAGTCGAGGTGGTCGGTGATCGCGATCTCGCGGACGCCGCGCTCGGCGGCCTCGGCGCAGTACAACTCGAGCGGGACGCCCGAATCGGGCGAGAGCTCGGTGTGGAGATGGGCGTCGAGCGGAATGTCGAACGCCTGAGCGGGAAGGCGCTTCGGCGTCGGGATCGGGGCGCGGTCGAACGCAAGCGAAGGCCGATCGCTTCCCTGCGCGCGCGCCGGACTTCCCACTAGGCCGGGATCAGGCCGAGCTCGCGGCCCACCTTCCCGAAGGCCTCCAGGCATCGGTCGAGCTGTTCGATCGAATGTTCGGCCGTGACGATCGTTCGAATCCGGGCCCTGTCGAGGGCGACCGTCGGATACACCACCGCCTGCGCGAAGACACCCTCCTCGAACAGCCTCCCGCTGAAGCGCCCCGCCGTGGCCGAGTCGCCCATCATCACCGGCGCGATCGGCGTCTCTGAGGCGCCCGTGTCGAAGCCCAGGCCGCGCAGCCCGCCCTTGAAGTAGATCGTGTTGGCCCAGAGGTGGTCGATCAGCTCCGGTTGCTCCTGCAGGACGTGGATCGCGGCCAGGCACGCCGCGGCGACGGCCGGCGGATGCGAGGTGGAGAACAGGAACGGGCGAGCCCGCTGGATCAGCACGTCTCGCAGGGCCCGACTGCCGGCCACGTACCCGCCCAGCACGCCCATCGCCTTGCTCATCGTCCCGACCTGGATGTGGACCCGGCCGTGGAGGTCGAAGTGATCCACCGTCCCGCGGCCGTTCCGGCCGAGCACGCCGGAGGCGTGGGCGTCGTCCACCATGACGGCCGCGCCGTAGTCCTCGGCCGCGGCCACGATCTCCGGTAGCGGCGCGATGTCGCCGTCCATGCTGAAGACGCCGTCGGTGACCACGAGAATGAGTCGGTGCGGCCCTCCTCCGGCGTCGGCGCGACCCTTGGCACGAGCCTCCCGCAGTAGTTCGCGCAGCGCCGCGACGTCCTTGTGCGGGAAGACGACCCGCGGTGCCTTGCTCATTCGCATGCCGTCGATGATCGAGGCGTGGTTGAGCGCGTCCGACACGATCAGGTCGTCATCGCCGGCCACGACCGGGATGACGCCCGTGTTGGCGGTGAAGCCCGACTGGAAGGTCAGGACCGCCTCCACGTGCTTGAAATCGGCCAGCTCGGCCTCGAGACGCTCGTGGATCGTCATGTTGCCGGCGATCGTCCGTACGGCCCCGGATCCGGCCCCGAAGTCACGGGTCGCGGCGATCGCCGCCTCCTTGAGCTTCGGGTGAGTGGCGAGACCCAGGTAGTTGTTCGACGAGAGGTTGATCAGCTCGGCCCCATCGACCACGACCTCGGCCGCCTGAGGCGAGCTGAGGACACGCATCGGCCGATACAGGTTCCGCCGCTTGAGCTCTTCGATCTCGTCGGCCAGGAAGCCGAGCGGGTCCGCCCCGGTGCCTTCGGTTGTCATCGCGCGTCTCCTTCCGACCCGGTCGGTCCGGTATGCCCGAAATGCATCGATCAGCCCTCCCCCGGCAACAGCACGACCTTGCCGGCGACCCCCTTGGCCAGCAGGTCGAACGCATCGTCGTACCGGCTCAGCGGCAGCCGGTGGGTGATGATCGGGCTGACGTCCAGGCCCTCGCGAAGCAACGCCGCGGTCTTGTACCAGGTCCGCCACAGCTCGCGGCCGGTGATGCCGTAGACGCGCAGCCCGCGGAAAATGATCGCGTCGTTCAGGTCGATCGTGACCGGGCGCGACGGCAGGCCGAGAAGCGAGACCCGGCCGCCGTTGGTCGTCATCTCGAAGGCCTGGTGGATGGCCGACTCGGCGCCGCTCATCTCGAGGACCACGTCCACGCCGGTGCCGCCGGTCTCGCGCCGGATCTCGGCGACGACGTCGCCCCCGGCGTCGAGCACGCAATCGGCGCCCATGCGGACGGCCATCTCGCGCCGGTGCGGCATCACGTCGGTAGCGAAGACCCGCGCCGCCCCGGCGAAGCGGCAGATCGCCACCGCCATCAGCCCAATCGGCCCGCAGCCGAGGACCGCCACGCTGGCCGTGGTGATCTCCTCGACGAACGTGGCGAAGACGGCATTGCCCATGGGCTCCTGGATGGCGGCGATCTCAGGGCTGAGCCCTTCGCTCGGCCAGGCGTTGCGTTCGGGCAGGCACATGTATTCGGCGAAGGCTCCGTCGGAGTCGACGCCCACGATCCGAAGGTTGGCGCAGACGTGCTCGCGGCCGGTCCGGCACTGGTAGCAGGTCCAGTCCACCAGGTGGGTTTCGGCGGCGACGCGCGTGCCCAGCGGGACGGCGCCCGTGCCCGGCCCGTGCGCCACGACCCGCCCGGCCATTTCGTGGCCGAAGATGCGGGGCAGGTACTTGCCCAGCCGGCTCTGCGCCCAGGGATCCCAGCGATAGATGTGCAGGTCGGTGCCGCACAGCGACACGGCCTCCAGCCGGACCAGCACCTCGCCCGGGCCGGGACGCGGGACGGGGACCTCTCGCAGTTCCGCACCGGGTTCGGGCCGGGCCTTGACGAGGGCCCGCATCGTCCTTGGGATGCGCAGGTCGATCGAGGTGGCGGCGGCGATCGGGGAGGCTGCGCCGGGCTCGGTCATGGTCTTCCTCCGGCTTCGTATTGGGCGGCACGTTCCGCCATGAATTGAGCCGCTGGAGATCCCGCCGGCGCCCTCCCCTCCGCGTCCGTGATCGGATTTGTCAGGCTCCCGATGCGTTCGATCTCCACCCTCACCAGGTCGCCCGGCTCCAGGAAGACCGGCGGCTCGCGGTTGACGCCGACGCCGCTGGGCGTGCCCGTGACGATGACGTCCCCCGGCTCAAGGGAGACCTCCGCGCTGATGATGGCGACCAGGTCGGCCACGCTGAAGAGCAGGTCCGAGGTGTTGCCGTCCTGCATCTTGAAGAGCACCCCCGCGTCGGGCCCCGACGCAGCAGTCCGCCAGCTCCTGACAGCGAGGCCGCCGCCGTCTCCCAGCTCGTCGGCCGTGACCATCACCGGGCCGAGTGGCAGGAAGGTGTCGGACCCCTTGGCTCGCAGCCACTGTCCGTCGCCCTTCTCGCCGGGCAGAAGCGCTCTTACCTGACCCTGCCAGTCCCGCGCCGTCACGTCGTTGGCGGCCGTGTAGCCGGCGACGCAGAGCGCCGCCTGGGACGGAGTGAGGCGGCTCGCCGGCCGCCCGATGACGACCGCCAGCTCGGCCTCGAGATCCAGCGCGTGGGTGCCGGCCGGGTGCCGAATGGGAGCCCCGTCCGCCGCGACGGCGTTGGCGAACATCGAGAAGAGGACGGGCCGAGCCGGGCGCTCCAGGCCCTGCTCGCGGATGTGGTCGAGGTAGTTGTAACCGACGCCCACGACCTTGCCCGGCCGAGGTATCGGGGCGGCCAGCCGGACCGTGGCAGGGTCCAGCGCGGCCGCTTCGAGCGCCCCGTCGTCGGAGATCTCGAGGGCGTCGCGAACCGCCCCGAGGCCGACGTCATGCGCCAGCATTGCGGCCAGGTCCATGCGCCCGATCTCGTTGGAGAGGTAGCTTGGCGCCATTTGGGCCAGGGCCCCGAGGGTCAGAAGCCGGCCGCTCGCGAGCACGACCGCCGGCCGGTAAGCGGCTCCGGCCGCCTCGCCAGCGGCCTCCGGCTCGATCGTCACGAGTCGCATCGGCGCGCCTCCATGCGAGCCGTCTCAGCGCATGAGGCCGGCCGATCGTTGAGCACTTCTCCATTCTCGCACGCGTCCGATCCAGCGGCTCGGCCGCAGCCCGTTAGCGTGTTCTGCGGCCCGAACGTCGCGCCTTCGTACGGGCGCAGATAGGTCAGGGTTTCTGAACCACCGCCAGGCTGATCCCGTGGCCGGCAGATATGGCGATCCCCCCCTGCAGCCCGGAGGGAACGCTCGTCTGACCATAGTAGTTGTCGCCCCAGGCGACGACTGTGCCGTTGCTCTTGAGGGCCACGCAGTGATCGTAGCCAACAGCCACCGCACCGACGCCGGCGAGGTCGACCGGGACGTAGGTTTGATTCATCTCGCCCCAGGCGACGACTGTGCCGTCGCTCTTGAGGGCCAGGCTGGATCTGTTGCCCGCGGCGACCGCGCTCACCCCCGTGAGGCCGTCCGGGACGTCAGTCTGGGTGTAGTCGTCCCAGCCCCAGGCCACGACCGTCCCGTTCGCCTTGAGGGCGAGGCCGTGGTATCTGCCGGCAGCGATGGCGACGACCCCAGATAGCCCGGCGGGGACGTGAGTGTCGCCGTAGTAGTCGTCGCCCCACGCCACGACCGACCCGTTGCTCTTGAGAGCCAGACTGAGGTCCTCGTCGGCGGCGATGGCGACGACCCCCGATAGACCGCGCGGGACAGAGGTGTAACCCCAGCCGACGACCGACCCGTCGCCCTTCAAGGCAAGGCTGTGGTGGGTGCCCGCAGCGATGGCCACGACACTGGTCAGACCGGTGGGCACGGCGCCCTCGCCGTAGTTGTTGTCGCCCCAGGCGACTACCGTGCCGTCGCTCTTGAGGGCAAGGGTGTGGCAGCAGGTCCAGACACACCTGGCGTCCGGGTGACAGCCGGAGTGGAGGCCGGCGACGACGAGGGCGGTGCCGAGGCCAACGAGGCCAACGTCGATGGAAGGTTCCACACGGTGCTCCCTCCGGAGCATGCAGTCACGGCGCACGAGAGCACTGCAACAGCCGCAAGAAGCGACCCTGTCCGCCAGCTGATCATCGGTCGTCTCCCTTGTTTCCGGTGTGAGGAACGGGGACGCCACCGCCATGGGGCGGGAGCGAGCCTGCGCCGGCTACGCGCGAACCGAGAAGACCGCCACAGGATATTCCGCCGCGGCCGACGTTGACAGTCACTCCGGTCACGGATAGCGTGCCGAGCGCCGGAGGCGCGGGTCGTACCGGTCGATCCCGGGACATGAGCAGGGAGGTGGCGTGAGCGGAAGCCCGAAGCGTCCGCGCATAGACGACGTGGCAACCGAAGCGGGCGTCTCCAGGACGGCCGTTTCGTTCGCCTTCAACAGCCCGGAGCGGCTGAATGCGGGTACCGCCGCGAGGATCCGCGGCGTCGCCGACGCCATGGGATACCGGCCGCGACCCACGGTGCGGACGCTCGCCGGCCAACACTCCATGACCATCGGAATGGTGACGCCGCAGGAATTGAGCGGCGTCTTCGGCGATCCGTTCTACGCGGAGCTGTGCGCCGGCCTGGCCGCCCAGGCCGACCAGGCGGGCTACGGGCTGCTCCTGCTCTCGCCGATGCATCGGCCCCTGGTCCGAGCCATCGGCCGAGCCACGGTGGACGGCTTCATCGCAGTCGGATTGTCGGAGGACGACCGCGAGGTTGAGCAGGTCCGGCGCGCCGGTTTGCCGATGGTCCTGGTCGACAGCGCGGCGCTGCCCGAGCATGCCTCGGTCGAATCGAACGACGAGGTGGGTGCCCGATCGGCCGCCCGGCATCTGCTTTCGCTCGGCCACCGCGAGTTCGTCGTCATCGGCGTCGAGCCGCCGAGCATGTCGGGCCTCTCCGAGCACTCGGTCGGCCCCACCGAAACGGTGACATTGCGCCGCCTTGCCGGCTACCGCCAGGGCCTGGAGGTCGGCGGCGTGAGGCTGCGCGACGAGCGCTTCGTCGTCGGGCCGGCCAGTTTCGACGGCGGCGTCGCCACGTTCCGCCGCATCTGGGAGGATGGCCTGCGACCGTCGGCGATCCTGGTTATGAGCGACGTGATGGCCATCGGCGTGATGTGGGCCGCCCGCGAGGTGGGCCTTGCCGTGCCCGTGGATCTGAGCATCGTCGGCTTCGACGGCCTGGAGGTCGGACTGCATTCGAATCCGCCTTTGACGACCGTTCACCAGCCCATCCGGCAGAAGGGCGAGGAGGCCGCCAGGTTGCTGCTGCGCATGATCGCCCGGCCCGATCTCGATCGGCCCGAACACAAGATCCTGGAGACCCGGCTGATCATCCGAGGGTCTACGGCCCGGGCGCCAGCACGGGCGTCAGCCCGAGCGCCGGCCCGGGCGCCAGCACGGGCGTCAGCCCGAGCGTCGGCAGGGGCGCCGGTCCGAGCCTCGACCCGCCGTCGGGCGGCGGCGGGAGCTCCGGGAACGACGGATTCCGAAAGTCGACCCGGACCGGAGGGGCTGCTTTGACGGGTTCGGATGGTTCGATCCCGCCTCCGGTTTCCGAGCCGGAGTGGGTCCGCGACGCGGTCTTCTACCAGGTATTCCCGGACCGATTTGCCTCCAGCCGGCGCGTGGCCAAACCGGGCGACCTCGAGCCCTGGGATGCGCCGCCCACACAGCACGGCTTCAAGGGCGGCGATCTGCTGGGCATCGCCGAGCACCTCGACGAACTACACGCCCTGGGTATCACCGCGCTGTACCTGACGCCGGTCTTCGCTTCGGCATCGAACCATCGATATCACACCTACGACTACGAGCGGGTCGATCCGCTGCTGGGTGGCGATGCCGCTCTGCGGGAGCTTCTCGTTTCGGCCCACGCCCGCGGTATGCGCGTCATCCTTGACGGCGTCTTTAACCATGCCAGCCGGGGATTCTGGCCGTTCCACCACGTCCTTGAGAACGGCGGCAGCTCGCCCTATCGCGACTGGTTCTACCTCGATCCCGACGTGCTGTTGAGCAGGCGCGAGCTGATCGCCTATCCGGGACTTACGGAGGTCGAGGCCGTCCGGCAAATGCAAAGCGGGCTCGAGCCTTCGGTCCCGGTCGCGGCCGAGGGCTACGCGGTCCCGAGCGCCGGCATACCGTCTGGCCGGCCGGGGACCCCCTCTCAACGGGTTCTTGGATACCAGGCCTGGTGGGACATGCCGGCGCTGCCCAAGCTGAACCATTCGAACCCGCAGGTCCGTGAGTACATCTACGGCGTCGCGGAGCGCTGGATCCGCTTCGGCATCGACGGCTGGCGCCTGGACGTGCCCGAGGAGATCGCCGAGCCCGGCTTCTGGGAGGAGTTCCGCCGCCGCGTGCTGGCGGCCAACCCACAGGCGTATCTCGTCGGCGAGATCTGGAACCCCGCACCCGAGTGGCTCGCCGGGGACCGATTCCACGCCCTCATGAACTACCCGCTCACGGAAGCGATCCTGTCGTTTGCGGGAGCCGGCCGGCTTGACGAGGCCCTGGTCGCGAAGACGCACGAATATGCCCGAACCGTTCGATCCATCGACGGGCCCGAGTTCGGACGGCAGCTGGCCGGCGTGATGGCCATGTATCCGCCCGAGGTGACGTCACTCCAGCTGAACCTGCTGGACAGCCACGACACGCCGCGATTCGTCTCTCTGGCGGGCGGCGACGCCACGGCCCTGCGCCTCGCGACACTGATCCAGATGACGTTGCCGGGCGCGCCGTGCGTCTACTACGGCGACGAGGTTGGGCTGGAGGGCGGCGCGGATCCCGACTGCCGTCGGGCCTACCAGTGGGATCCGGTCCGGCAGGACCTCGGGCTGCGCGACTTCATCGGCGGCCTGATCGCTCTCCGCCATGCTCACCCCGTCCTTCGGCGCGGTCGATTCGAGTTGCTGGGGGCCGAAGGTTCGGCGGTCGCGTACGGCATGTTCGACCGGGGGAGCTCCAGCGGACGGCGAAGAGTCGACGGCGGCCGGTCGGACGTCCAGCTCTCGGCGAGCCGGTCGATCATCGTCGCCGTGAACGCAGGCGACACGCCGGTCCGATTCGACCTGGAAATACCGGAACTGGCAGGCCACCGAGCCGAGCAGGTAAGCTGGCCGGGACTCGAATGGCGGACGACATTCTTGCCGATGTCGCCCGGAACGGGGGTTCTCCCGGTCCAACTGGCGTCCCGGGAGGGAGTTGTCATCGAGGCTGCCCCGGACCTCTAGGAGGATCAATGCCCGACCTGCCCGCCGCGCTGCCGACGACGGAGCTGGAGGAGGCGTTTCTTCGTGTCGTCGACGTCGAAGAGAAGCTGATCGCCGCGCTCGAGGCCCTCGGTCCCGTTGCCGGCCGCGACGTCATCCTGCTGGACGCAGGCCGCGGCTTTCGGACGGGGCAGCTCCATAAGATCGGGGCGCGTGTCACGGCCGTGGCATTTCCGGATCCGGGCGACGGGGCCGCCGTGCATGCTCGCATGGCCGAGATCCCCGCCGGCAAGGCCGACGTCGCTGTGGTCCTCTGGTCGGAGCTGGCCACGCCGGGATCGGCCTTCCTCACCGATGCAGAGCGCCTGCTGCGGTCGGGAGGCCGCCTGCTGCTCGTGCACGACTACGGCCGCGACGACGTCTGGTCCCTGTGGCCGGCATCCCGAGCTCGCCTGGTGGAATGGAGCCAGCGCCGCGGGCCGTTCCTCGCGGCCGGCTTCCGCGTCAAGGTCCTCCATTGCCGGTGGACGTTCGAATCCCTGGAGCAGGCGCGCGATCTGCTCGGCGCCGCCTTCGGCGTCCTGGGGGTCGAGCTGGCCGACAGGATGAAGCGCCCCCGGCTCGAATACCAGGTCGCCGTTTACCACCGATCCGCGGCGGGTGTGTCCCGGACGAGCGAGGCGCCGTTCGAAGCCGCGGAAGAGGCATAGCTTTTGAGCGGCCCCGCCGATGCGGCATCTTCGGACCTGGAAACCCGCACCAACCCTGCTGATGTGCCTCCGCCAGCGTCCGGGTCCGCGCCGCCTGAACGCCCTTCGGCGAGCCGGTCGCGGCTGATAACCTCTGGCCATGAGCGACGATCCTCGGGACGTCCAGAGCAAGTTCGACCGGCCGCCGGCTGGAGCTGGCGACCTGGCCGGTCCTGCCGCCCCCACCGCATCGGCCGCCCCCACCGCATCGGCCGCCCCTTCAGGAGCCGTGCGCGTGGCTCCTGCGCCCGCCCCGGCTCCGGCCGTGGCTCCGGCTCCCGCCGCGGCTCCGTCTCCGGCTCCGTCTGCGGTTCCGGCTCCGGCTGGGGCTCCGGCTCCGGCTGGGGCTCCGGCCGCGGCTCCGGCTCCCGCCGCCAGAGCGAACGCTGAACGCGATCTCGAAGACGAAGCCGACGACGATGTCGAGATCCGGCGCACACTTGTCGATCGACTGCGCCGGTTACCTCCGACCCTGGTCATCCTCACGGCCGGATCGGTCGGTTCGCTCCTCTTCCTGGCCCGAGCGGTAGCCAGCCACACCACGCCGGTGGCGGTGCTCATGAGCGCTGCCGTCGTCACGGGCCTGATCTTCGGGGCCGACAGCGTCATCTCATCGGTCGGAATGTACCGGGCCGGCCATGATGGGGAGGGCGGCCGGGCCGTTCTCCTGGCCCTCGTTGGCGGAGTCTCGGCCGTGATCTGCGCGGGTGCTTTCGCAGGAATGGCGGTGATGATCCTGGTTCTCAACAGCTGAACCCATCGCCGTCGCGGAACCCACAGGCCGCCGGTGTGCACCGATGCCCGCTCCTGCGCCGACCACGGCCTCTCTCAGGGCAGCCACTCGCCTCCTGCTACACTCCCGTTCGCGCTGCGCCCCCATCGTCTAGAGGCCCAGGACACGACCCTTTCAAGGTTGAGATCAGGGGTTCGAATCCCCTTGGGGGCACGCCCGCTGTCTTTTCTCGCCCACGTCGGAGAAGAACGGGCGGGCCGGCGGCGTCCACACGATCTCCTCGATGCGCCGGTCGTTCACGACGACCCGTTCGACCACCATCCGGCACAGTTCCTCCCGGCGCGCCGGTGACGCCGCGGCGATCGCGTCGGGCAGGGCCAGCAGTCTGACCCGGTAGGCGTCGAAGGTCTTGATCCGATCGCCATCGGGCAGCTCTGCGAGGGCGGCCCGAGTGGCGTCTCGCTGAGAGATGTAGTCCGCGTCGCTGATGTCGCCCCAGGAGTGCTGCTTCTTCAGTTGCTCGAGGCGGTTCTGAAGTCGCGCCCGAGTTCGACCGGCGGTTGCGACCCCCGGCGTCTCCACCCGCCGGCGCAGCTCGGTGCGCGCGGAGTCGATGGCTGACTCCGGCAGGACCGCTGACGCGATGGCTGCCAAGACTTCCTTCTCAACGGCGTCGGCCGGGCAGCGCCGGGCCTTGCAATCGAGGCTCGGGCAGCGGTAGTAGCGGACCTCGGTACCGCGCTGGAGGTGGGCTTCACCTCGCATTCTTGTGCCGCAGGCGCAGTAGACCAGACCTCGCAGGGCATAGCTGCGGAACGGCGCCGGCTTGTTGCCGACCCGGGTCCGGGCGGCAATGGCGGCCATGGTGCGGTTGTACTGGGCCTCGGTCAGGATCGGCTCATGGCGGCCGGGGCGCTCGTCGCGGCCGCGCTTCTCGACCACGTAGCCCAGGTACACGCGGCCTCGGCGGGAGATGTCCTTGACCGCATCGCGTGTCCACAACGCGCCCCGACGCGGCACCCCCTCGCGGTTGAGCAGATCAGCCACCTCGATCAGGGAGTGCTGCTCGAGTTCGGCCCAAACCCGCCGCACGACCGTGGCCTCCTCGGGCACGACCAGGAGCTCTCGCGGGTGGACAAGCTTGCGCTCCGAGTCCCGTCGGCTCCGGTAACCGAAGGGATCGTGGCCACGGTGGCGGCCGTCCTCGAAGAGTCGGTGCTGCATGCCGCTCATGCGCTCCGAGTCGAGATCGCGCTGCAGCTGCGCCGCCAGACAGAGCTGGCCGAACATGTAGCGCCCGGTGGCCCCATCAAAGCTGGCGCCGGGCAGGTTGGCGACCAGGAGTGGTACCGCTCGGCGCTCCAGCTCGTGCTGCAAATCGAGCATCAGGCGGGCGTTGCGGGCCAGGCGAGATAGGTCGTACACGGCGATGGCGGTCACTTCGCCGGCGGCCAGGGCTGCCAGGAGTGCCTGGTAGCCATCTCGGTCAGCCGTGAAGCCGCTGTTGTGTCCACCCGAGTCGGAGATGACCCGGGCTGACGCCCCCGCAGGTAGGAGCGCCCGACAGGCCGCTTCCTGCATCTCGTCGGAGACGTCGGCCGCACTCGCCTCCTTGTAGCTGCGGCGGACGTAGATGATCGAGACGGCCATGGGTCCATGAACGCTCTGACGCGCCGGCATGGCAAGGGCACTCATCTGGCCGGCCCAACCCCTGGCGAATCCGGGTCCGTCGAGCGCTCCAGCGTGCCGCCGACCTGCCCTGAGTTCTGGGCGAGGGCAGCCTCTACCGAGACGTCGGCCAGCCAGAGAGCCAGCCGCCCGAGCATGTCGTCTTCGGCCAGGCCACTGGGATCCATTCGGGGTCGCCACCCCAGCTGTGGGGCCACAGTGGCGAGCCTGCGGCAGGCTGTGCCAGTCATGCCGCCTCCGCTCCCCAGGCAGCCCAGCCGGGTCTGGCCTCGCGGGCGAACAACTCCAGCTTGGAGCCGGGGCAGAGCGACTCCACGAGCGTGAAGAACTCGTCGGGCTTGCGGGAGTGCTCACGCATCGGGCCGTGGAGCAGGGTCGTCTGGTTGGTGAGCGTCACCGTCGGGTGGCCCCGGACGCACATCAGGCAGTGCTCGGTCTGGCCACGCAGCCAGTCGCCGGTGCCCATTCGATCCTTCGCCCAGGTCAGGATGGTCTTGGGCTCGAAGCC